>NZ_JARWPM010000061.1 GCF_029869215.1 Nocardia carnea
TGTTTTTCGTGGTGTCGGGGGTCAGCGCGGGCGCTCGCGACTACCTCTATTCTGGTGTTCTTATCTTCGACGGGTTTATGCTTCTCTTGGGGGTGTGGGGCCGGTGGGGGGTGCGGGGCTTGTTTTTTGTTCCTCCCCCCCCCCCCCCCCTCATCTTCTCCTCGCGATCAGACTCCGAGGAGACCGAAGCTATCGTGCCGGGCGACCGCCGTGGCGAGCCGGCCGGTGAGATGTTCGATGATCGGGCGGTCCACCGCTCGGGTCATCGACCACAGGTAGAACCCGTACGGCAGATGCGCCCGGTACATCCACCAAGCATGCTCTCGATCCGGCGGTTCGACGCCGTACCCGGCCAGCCGGTCGAGGTAGTGGTCGAGCAGGGCGCGTTCGGTACCGGCGAGGTCGCCGGGATGCAGGACGGTCGCCAGGTGGTAGGCGACATCCTGCGCCCAGTGGCCGCACTGGACGACCTGCCAGTCGATGAGACCCGGGCTGCCGTCGGGCATTTCGTAGATATTGCCGGCATGCAGATCACCATGGACCAGGCACCGCGTGGACGCGGCGCCCAGGGTATCCATCGCGGCCATGGCCGCCAGCAGCCGGTCCGCGCGCCGCACAGGGTCCGGGATACCGCCGGCCCGGCCGTCGTCCAGCAACGGCTGGAGCTTTTCGGGGGTCATATGCCCGGCGAGCGAGGCCAGCCGCGGCGGGAACATGTCGTACTCCCGGCTGCCCCAGGTCGCCGCGTGCAGGGCGGCGAGCTGGTCGAGCGTTCCCGCGGCCCGGTCGGGGCTGTATCCCACCAGCGGATCGAGGAACCGGGCGCCCACCTCGACGAGATCGTGCATGAGCACCAGCGCGTGGCCGGTCGTCTCGTCCACGGCGGCGTGTACGCACGGCGGTGTGCGTACCGGCAGACGCCGCGCCGGCAGCCGGTAGAAATCGGCCTCGGCGCGCGAACCGCGCCGGTGCGCCGGGTTGAAGTAACCCTTGGCGCACAGTGCCGGGGGAGTCCCGGCCGGCCCGGAGTAGGTCACGCGGAAACGGAGTTTGGTGGCGACCGTTTCGATCCGCTCGACCACTTCGGTGGCGACCGGGATCGCACCGGAACCGCTGTCCAGTACACCGGTGAGCCATTCGGGCGACAGGACGACCGCTTCGTCGAACGGCGCGGGCCCGGCTGTTGTGGTCACAAGCCCTCCTGAGGTTCGGGAATCCCCACCAGTTCGCAGGCGCGCCGCAGAAATGAGTACCGCCGGGTGCCGGTGTCGACCGGTGGCAGCCGGAGCACACGCCGGGTGCGGAGACTGAGCAGACCGGCTTTGACACAGGCGAATACCTCGTGCCAGTGCAGATCGACGGCCCGTAACCCGGTCAGGTCCTGCCAGAGCTCGATCGTCTCGTCCCGGGTGCCGAGGCCGTCGAGCCGGGGGACGTCCAACCCCGTGCTGTGGGCGTCGTCGAACACCAGCCACCAGGCGAGATCAGCAACCGGACCGGCCAGCGACGCCTGCTCCCAGTCCATGACCGCGGTAACCCGGAAGTCGGGGCCGAAGGCGATATTGCCGATCCGGGCATCACCCCACGACAGGCCCGGGACGGAATCCGCCGGCCGGTTGTCGGTGAGCCACTGCAACAGCGTGCGGACCACTTCCGGAATATCGTCCTCGAGCGTCCAGTGTGCCTGGGCGGTCCAATAGCCGAGTTGCTGCTGATTGCCCGCGCTACCGTATTCGGGACGGTCGACGAAACCGACGGCGTCGACGGGCACCCGGTGGATCGCGGCCAGCTGGCCCATCGCGTCCTCCCACAGTGTCCGCCGCTGGGTGCGGGAGGCCTGCGCGAGGAACCCGGCCGAGTTGTAGACGGGCATACTCACCGGCACCGCACCGCTGACCCGGCGCATCAGGTAGAACGGCCGGCCGAGCACCGACGGGTCCTCTTCCAGCCACAGCGGTTCGGCGACCCGCACGGTACTGTGCCGGCGCAGGGCGACGAGGATATCGTGCTGGATCCGGAAGCGCGGATCGAGAAACATCTGGTGCTCGGCCGCGGGCGCGACCCGCAGCACCACCTGTTCTACTCCGCGCGCGGTATGCAGCCGGAGGAAGACGGTTTCGTTGGATACCCCCGCGCCCTGCGGGTAGGCCGGATCGTCGATCTCGACGGCGGTGACCGCGGACCGTGCCGCCAGCCACGCCTGCAGAATCGTGGCGGTGGTCTCCAGATCACGGCCTTTGGGAAAAACCGGCGCTTGCTTCATTGCTGTGCCCCGTTACTCATCAGGTGGACGACCGCCGAAAGCGGTCGAACAGAATGCCCACAATTGTTCGGTGACGGCCTCGATGTTCTCGCGCGGCGCGTACGCGAAATGGTGGTACACCGACATCACCAGGTTCACCGCCAGCCAGGCGTCGGCGGCCGGGTCGTTCGGGCGTAACAGTCCCGCTTCGGCCGCTGCCCGTAGCTCGCGCTCGACCAGTCCGGCGAACGGTTGATTGATCTGCGCCATTTCCTCCGGAAATATCTGATAGAGCCGCCAGTGCTCGGAGGTGATGAATTGCCTTGCCGTTCCACCGTCCTCGGTACGCAGCGAGCGCAACGCCGCGAGAATGTAGAAGCGCAAGCGCGCCACCGGATCCGGTAACTCGCTCGCGGCCGCCGCCATCTCCGCCATCCGGTCCGAGATCACATCCTCGAGGACGGCGAGGAGCAGATGATCCTTACTGGGGAAATGCCGGTAGAAGGTTTGCAGGGCGATCCCCGCCTCCTTCGACAATTCCTGCGTCGTGAACGCGGACCCCTTCTCCTCGATCAACCGTTGTGCGGCCGCGACGATCGCCTGCGCCTGCTCGATGGTGCGCGCCCGCGACCGGCGCACCGACTGCGATTGATCCGCGGCGCGATCGGCCCACAAGGGCGGGGACGTGATCGGGACGTCGGGCCGGTCGGGCCTCTTGGAAGTGGACACGCCTGCAGTCCTATCACGACGGGCTGAGCACGACGAGCGGGATAACCCGGCTGGTACGTGACTGATAGACGTCGTAGTTGGGCCAGTATTCCGTGGCGAGTCCCCACAGGCGCTCCCGCTCCGCCGTGGCCGCGGTGCGGGCGGTCACCCGGATCCGCTCCGCCTTGATCTGGACCTCCGCCGCGGGATTCGCCTGCAGGTTCAGATACCACGCCGGATGCTTGGCGGAACCGCCGGCCGAGGCCACTACCAGGTAATCCGCGCCGTCGCGGCCGTAAATCAGCGCCGACGTCCGCGGCCGGCCGGATTTCCGCCCGGTGGTGGTGAGCAGCAGGATATGGGTGCCGTTCCATTCGTAGCCCACCTCGCCGCCGGTTTCCCGGTAGCGGGCGACGTGGGTGGCGCCGACCAGGCTCAGGTCCGGCGGCCGGTAACCGGGTTCGTTCATCGACTCTCTCCTCATTCCAGGGCGGTTCAGCCGAAAACCACGGGTATCTCGGTGGGCCCGCGCTCGTACATGCCGATGAAGCGAGTGGGTTCGGCATCCGGGTCGGCCCGCAGATTCGGCAGCCGGTCGAGCAAGGCGCCGATGCCGGTCGTCATCTCGGCCTTCGCGACATGCATGCCCAGGCAGGCGTGGGCGCCGCCGCCGAATGCGAAAGAGGGCCGCAGGCGCCGGGTGATGTCGTATTCGTCCGGGTCGTCCCAGCGTGCGGGGTCCCGGTTCGCCGCGCCGATGCACAGGTGCAGCACCGAGCCCGCGGGCAGGTGTACGCCCTGTAGTTCGGTATCGCGGGTGACGTACCGGGAGAACATGGGATCGGTCGGTGTCCAGCGCAGTGCCTCGTCGATGGCAGGTCGCAGCAGGGCGCGGTCCGCCGCGACCGCGGCGAGTACCTCCGGGCGCTGCAGCAGCGCCGTCAGCGTGATCCCCATCTGCTTCCAGGTGGTACCGGATCCGGCCGCCAGCAGCAGGACGACGAAAGAGTGGATCTCCGCATCGGTGAGCCGCTGCGTCCTACCGTCCTCGCCTTTCAGTTCGGCTTCGACGAGCACACTGATGAGGTCGTCGCGCGGCTCCTTCCGGCGTTGCGCGACGATCGGCCGGATCAGCTCGACCACCGCCTCCGGCCGGCCGAGTGCCGCCCGGAACTCGAGTGCCTGCTCGACGGGAACCCCGAAGCTGCCGGTGATCGTCAGCACCGGGATGGCCGCGCAGAAATCGACGTTCAGTTCGGCGCGGCCGTCGGCGGCGAACCCGTCGATCAGCTGGTGCACGGTCTGCTCGATCCAGTTGCGGATCCACCATTGCGCCTTCGCGGGCACGAACGACGGCTGGACGAGTGCCCGGTAGCGCCGGTGCTGGGCCCCGTTCATCGAGATCATGCTGTTGAGGGCATCGAGCTTGCCCTCGTTGGGGTCGACCGGGGCCGGTGCGGAGGCGAAGATGTCGGGGTTGCGGTAGGCGGTATCACAGGCGGCGAAACTGAAAGCCGAGAAGTGCGGACGGTCGGGCTGCGGCAATCCGCTGAACGCCGCCGGGCCCGGATACCCGGTCAGTTCGTGCACGGTGCCCGGATGCACCTCGGCCTCGGCGCGGAGCCGATGCCATACGGGGTAGGGGTCGTCGCGGTACCCGCCTCCGGTCTGCGCCAGATAGGCGCCGCGGAGGTCGAACAATTCGCGCACCCGGTCGCGATCGAGTGTTGGTGCAGGATTCATCGATTCACCTCGCCACATAGCCGCCGTCGACCGGAAACAGGACTCCGGTGATGTTCGCGGCGCGCTCGGATACCAGGAATACCGCGGCCTCCGCACAGTCCCCGGCCGTGATCGGCCGGCCCAGTGGATGGTTGGCGGCGGTGCGTTCGGCCATCTTCGCGGTCATCTCGGCGCTGTCCTCGACACCGCCGGCCGCCATGAAACCGGTATAGGGCATCCCGGCCGGGCAGAGTGCATTGGCGCGGATTCCGAAGGGCGCGCCCTCGATCGCCACTGCCTTGGTGAGCTGGTGCACGGCGCCTTTGGTCGCGGCGTAGACGGCGCCGCCCCAGGCGACCAGGCCCGCGACCGACCCGGTGTTGAGGATGACGCCGCCGCTGCCCTGCCGTTTGAACTGGAGTACAGCGTAGGTGCAGCCGAGAAATACCCCGCCGATATTCACCGAGACCAGGCGCTGGAAATCCTGGAAGGTGTGGTCCTCGAGCGCCGCACCCAGCCGCGGTGTCGGGATACCGACATTGTTGAAGACGATATCGACATGTCCGTACTGGTCGGCCGCCGTGGTGATCAGGGCGGCGACATCCTTTTCCCGCGTCACATCGGTTTCGACCGCGACCGCGACGCCGCCGGCGGCCTCGATCCGGCGCACGGTCTCCTTCGCGTGATCGAACCGGATATCGGCGCAGACCACCGCGGCGCCTTCTTCGGCGAATCGCTGTGCCGAGGCGGCACCGACGCCGGATCCGGCGCCGGTGACCACCGCGGTCTTTCCTTCGAGCAGCACGTGGCTCACCCTTCTCGTTCGGTAACGGCGATATCGGTGATCGCCAGGCTCAGCGCCCCGGTCGGGCAGCTGTCGACGGCTGTCCGGATCTGCTCCAGCGAATCGGCCGGCGGCTCGCACAGCACCGCCAGCCCCTCGTCGTCCTGGGTGAAACTGCCCGGCGCGTACGCCGCGCAGACCCCGCAGCCGAGGCAGCGTGTCCGGTCGACCGTGACACTCCAGCCCGGCATCTCAGCCCGCTGCCCGGGCCGGCGGCTGAGCCGGGGTGAACCGGTAGAGCCGTTCGGCGTTACCGCGCAGGATCTTGTACTGCGTCGCCTCCGGGAGGTGATCGATCTGCTTCTTGACCGCATCGATGCAGTTCGGCCACGTGGAATCCGAATGCGGGTAATCGGTTTCGCACATGATGTTGTTCTCGCCGATTTCGGCGATGCTCGCGATACCGTGGGTGTCCTCGATGAAGCAGCCGAAGATGTGGTCGCGGAAGGTCTGGCGGATGTCGAGGGTGTCGAGGTCCACGCCCCGGCTCCCGGCGTGGTCGCCCCAGTTCATACCCCGCTTCACCCAGTGCCGTTGTTTGTCCAGAACCTGCTCGGCGCGTTCCAGGAAGTACGGCATCCAGCCGATCTCGCCCTCGGACAGCGCGATCTTGAGGTTGGGGAAGCGCTGGAACATCCCGCTGAACAACCAGGACAGCATCGCGCCGGAGGTCCGGGTCGCACCCCAGGCCAGGTTCGCCAGGAACGGGGCGTCCTTCGAGATCTGCGGAACCGTCGACGACGAACCGACATGCATGGATACGACCAGGTCCAGATCGTTGGCCGCGGCCATCACCGGATCCCAGTAGCCGCCCGGATCGTGGATCGTCGGCAGGCCCAGCGGGGCGGGGTTCTCCGAGAACGCGAAGGTGGTGGCGCCCTTCGCGGCACACCGCTCCAGTTCCTTCACCGCCAGCTGCGGATCCCACAGCGGGATGAGCACCAGCGGGATATAGCGGCCCGGTGCCGCGCCGCACCAGTCCTCGATCACCCAGTCGTTGTAGGCCTTCAGGCAGACCAGGCCGAAATCGCGGTCCCCGGCTTCCATGAACAGCTGGCCGCAGAAGCGAGTGATCGTGGGAAAGCAGAGCGAAGCCAGGATTCCCGCCCGGTCCATATCCTCGACCCGCGCGACGGGGTCGTAGCAGCCCGGCCGCATTTCACTGTAGGACAACGGCTTCGGGCTGAATTCTTCCTTTTCCTTGCCGGCGACCGCGCTCAACCCCGAGCTGGGGAAGCGTTTGCCGTCGTAGACCCAGCAATCCACGCCGTTGTCGTCGAATTCCATATGGGGTGCGCGGTCGCGGTCCGCGCGCGGGACGCGATCCACCCAGAGGTTGGGCGGTTCGAGAATGTGATCGTCGACCGAGATCAACCAGTCGAGTTCGAGTTCGGTGGACATGACTACTCCTTCGGGTCGGGCGGTCTTCAGCGGAGTTCGCCGATGACGAGGTGTTTGACTTCCTGGAAGGCCCGGATCCCGTCCGGGCCGCGTTCGCGGCCGAGGCCGCTCTGCTTGTAGCCACCGCTGGGGGCGTAGGCGCTGAACAGTGCGGTGTTGACATTGACGGCGCCGGTGCGCAAACGGTGCGCGATCGCGGTGGCCGCGGCCGGATCGGCCCCGTACACCTGTGCGGACAATCCGTACGGGCTGTCGTTGGCGATCCGGACCGCGTCGTCGATATCCCGGTAGCCCAGCACCGAGAGCACCGGGCCGAAGATCTCCTCCTGCGCGGCCGGGTTGCCGTTGTCGGGGACGTCCAGCACGGTCGGCTCGAAGTAGTAACCGCGCGTGAACGCCGGCGGCCGGCCGCCGCCCCGGACGACGGTCGCGCCCTTGTCGACGGCCCGGGTGATGATGCTTTCGCAGCGCTCACGCTGCGCGGCACTGATCAGCGGGCCGATCGTCGTCGCCGGATCGGCGGGCGCGCCGACCACGAGACCAGCGTAGGTCCGGGCAACGACCTCGAGCACTTCGTCCTTGTGCTCCCGCGGCACCAGCATGCGGGTCGCCGCGACACAGGCCTGACCAGCGGTACCCGCGACCACGGCCGCGGCTCCCGCCGCGACCTTGCCGATCGCATCGGCGCAATAGATCTGCGCGGATTTCCCGCCGAGTTCCAGCGCGACGCGTTTGAGGGTGGGCGCCGCCTGCGCCATGATGCGCCGGCCGATCGAGGTCGAACCGGTGAACGACACCATATCCACCGCAGGGTGCGTGGTGAGCAGTTCCGCACCGGCGGAACCGGATTCGACCACGACGCTCAGCACGCCGCGGGGCAGTCCGGCGGCATCGGCGGCGGCACCGAAGACCAGCGAGGAGATGGGGGTGAGCGGGCTCGGCCGCAGGATCACCGAATTGCCCGCGAGCAGTGCGGGGACGATTTTCTGCAGCGCCATGATGATCGCCGCGTTGTACGGGGTGATCGCGGCGACCACCCCGACCGGTTCGTGCCTGCGGAGGCTGAGTGCCACTCGTCCACGAAGCAGCTCGTCGGCGGGTACCGGATTCGACTCCTCGTGCGGCAGGGACAGATACAGGTCGATCATGCCGCGGGCCATCGCCAGTCCCGAATGGAACTGGGAGCGTTCGGCGAATACCCTCGGCTGCCCTGCCTCGGCGACCATGGTCGCCACCAGCGGTTCCCGGACGGTCTCGAGGTACGACAGCATCGCGCGCAGTACCGCCGCGCGTTCCGTGGCGGGCGTATCCGCCCATACACCGCTGTCGAAGGACCGGCGCGCCACGAGTATCGCACGTTCGATCTCGCTCAGCGGGGTGGCCGGTATATCGGCTAGGTGTGATTCATCGGCCGGGTTCTCCACTGCGAGAGTCTCTGTGCCGGATATCAGGTCGCCCGCGATATACGAGCGGTGTTCGGTGAGGATCGTGGACATGGAATCGGTCTCCTGGGTGCCTGGGCGTAGGTCTCGGGCGTTATCCGGGTTCGGTGGTGTAGGCGACGACACCGCCGTAATGCGGGGAGGACTGGCAGGCGAGGGCGGTGGTCACGCCGGCGCGGGCACGTTCTCCGGCGCGGCCGGCCAGTTGCAGATAGCACTCGAGCATCTGCGGAATACCGTGCATCCGGCCGTTTCCCAGCGCGCCACCGCCGGAGAGCACAGGCAGACCGCCGGGCCGATCGCTGTCGATGCCGCCGTCGCGGACGAAACGGTGTGCCTCGCCGGGCGGGCAGCAGCCCAGGGCTTCGAGCCAGAAGTACACGAAGGGCGAGAATCCGTCGTAGAGCTGCGGCAGATCGACCTCACCGGGCCGCCATCCGGTGGCCTCCCAGAGGCGCCGGGCCGTGACCTCCCCGCCCGTCATGATGTCGTCGAGCGGCCAATGTAGCGCCGCTCGATGCCGCGGCGGGGGGCTCTGCGCGTAGCCGGCCACATACACCGGCCGGTGCGGGAGGGCCCGGGCGCGCTCGGCGGAGGTGAGGACGAAGGCGGCCACACCGTCCACCGGCAGATCGCAGTCCAGCCGGCGAACCGGATCGCTGACCATCGGCGCAGCAAGGTATTCCGCGACGCTGAGGGGTTTTCCGTGCCAGTACGACCACGGGATCCGTGCCCCGTTCTTGCGCGCCTCGACCACGACCTCGGCCAGCGTGCCGGGATCGGCCCGGTAGCGGTTCAGGTACTCGGTGTAGGGAAAGGCGATCATCGGGAGCGGTCCGGCGAAACCCTGCGGCATCGTCCATTGCTGCGCGCCCTCGGCCGAGGTCACCGGATTGTCGTGATAACCCCCTACCGGGTTGTGCAGCGCGCGGTGCAGGAGGACGTAGTCGGCCGCGCCGGAAACGATCGCGTTGACCGCCAGCGCCACGGCGCCGGAGATCTGACCGATACCGGTGAACCCGGCGACATACCGCGGTGCGCCGCCCAGCCGGGCTGCCAGCCAGTCCGCCGACACCGTGCTGACACCGTCGGTGACCCGATGCCCACCGGCGGTCGGGAACAGTGCCGAGGCGACGAAGCCATCGATCTGTTCCGGCCGCAGTCCGGCGTCGGCGACCGCCGCCCGCGCGACTTCCACGGCGAGCGAGCCCAGCGGCCCGGCCCGCCCGCGCCGGGTGCGGCAGTGCGCGGTACCGGCGATCGCCACGCGGCCGGCGCCGCGGAACCGGCCGGTCACAACGACCTCCGCGGTGCCACGGTGAACGCCGGGATCGCCGTCCCCGCCGCGATATCCTCGAACGCCACCCGCACCTCGAGGCCCTCGGACAGTTCGGTCTCGGGTCCGTCGAGCAGCCGTCCGATCATCCGCAGCTCAGGTTGTTCGGCGAGTTCGACATCGACCAGCAGATAGGGCACCTCGCCGGTGAAGCCGAGCAGGGAAGCCCGGCGCACGATCGTCCAGGACCGGACGACGCCCCGGCCGCTGACCTTTTCGAAGCGGAACGAGGGCTCGGTGGTGCCGCAATGCGAACAGAGGAGACCGGGCGGCAGGTCGAATCGATGGCAGCGCGCGCAGCGGGCCAGCGCGAGTTCGTGCCGGGCCGCGGCAGCCCAGTACGGCGCGGACAGGTCATCGGGCACCGGGATCGGGCGGGTGGTCGTCACGGGACCACCCCCGCGTCCTTGAGTTCGGCGATATCGGTCCAGGTGTAGCCGAGTTCCAGCAACAGTGTCTCGGTGTGCTCACCGTGTTCGGGCGCTCGCCGCAGGGCCGGTGGGCGCTCGTCGAACTGGACCGGCCCGGTCGGCAGCCGGTACGACTGACCGGTTTCGGTTTCCACGACCCCGAGATAGTCGTTGGCCAGCACCTGGGGATCGGAGAGCAGTTCCTCGATCGACTGCACCGGCGCCCACGGCGCGTCCAGCCGCGCCAGCAGTTGTTTCCATTCGGCGAACGTGCGGCGCGCGAATTCGGCGTCGAGTTCGGCCACGCAGTCCGTGCGGTGCGTCGCTCGCGCTCGCATATCCGCGAAGCGCGGGTCGTCCCGCAGGTCGGGCCGTTGCACCAGCTCACAGAAATCCGCCCAGTACCGATCGCCTTGCAGGAAGACGAGCTGGATATGGCGGTGGTCCTTCGTGCGATAGGTGCCCACGAGGGGGTTGACCGGAGTCCCGCGCCCGGATACCGCGACAGGGGAGTTACCCGCCAGCGCCGCGAGCACATCGGAGGACAGCATCCACATGGCCGTCGCGAGCAGCGAAACATCCACCACCGATCCGCGGCCGGTGCGGTGCCGGCGCAGTAGCGCGGCCGCCATCGCGAAACCCAATGCCATGGCGCCGTTGCGGTCACCCATGGCGCCCCGTTGGCTGATCGGATACTCCCGGTCGAGCGGGGTGAGTACGTGCGCGGGCCCGCCCTGCGCCCAGAACGCCGAGGAGTCGTACCCGGGTTTGCCGGACTCGGGGCCGCGTACGCCGTAGCCGTGACCGCGGGCATAGACGAGCCGGGGAAACCGCCGGGTGAGTTCGTCGGCATCGAGCCCGAGCCGGCGCAGTGCCGCGGGCCGGAAGTTCGTCAGGAACACATCGGCGGTCGCGAGGAGTTCGTCGAGCAGTTCCCGGCCCCGATCGGTGCCCAGATCGAGCGAGATCGAGCGTTTACCCCGATTGGCCAGAGCGACCGAGAGGTTCACTCCACCGCTGTCGGAACCGATGCCCTGGGTGGCGAGGTTACGGTACGGGTCGCCGTCGGGCCGTTCGACCCGGATGACATCCGCACCCCAGTCCGCGAGCAGTGCACCCGCTACCGGGACGAACACCCACTGCGCGAGTTCCACCACGCGTACCCCGCTGAACGCATCACTGTCCATCGCGCACCTCCGCGTGTGTAGAACGAGAATCTACCTAACTGTAGAACGAGATTCTCGTTTGCGGAGCAAAATGGTTCCGAAAAGCGCCGGACCGCCGGCGAACGTATCGGCGGCGGCCCGGCGGAGGGGGTTCTGTGGTGTGGTTCAGGCCGCCTGTTCGATGGCGGAAGGATGGCTGGTGAGCGGCAGGATGTCGATCGTCATGTAGGGGAAGAGCGGCAGGTTCCACAGGATTTCGTGGAGCTCGGCGGGGGAGTCGACGGCGAAGACGCTGATGTTGCTGTACTGCCCGACGATGCGCCAGATGTGGATCCATTTCCCGGCCCGCTGGAGTTCCTGGGAGTACTTCTTCTCGCGGGCGACGATATCGGCGCGGACGGCGTCGTCGAGGTCGCGGGGGATATCGACGTCCATCCGGACGTGGTAGAGGTGCATGGGTCTCGTTCCTAGTTCCGGGTCCACCGTTTGACGGCGTCCATGTTCAGTTCCACCCCGAGGCCGGGGCCGGTGGGCAGGTGTACCTGTCCGTCGCTGTAGCGCAGCGGTTCCTGTAGCAGTTCCTCGCTGAACAACAACGGTCCGAAAAGTTCGGTGCCGAAATCGATTCCGGGTTCGGCACAGGCGAAATGGATCGAGGCGGCGGTGCCGATGGGGCCCTCGATCGAAGTGGCGCCGTGGCAGGCCAGGCCCGCGGCGCGGGCGACCGCGACGACCTCGCGGCTGCGGCGCAGGCCGCCGCATTTGGTGGTTTTGACCGCGATCACGTCGGCGGCGCCGCGGCGGGCGACCTCCAGGGCATCGTGCGGGGTGTGCACGCTTTCGTCGGCCATTACCGGGATGGGCAGCAGGGCGTTCAGTTCCGCCAGAACCTCCAGCTGCTCACCGGGGGTGGGTTGTTCGATGAGCTGGACCCCGCCGTCGGCCAGCCAGGGCAGATGGCGCAGTGCGGTGAGCCGGTCCCAGCGGGCATTGAAATCGACCCGGACGCCGGCTTGCCCGGCGAGGGCCTCGGTCACCCGCAGGACGCGTTCGGTGTCGGTGGCCGGGTCGAGTGCGCCCATTTTGAGTTTGAAGCTGAAATGCTTGCGGGACTCGATCTTCTCCCGGGCCTCGGCGATGATCTCCTCGACCGGCGCCGAGCCCAGCGCCCAGGTGACATCCACGCTGGTGCGGAAGGCTCCGCCCAGCAGAGTATGGACGGGGACGTCCAGGCAGCGGGCCCAGGCATCGTGCAGCGCGATATCGACCGCGGCCTTGGCGAAGCGCGCCCCGGCCACCACCCGTTCGATATCGGCCATGATGCCGGTGATCTCGTCGACCCGGCGCCCGATCAGCACCGGAACCAGGTACCGCTCGACGACGGCCTGCATCGTCTCGACCGATTCACCGCCCCACCACGGGCCACCGGGTACCACGCCCTCGCCGTAGCCGGTGACACCGCCGCCGGTGGTGATCCCGACCAGCAGGATGGGCTGCGCGTCCATCGAGGTGGTGGCGAACTTGTGCGGCCGTACCAGCGGCACATCCAGGACGGTGGTCTCGACCGAGACGATCGACAGGTCTGACATCGAAACTCTTTCTCGCGGCGGAACGGTTCAGGCGGGGTCGAGCGCGAAGTCGTAGGTGACGCGGTTGACGCCGTCCTCGCCGGTGACCGGGTCGAGTATCAGTTCGGGTTTGGTGGCCGAGGCGACATCGCTGTCCAGCCATTCGCCGCCCCGGAAATACAGCTGGGTGGTCACCGATTCCCGGCCCGGTGCCGAGACGATCAGGTGCAGGTGCGCCGGGCGCCACGGGTGGCCGTTCTGTGCGGTGATGAACGCGCCGGTGGGGCCGTCGGTCGGGATCTGGTAGGGCGCCGGCTGGATGGTGCGGATCGAGTACCGGCCCTCGGCGTCGGCGATGATGGTGCCGCGTAGATTCCATTCCGGCAGGTGCGGGGCGAACTGCGAGTAGTAGCCGTCGGCGTCGGCGTGCCAGAGTTCGACCTTCGCGCCGCCGAGGCCGTTGCCGTCGAGATCGGTGACCCGGCCGGAGAAGATCAGCGGTGTCTGCTCGCGGTCCTGTGCGCGCATCGGCAGCTCGCATTCGGCCGGCAGTTCGGGTGCGTCCGGAACGTAGTAGGGGCCCTCGATACTGCCCTTGGTGCCCTTGCGGCTCCGCGCGAGCACCTCCTCCACCGCGTGTTCGATGAACACGTCGAGGAACAGCGGCCATTCGCCGCCTTCGCCCACGTCGATCAGCCACTGCTTGAACACGCGGTACTCGGGATAGGTGACGCCGTGCTCGAGGATCACCTTGTGCAGGGCGCCCAAGGCGTCGCGGGCGATGGCGGCCAGCCGCTCCGGCGAGGTATCGGCGGTGGCCCGCTCGCCCTTGAACTTGTCGGTGGCGGCGGTGCCCGAGCCGAGGGCGGTGGGCGAAACGGATTCGGTGGTGGTCATCTGTGCTCCTCGGAGAGAACCGGGGGAAGAGAAGAAGTACGCTATGCGTACTGTACTGACGCTGTGCGTACCGATTACTGTGCGCGTGGTCACTTGGTTTGTCAAGAAGGGAACGGGAACGGGGTCGTATGAGCGAGAACGAGCGCGACTACATCCAGAGCATCGAACGCGGGTTCGCCGTGCTCACCGCGTTCGACAGCGACCGGCCGAACCCCACCCTGGCCGAACTCGCGCACGCTACGGGGCTGGCCAAACCGGTGGTCCGCCGTATCCTGCTGACATTGCAGCGGCTCGGCTACGTGGCCGGGTCCGGTCCGCGCTGGACGCTCACCCCTCGCGTGCTGAGCATCGGACAGCACTATTCGGCCACCCATACGCTGCTCGAACAGGCGATGCCGCACCTCCTGGCAGTGGCCGACGAACTGGAGGAATCCGCCTCGCTCGGCGTCCTCGACGGCGCCGAAGTGGTGTACGCCGCGCGGGTCCCGGTGCGCCGGATCATGAGCATCAACGTCTCGGTCGGCACCCGCGTCCCGGCGTACGCGACCTCCATGGGCCGCGCGCTGCTGGCGTGGGCGCCGCGGGCGACGCTCGACGAGGTGATCGCCCGCACCGAGTTCCGGCCGCTGACCGCCACGACGATCACCGATGCCGGACAACTCGAGCGCGAGCTCGCCCGCGTCCGGGAAAAAGGCTATGCACTCACCTCCGAGGAGCTGGAGAAAGGATTGATCTCGATCGCCGTACCGGTACGGGACCAGTCCGGCGCGGTGGTCGCGGTCATCGCCTGCTCGACCTCCACCGGCCGGACGACGGCCGCGGATTTCGAGCGCACCGCGAGCGCGTGTGTGTCGGCGGCGGCCGGTGAACTCAGCCGCCGCCTCGGGTGGACACCGTGACCCGGATCAGACCGTGACCCGGTAGGCGAGGATGTCGCGGACCAGCGTGCCCAGGCTCTCGGCACCGGTTTTCGCCTTGATCCGCGCCCGGTGCACATCGACGGTCTTCACGCTGGTTCCCAGCCGGCTGGCGATCTGCTGACTGGACCTGCCCTCGATGACCAGGTGCAGCACCTCCCGCTCGCGCGGGGTGAGATCCGCCAGCCGCCGCTCGACGTGCAGGCGTTCGGCGCGCTCCGCGAACGCCCGGTCCGCGGCCAGGAGCTGCTCCTGGACCACTTCGAGCATGCGCTGCGGTTCGTAGGGTTTCTCCAGGAAATCCACCGCACCGGCCCGCAGGGCGCGCACCGACATCGGGATATCGCCGTGCGCGGAACAGAAGATGACCGGAGCGGGATAGTCGCGCCGGTTGAGTTCCTCCTGTAACTGGAACCCGCTCAGGCCGGGCATCCGGACATCGACGATGACGACACCGGCCTCTTCCAGATCGGCCTCCTCCAGGAAGGAGGCCGCGGTGGCGTAGGTCAACGCGTCGATTCCGACGCTCTGCAGCAGGAACGCCAGCGATTGGCGCAGGTCCTCGTCGTCGTCGACGATATGGACGACGGGGGAGGACGTACCACTCATGCCGGACGATTCTACGGGGGACCAGGTCGGCGAAATGACCGGTGAGGTCCCGGTGGCCAGGTCGATCATGGCCGCATCAGCACCGAACTACCCGGGTAGCTGTCCGCGAAGGCATGCGGCAGCGGGGCTACGAAGACATTCTCGGTGCGGGTGCGGGTGATCTTCCAGGAGCCTTCGGTGCGCCGGAAGGTGTTGTTGAGCCGGCTCGACCGCAGGAGTCCGGTGCCGTCGGAAAACAACCACGGCTGCATATGGATCCATTGCCCGGCAGCCGAATCGCCGTCGACCCGGATCTGTTCGGAGGTGAGGTAGTGCGCGTTGAGGACCAGCGCGGGATCGCGGTCCGGAGCCCAGAACCGCGCGAAATGGGCGCGGATCGCCGCGTGCCCGTCGAGCCGGCCGAACTGGTCGTCGTAGTATTCGCCCACGCCCTCCCAGACCGCGTCCTCGGCGTAGAGCTCCATGATGAGGTCGATCCGGTGGGCATCGTCGGTGACGCCGAATTCGGGGCACGGGGTATCGCACAGGAACATGTAGCGCGCCTGCAGTCGACGTATCTCGGCTTCGGCTTCCAGCGTCTCGACCCGGCGGGTCAGCCGCTCGATGGTTTCGCTCTCGGTCATGATGTCCCTCCGGATCACAGGACGACGGTGACGGTCTCGGCTTCGGTGCCGGCGAGGATGCCTCGTGGCCGGGGGGGTAGGGCGCGAGAACCGCCCGGAATACCCCCCCCGGGCTAGTTCCGCCGGGGCGGTGGGTGGGGACGGGGCGGGGGGGGGGGCGGCGCCCCCCCCCCCCCCCGCGCCTCTGCTAGTTTAGGGTGTGGCCCCCCCCTACCCGGGGGGCGCACGCCACTGTATTACACCGTTTGGCCAAATGCCCGGCGCGGGGGCGCCGCGCCGCACCGACATAAAAGACC
>NZ_JARWPM010000062.1 GCF_029869215.1 Nocardia carnea
CCGCATGAAGGAGCCGTTGTTCGAACGCTGGGCCACAGCGGGCTGGAAGCCCGGCGCCGGGGGCGCCCGCCCCCCCCCCCGGCCCCGCGCCCCGGGGGGGGGGGCGGGCGGGGGGCGCCCCCCCGCCGCCCCCCCCCCCCCCCCCCCCCCGGGGCCCCCCCGGGGGGGGCGGGGCCCCCCCGCGCCGGGCTTCCAGCCCGCTGCGGCCCAGCGTTCGAACAACGGCTCCTTCATGCGGACCACGTTCGGGTCGGTGATCCGGGTGCCGCTGAAGACGCGGGCTCCGTCGCGATGGAGCAGGTACTCCGAGCGCAGGACGCGGGCGTAGGCGGTGAGATCGTCGCGCCAGCCGTCGCCGGGTGGGACCGCGGCGAAGGCGCTGCTCACGCGGCGCATGACCTCGGTGGCCATCTCGTCGAGCAGCTCCTGCTTGTCGCGCACATGCCAGTAAAGGGCGGGGGCGCGGACGTCGAGCCGGGAGGCGAGGGCGCGCACAGTGACGGCGTCCATGCCCTGGTCGTCGAGGAGCTCGAGCGCCGCCGTGATGATCCGCTCCCGGGTGATGCCCTTGGTCATATTGACAATTTAACACTGTTAAGGGACGCTGACCATGGCATTGAACTTAGTTAAGGAGAATCCGATGCGTGCTGCGGTTGTCACCACCCCCGATACGTCACCTGTCTGTAGCGACTTCCCCGAGCCGGCGGTCCCGCCCGGTCACGAGCCGCTACACCTCGTCGGCGCCGGCCTGCACCACATCGTTCGCGGGCTGACCACCGGGCGGCACTACGGCCACGGGCAGATGGCGTATCCGCTGGTGCCGGGCATCGACGCGGTCGCTCGCACCGGCGACGGACGCCTGGTCTACACCGGATACGCGCGTCCGCCCTTCGGGACGATGGCCGAGCGGCTGATCGCGCCCTTCCAGGTGGAGGTCCCGGCGGGCGCAGATCCACTCGCGATCGCCGCAGGTATGAACCCCGGCCTCTCGGGCTGGATGGTCCTCACCGCGCGGCGCAAGGAAATGGGGACGTTGGGCACCGTGCTGGTACTGGGCGCCACGGGAATGTCGGGCAGCCTCGCAGTGCAGGGGGCATTGGCGCTCGGGGCCGAGCGGGTCATCGCCGCCGGGCGCGATCCGGAGACGCTGGAGCGGCTGCGCGGTGCGGGAGCGACGACCGTGTCGCTGGCCCACGACGGGCCCGACGGCATGGAAAAGGCCCTGGCCGATGCGGTAGGCGAGACGTCGCCCGGTCTCGTACTGGATTACCTGTGGGGGTCCGTCGCCGAGGCCACCTTCGCCGTGCTGGGCCGCAGCGGCGAGGACACCGAGGCGGACACGGCCTACGTGCAGATCGGCTCGCTCGCGGGCGTGGCGGCCTCGCTGCCCGCGGACCTGCTGCGCAGCCGGCGGATCCGGATCACGGGGAGCGGCGTCGGGTCGCGGTCCGCCGAGGAGATGCTCGCCGAGGCGCCCGAGGTCATGGCCCGCTTCGCCGACGGGTCCCTGCAGCTGCCCTACACCGTGTTCCCGCTGAGCCGGGTCGGCGAGGCGTGGGCACACACCGGCCGCAGCCGCGCCGTCATCGTGCCGGATTGAGCCGCCGGTCCCTCAGAACGTGATCGGAGAGAGGAAAGCCATGCAGAAGAGGGCACTGGTGGTGGGGCTCGGGATCGCGGGGATGTCCGCGGCCATCGGGCTGCGCCGGGCGGGCTGGACGCCGGTGATCGTCGAACGAGCAGCCGACCGCCGGACGGGGGGCTATTTCATCTTCATGTTCCCGGAGGGTGTGCAGGCCGCGGCCGACCTGGGGATCGCCGAGCACCTGCACACCCGCAACCCGGAATGGCGACCGGGCGGGAACTCGTGGTCGGTGGATCGCCGGGGCAGGCGGAAGCCGGCGCTGGGATTGCTGGACGCGCCCGGCGGGCTGGCAGCGGTGCTGCGCGGCGATATCGAAGCCGCGTTGTGGCAGGGGATCACCGGCCAGGGGACCGAGGACGCGGTCGAGGTGCGTTTCGCGACCACTCCGGTCGACATCACCGAGGCCGCCGGCGGGGTGCGAGTCCTGCTCGAGAACGCCGGCACCGGCCAGCGGTACCGCGAGGACTTCGATCTCGTGGTCGGCGCGGACGGGATGCGCTCGAGCGTGCGCCGGATGGTGTTCGGTCCGGACGAAGACTACCTGGCGAACTGGAAGGCGATGATCTGCGCGTTCCAGATGACGGAGCAAGTGCCCTCCTTCGAGGCGAGCGACAGCGTCATGGTCACGCGCCCCAAGCGTGCGATGTGGGTGTTCGGACTCGCTGACCACGCGCCCTGCGCATGGCTGACCTACCGCACCGAGGACATTCCGGACCGGTTCGCCGGACCGTCGATCGAGCAGGTGCGCGCGGCTTTCTCCGGGATGGACGACGACCCCGTGGTGCGCCACGTCCTGGACTCCCTGGACCGGGCCCCCGACCACGTGTTCGACTCGATCCACCAGGTGAAGATGCCCCGGTGGAGCACGGGGCGGGTCGTGCTGGTGGGGGACGCGGCCTGGTGCATGAACACCTACTCGGCCATGGGCTCCTCGTCCGCGCTGCGCGGCGGCGCCGCACTGGGCGCGGCCCTGCGGGAGCACCCCGGCGACCTCGCCGCCGCGCTGGACGCCTGGGAGACCGGCCTGCGTCCCTACATCACCCGCCAGCGGCGCTCGGCACGGATCAAGCAGCAGCGGTTCGTCCCGTCGAGTCGCCCGGTCCAGGTGCTGGTTTCCGGCGTTCTCGAGCTGGTCCGCAGGGTCGTCCATCGTCGGCTGGCAGCGGAGTACACCGCGGCGGCGGCCGCCCTCCCGTCCGGCGCGACGCGGTGACGGCCATGCGGAAGCGGGCGTTGGTGGTCGGGCTCGGGATCGCCGGGATGTCCGCGGCCATCGGACTGCGGCGGGCCGGTTGGACGCCGGTGATCGTCGAACGGGCGCCCGAGCGGCGTACCGGGGGCTATTTCGTCGGGCTGTTCCCGCAGGGCCGGCAGGCCGCGGTCGAGCTGGGCATCGCCGACGATCTGCACACCCGCAACCCACAACGGGCCGCCGGTGCGCATTCGTGGTCGGTGGATCGCCGGGGCAGGCGCAGACCGGCCCTGGGATTCCTGGATCAGCCCGGGGAGCCGGCAGCGGTGCTGCGCGGGGACATCGAAGCCGCGCTGTGGCAGAGCATCACCGACGTCGAGGTGCGGTTCGGGACCACTCCTGTCGCGATCACCGAGGGCTCTGCCGAGGTGCAGGTCCTGCTCGAGACGGCCGACACCGGAGCGCGGTACCGCGAGAGCTTCGACCTGGTCGTCGGCGCGGACGGGATGCGCTCGAGCGTGCGCCGCATCGTGTTCGGCCCGGACGAGGACTATTTGACCACGTGGAACGCGATGATCTGCGCCTTTCAACTGAAGGAGCAGGTGCCGTCGTACGAGGCGAGTGACAGCATCATCATGGCGCGCGCGAAGCGGGCGGTGTGGGTGTTCGGGTTCGCCGACCACGCACCCACCGCACTGCTGACCTACCGGACGACAGACATCCAGGAGCAGTTCAGCGGGTCACGGGTCCAGCGGCTGCGCTCGGTCTTCTCCGGAATGGACGATCCCGTGGTGCGGCACGTCCTGGACTCCCTGGAGGAGGCTCCTGACCACCTGTTCGACTCGGTGCACCAGGTGCGGATGCCGCGGTGGAGCAGGGGACGGGTCGTGCTGGCGGGGGATGCGGCGTGGTGCATGAACCTCTACTCGGGCATGGGCGCCACGTCCGCGCTGCGTGGCGGCGCCGCATTGAGCGCGGCCCTGCGGGAACACCCCGACGACCTCGCCGCCGCGCTGGACGCCTGGGAGACCGGCCTGCGTCCGTTCATCACCAAGCACCAGCGCACCGCGCGGCTCAAGCAGCAGATGTTCGTCCCGTCCAGCCGCCGGGCCGAGGTGCTGCGGTCGGTCCTCCTCGGTCTGGTCCGCAGAATCCGCGGCCGTCGGCCGGCGGCGGGGGCGGACGGTCCGCGGACACGCGCGCTGTCCGGCACGTCGCGGTGAGAACGATATCCGCGGCGAGGAGGGCACAGAGCTGATCGCCCACTAGCCCGCCATGATCGGAGGTTCGAAGGCGGCCCAGTTGTGCAACTCATAGACCTGCCCCGTTCTGCGCACCTCGGCGGCACCCCGGCCGGGGAAATGCGCCGGCACGACCAACGCACCGGTATCGGCGGCCCGGCCGAGTAACCGGGAACGCGTTGCGCGCGCTTCGGCCTGGTCTTCACAGAAGCAGCTGTTGGCCGCCGGCTCGGCCACCTGGACCGGGCTGTGCAGGAGGTCTCCGACGAAGAATGCCCGGTCCGTGCCGGAACTCAGCTCGAGAACCGACGATCCGGGCGTGTGCCCGGGCGCCGCCGTCAACGTCAGGTTCCCGTCGACGGTGTACCTGTCCTCCCACAACGTCGCGAGCCCCTGCTCGAGGATCGGTGCGACGCTGTCGGCGAAGACGAGGTGGCTGCCCCGGCGACGCAGGCGGTCGGCGTCGGTGTACACCGGGGGGCGGCGGTGTTCGTTCTCGGGATCGAAGTAGTCGCGGTCGGCGCGGGGAATGAGGTAACGGGCGTTGGGGAACGTCGGTGCCCACTCCTCGTTGTCCAGCCGGGTGTTCCAGCCGACGTGGTCGTAGTGGACGTGGGTGTTCACCACCAGGTCGACGTCCTCGGGCTCTACGCCGGCGCGGCGGAGATTATCCAGAAACGGGGTCTCGAGGTGGTCGAATTGCGGAATCTGAGGACGTTCCCGGTCATTGCCCGCGCCGGTGTCGACGACGATCGTGCGCCCTTCGCTGCGCAACACCCAACTCTGGATCGCGCAGTAATACGCGTCGTCGTCCGGGTTGCGGAACTCCGGGGCCAGTGCCGCGCGGCCTTCCGGGGTGCTGTCGGGGACGAAGGCGCTCACCGTCTTGATCGACCCGCTCCACTCCACCACCCGGGTCACCGTCACATCTCCCAACTGGATCGTGTCGCCGCTCATGCGCCGACCACCGCCGGCGGGCGAATCGGCGCTCCGGTGGCGCCCACCACGTTGAGCGGTGCGCCGATGAACAGGAATTCCGCGGTGCCGGCGGACGCCGGCGTCTCGGACAGGGTTTCCAAAGCCATCACCTCGATCAGATTGATGCCGGGTACACCGGAATCGTCGCCGACGTAGGGCCGCGAATGCGTACGCGCCGTCGAGCGCAGTCATTGTGTCCTCCGAGCATCTGAGAAGAGCGAGTATGCGATCCGGCGAGATACGATGGCTTGATTCGGGTGGATTCGTGCAACAGGAAGTTCGGTTAGATGATTTCCGTGCATCCGGTACTCGACGAGAAGGAGCTGCGGCTACTCCACGGTCTCCAGGTGGCTCCCCGGATATCGTGGGCGGAGGCCGCACGCATCCTGGGTACGACCGCGGCCGGCGAAGCCGCCAGGTGGGCCGAGCTGCGGGAGCGCGGACTCGCGTGGATCACGGCCCACCCGGGTGGCAGCTATCGGCGGGTCACGCTCGCCTTGGTCGAGGTGGACTGTTTGCCAGGCGCCCGGCGGGCCGTCGTCGACGCCGCGTGCGCGGACCCGCGGGCCGTCACCGTCGAAGAGTCGACGCGTGGACGGGATATCCTCCTCACCGTCATCACCGAGGATCTCGCCGCGCTCGCCCGGTACGTGCTCGACGATCTCGAGACGCTTCCCGGCGTGGCGCGGCAGCGGACCTTCGTCGCAACGGCGGTGCACCGGCACGGCAGTCACTGGCGTCTGGATGCGCTCAGCCGAGCGGAGGAATCCGCTTTCCAGGCGGCGGCGCGCGCACCGGCTCGGGGGCCCCGGGCGCCCCCCCCCGGGGGGGGGGCGGGGGTAGGGGGGGGGGCCCGCCCCCCGGGCCGCGGCCCGGCCGCCCCCCCGGGGGTCCGGGTGGCCGTTGATCGAGGCGCTCGCCGCCGACGGACGCAGCACTGCGGCGGACCTGGCTCGCTCGACGGGTCGGAACCCCGCCACCGTGCGCAGGCAGCTCGGCCGGCTGCTCGCCTCGGACCTGCTGTCGTTCCGCTGCGAACTCGCCTCGGAAGCCTCGAGCTGGACGGTGAGCAGCACCTGGACGGCGCGTGTCGAGCCTGCGGACCACCGCAGGACCGTGGCAGCGCTCACCACCTTGCCGGAGTTGCGGATGTGCGTTTCGACCACCGGCGACGCCAACCTCGCCATGACCTTTTGGACCCGATCACCGCAGGACATGCTTCGCATCGAGCAGAAGCTCGGCGAGCAGCTGCCGTGGCTTCGGCTCCGGGACAGCGCGATCAACCTCCGCACGCCCAAACGCATGGGCTGGCTGCTGGACGGCGCCGGCCGAGCGACCGGTACCGTGATCCCGCCGACTGCGCTCGCGGCGTACTGAGCCAGCCGCGGTCGTGCGCATCGATTTCCAGCGCTTCTCGAGCAACATCGGATAGATAGCCCTGTGGGGTTCCAGAAGCCGGCCCCGACCGCGCACAACTCGTTGTGATCTCCTACCGGATCGGTCCGGTAGGCGGTGTCCCCCACGGCGGTGCCGGTACTAACCGATCGTCAGGCTCGACGGGGCGGGCGTCTCCAACCGGAAGGCCGTACCGCTGTGGCTGCGCGTCTCGCTGCGGTGGCGGCCGGGCGTGCGTCCGTGGGCCCGGGTGAAGGCGCGGGTGAACGCCGGCACCGACCCGTAGCCGACCGCCTCGGCGATCGTCTCGAGAGAGTCATGGCTGTCGCGTAACCGCACGGCGGCCAGATCCATGCGCCAGTTCGCCAAATACGCCGCGGGAGTGTATCCCGTCGCGGCCGGGAACCGGCGGGCGAGGGTCGCACGGGAGACCGAGATGGCTTCTGCGAGCAGCGAAGTCGTCCAGGGAACGGCCGGATTCGCGTGCAGATGCCGAAGTGCTTTGCCTATGACAGGGTCGTAGAGCGCACCCAGCCAGGTGCCGAAGCACTCAGGGGGGTTCACCGCGAGCCAGGCGCGCAGCATCTGCACGAGCACGATGTCGACAAGGCTCTTCAGTACGGCAGGCGTGGCGAGCTGCGGATAGGCGAGTTCCCGGGCGAGCATACGCACCGTATCGGTCAGTCCCGGCGTACCCGCCTCGGCCCGCACGTGCACGAGACCGGGTAGTACGGTCAGGATCTGGGTGAGCGCGGCCGGGTCGCTGTCGTAGTGGATGGTGACGATCCGCGTGGTCGCGGGCGGGGACCCGAGGCTGATCACCTCACCGGTACCGCGCCCGCGCGCGGCCACATGCTCGCACCGGCCGCGTCCCGTGCCGCCTGTGTTCGTGGGGTCGTCGGTGAGGCCGTGCGGTGTGCCGGCCGGCAGCAGGACCACGTCGCCGGCCGCCAGTTCCGCCGGTTCACGGCCGGCGACCGTGAGCCAGGCACTGCCCGCGGTCACGGCATGCAGGGCTGCCCCGGGATAGTCGTCCAACGCGATCGCCCATCGGCCACCCGCCTCGACACGGGTGCTCAGGGCCCCTTTGACGCCGGAGATCGCCAGGGCGTCGCTCAGTGGATCCACAAGGTGACATTAGCACTGGGTGAGCGAGGCAGATGATCAATCATCTGAGCCATACAGGCATGGCCTGTCTCACCGGTTGCTACATACGGTTGCGGAGTGCCGGGACGCACACCCGGCATCACCGAGAAGGAGTCACCATGGATTACCGCAGCAGGCCAGGCCTCGAGATCACCGTCGCGGACGGTGTGGCCACCGTGTCGCTCGATCACCCACCCCTCAATCTGATGGACGGCGTGCTGCTGCCCTCCTTGCGTGGGTTCGTGCATCACGTGCGCACCGATGCCGACGTTCGGGTGATCGTGTTCCAGAGCGCCGATCCGGAGTTCTTCAGCGCTCACGGCGATATGGCCTACCTCACCGACCCGGACGCCCTGCCCGCCGCCACCCGGGCCGCGATCGACGCCGCGCCAGGCGCCGTGATCCCCGAGGGCCTGAACGTCCTCCAGGCCATGGGAGCAGAGGTCCGCGACCTCCCGCAGGTCACCATCGGCAAGGTGGCCGGTTTCGCGCGTGGCGCCGGCAACGAGTTCCTGATGTCCCTCGACATGCGGTTCGCCGCGATCGGCAGATCGGGTCAAGCCCAGCCCGAATCCACCCTGGCGATCCTTCCCGGCGGCGGTGGCACGGTGAACATGACCCGTCTGCTCGGCCCGGCCCGGGCCCTGGAACTGCTCATCGGTGGCCAGCTCGTCGGCGCCGAGGTGGCCGAGCGCTACGGCCTGGTGAACCGGGCCCTGCCCGCCGACGAGATCGACACCTTCGTCGACACCCTGGCCCGCCGGATGGCCGGAGTGCGCCCCGAGGTCGTCGCCGCGATCAAGGCCACCGTCCGCGCCGCGGCCCCGCCCGCGCCCGACCAGGCCTACGTCGTCGAAAACGCCTCCCTGTACTCGCTGTTCACCGAGGACATGGTCGAGAACGCCCGGAAGCAGCTGGCCGCGGGAGTGCAGACCCGTGCGGGCGAGCGGGATCTCGAGGGGCTCGTCGACAGTCTCTCGCCTGGTTTCCGGCCCGTGGTTCGAGGGTAGGGCAAGAGCGGGTGGTCCGATATTCGCCGGTCTGGCGTCGAACTGCACCCAGTTGGGCGCCACCGGCGGTCCGACCGGCACGTACTCGATCCGCCGGGCCGGTCTCGGTGATGCAGGCGGCACTCGACCGCACCGATACCGGCGAACAGGATCCAGGTGTATGCGGCCTGGACGCCGGTGACTCCGACGTGGAGTCAGCCGGCCGGTGGCCGGTTTCCGGCGACCGAATGGGGTCGTAGCGCTCGGCCTTGCCGGTGTGCCGCGGCGTGCGGGGCGTGATCGCTGGTGGCGGGCGCCGAGAAGCACTGTCGCGCAGGTGCGAGCGGTGTAGCAAGCACCGGTGTCGGTGACGGCCGATGTCGGTAACACTGCCGATGTTATGCCCTTCGCCGCAACGCAGTTGTGGAACCTGCGGTGGTTCGCCGATACCGCCCGCCGCAGCCCGGGAATGTGTGCGCAGAGGGAAATGCATCTAGCGCAACCGGTTGTTCATTGGGTTGTATCTGTGCTTGACTCGAGTAGCGGACCGATCGCCGGCACACCTGTTCCCCGCCGGTCCTTCTCGGTTCACACACATCGCACATTCGAGGACAGCGTAGAGATGATCCGGAACTGGAAAGAAACATCAATCGTCGGAACCAACTGTGACCTGCCGGTTCTGGATACCGTCGACGTTCTGGTCGTGGGCGGCGGCGCTGCTGGTGTCGCGGCCGCGACGGTGGCGGGTGAGGCCGGCGCCAGCGTGGCGCTGGTCGAAAAGTACGGATTCTGTGGTGGTGCCGCCGTCGCCGGGATGTCCGGAACCATCTGCGGAATGTACGCGGCGTCGGAGACGCCCGGTTCGCCCGTGCAGGTTGTGCAGGGCTTTTCCCAGCGGTTCTCCGTCGGATTGACCGAACGAGGTGGTCTGACAGCGCCGCAGATGTATGGCAAGACCTGGACCGCTGCGCACGATCCGCTGGTCTGGCGCGAGGTTGCGGAATCGATGCTACTCGATGCCGGCGTGCGAATTCTCTTCCATACCACCGTGGTCGGTGTGATCATGGATGGGGCGTCCTACGGCGGGGTGGTGGTGGAGTCGACTGCAGGTCGCTCCTTGATTCGGGCGCGGCGCACGATCGACGCCTCCGGTGATGCGGCGGTCATCGCCCGCGCCGGCCACCGATACACATACGGGGACAGCGGACGTATTCAGAATCCGACGATGTTCTTCCGCGTCGCCGGTGTCGATATCGACCGCTTTCTCGACTTCTACGGTCACGACACGATCTGCCCGCCGGAAGTGTCCGCCGACATCGTCGCCGCGCGAGAAGGGGGGCTCGATCTTCCCCGGCAGAAGATCTGGATCTTCCGGACACCGCGCCCGGGGGAGTTGATGGTCAATGCCACTCGTCTGGTCGGGTTCGACGGCCGCATGCTCAACGTCGTCGACCCGGTTGATTTCACCGAGGCGGAGATCGGAGGACGTCGTCAGGTCCGCAGTTATGCCGAATACCTGAAGCTGCGGATACCCGGATGCGAGAACAGCTACGTCGTCGACACCGGCACGGAGGTGGGGATCCGGCAGACCCGCACGATCGCGGCGGTGGAGCGGCTCGCCAATACCGATGTGCTCGAGCATCGTAAGCGCCCCGACGGTATTGCGCGGGTGCCCTGGCCGATCGAACTGCACGACGGTGACGCGCCGAAACTGCACTGGATTCTCGACGACTTCTACGAGGTCCCGTTCGGCGCGCTGATTCCCGAGGTGGGGGACAACATCATCGTTGCCGGCCGCTGTCTGGGTGCCGAGCACGAAGCGCTGGCCTCTGCTCGGGTGACCGCCCAATGCTTCGAGTACGGGCATGCGGCAGGGGTTGCGGTGCAGCAGTCGCTTCAGCGTGATGTGCCCCTCCGGGAGATCCGCGGCGAGGCTGTCCGCGAGCAGATGGCGGCCAACGGCAGCGACCTGTAAGGCGCCGGCGCGTGCGCTGCAAAAGGTCTGGGCGGCCTCCACTCGGAGACCGCCCAGACCTTGTTGTACGGGTGTGGCTCAACGGCCGGTGAATCGGGCCGGCCGTTTCTGAACGAATGCGGCGATGCCCTCCCGGCCGTCCTCGGAGGCGAACAGCTCGAAGAGCAGGCCCTGCTCCAAGGCGTAACCGGGTCCGCGGTTTCCGGGGATCGCTGCCGCGGCATAACCGACGGCCTTTTTGATGGCCGCGATCGCCAACGGGGATCGCCCGGCAATGTCGGTGGCCAGTGTTCGCGCGGTCTCGGTCAGATCGTCGAGAGCGCAAATCTGGGAGACGATGCCTGCCTGAGCGGCCTCGGCAGCGCTGAGGCGGCCCGCGGTCATGATCAGATGACGCGCCCGGTTCGGGCCGATGAACTGGGGGAGGCGCTGGGTCCCACCCCAGCCCGGCAACAGGCCGAGAGAGACTTCCGGCAGGCCGAAGGATGCCGATTCGGCTGCGATCACGATATCGCAGGCGAGGACGATTTCGAATCCGCCGCCGAGCGCCAAACCGTTCACTGCGGCGATCACGGGCTTGTCGAAGGTATCGATCCGGTCGCACAAGTCGTTGCAGGCGTGCGTGAACGCGGCGAACCGAGCGGCATCTGCCTTCTCGTACTGGGCGATATCGGCGCCGGCGGCGAACGCCTTCCCGCTGCCGGTGACCACGACGGCACGTATATCGGGATCCTCGGTGACCGTGTCGAGGGCCTCGTTGAACTGCTGGACCATTGCCGAATTGAGGGCGTTGAACTTCCGCGGCCGGTCCAGGGTGATGGTGGCCATGCCGGCACCGATATCCAGCACGATGAAATTTTCCTCAGTTGTTGTGGACACGAACAACTCCTTCCTGTGCGAGTGCGTCGATCTCGTCGTCGTTGAGCCCGAGTGCGCTCAAAATGGACTCGGTGTGTTCACCCAGAGCGGGCGGCAGGGTGCGGGCGGCCGGTGTCCGGCCGTCGTAACGGATCGGGTGAGCCAGTACCTTGACCGGCCCGCTGCCGGGGTAATCGAATTCGAGAAAGCTGTTGTTGTGCAGCACCTGCGGGTCATTGATGACGGCTTCGTAGTCATTGACGGGGGCGAACCAGACCTTGTGCTCGGTGAAGCGAGCCGCCCACTCCTGGGTTGTCCGCTCGGCGAGGTGCCGAGAGATCCGTTCGTTGATCTCCTCGCGGCGGTTGTACTCGTCGTCCGCGGCGATCGTGGTGAACCAGTCGTCGCCGAACGCCTCGGCCAGGATCGACGGGGCGGTGATCGACACGGTGATGTGCCCGTCCGCGGTGCGGTAGATCCCGTAGGGCGCCTTGTAGTAGCGCGACCCGATGCCGGTCGGACTCGGCTCACCGCGGAAGCCGT
The DNA here is from genome assembly GCF_029869215.1 of Nocardia carnea. Classification (GTDB taxonomy): domain Bacteria; phylum Actinomycetota; class Actinomycetes; order Mycobacteriales; family Mycobacteriaceae; genus Nocardia; species Nocardia carnea_B. The sequence continues at coordinate 11,963 of NZ_JARWPM010000062.1, forward strand.
TGAGATAATAGGAGAGCGGTTCGATCTGCAGGTCGAGGGCGGCGTTGAGTAGATTGCTCTCGACTTTGCATCCCTTGCCGGTGCGTTCGCGGCCGAGGAGGGCGCCGAGTATGCCGAACGCACCCAGGACCGCACCGTGCTGATCGATGACGGAGGCGCCCACCGCGGTGGGTGACGAGCCGGCGCTGCCGGTCGCGTGCGCGAGCCCGGACAGCGACTGCAACAGCAGATCCTGGCCCGGCCGGTCGCGGTACGGACCGGCGGAGCCGTACCCGGACAGCGAGCAGTACACCAGCTGCGGATTGCGGGCCGACAGTTCCTCATAGCCGAACCCGAGCCGCTCGAGGGCGCCCGGCCGGAAACTCTCGATGAGCACGTCGGCGTCGTCGATCAGCTTCAACAGAATCTGCTTGGCCTTCGCGGATTTCAAGTCGATCGACAGACTCCGGACGTTCCGATTGCCGAGCAGGAAGAAGACGCTGGCATCGCCGACATAGGCGTCGGGCCCGGACCAGCCGCGCTCGAATGCCCCGGCGGGAGATTCGATCTTGACTACTTCGGCACCGAGGTCCGCGAGCATCTGCGTGGCCGACGGTCCCTGCAGGAAATGGGTAAAGCTGACAACGCGAATTCCGGACAGCACGGACCCTCCCGAGCACGAGTGTGAATGACCCGCTCGCATCGACCTGTGCGCGCTGCGAGCTCTGGATCGGTTGGTAACCCCGACCGTGTCTCGGTGCGAGGCGGTTGATACCTGAGGCAGTTAAGCACGGCAGCATCGTGTGCGCAACCGGTTGTTCACTGGACTTGGTGCTCTCTGTACAACGTCGGGTGCGGGGAACTCGGTCGCTGGCCGAGGTGCGGAAAGCCCGCGTGCCACCTGAGGCGATATCGTGGTGCGTGCCCCGGGTCCCGGGCTGTCGTGACGGTACCGGCACTCGTCGATATCCTGCTCTTATACTGGATCGTGATGGTGAGTCTCGATAACGTCGCACGCGCCGCCGGCGTGTCGAAATCTGTTGCGTCCAGGGCGCTCAACGGCGACGTCAATGCCCGGATCCGAGAGGAAACGCGCACTCGCATCCTCGAGATCGCCGATCAGCTCGGATATGTCCCGAACCGGCGCGCCATCGCACTGCGCTTCAATCGCTCCGGCGCCATCGCGCTGATCGTCCCGGACCCGAGCAATCATGTCTTCGCCGAGATGCTGGCCGGAATCCAGCAGGTTGCCACCCCGGCGGGGATCGATGTCCTCGTCGGCAATGTCGACCATGCGCCGGAGGGTCGCGATGCCGTACAGCGCCTGCTCAAGCAGGGGCGAGTCGACGGCATTCTGATCCAGCGCCGCGAAGACTTCGATGACGACGAGCTTCGTGAAGTCGTTCCCGAGGGCATACCCACTGTTTTTGTCAACTGCCGACTCGACGACCGGATCGGATCGGTGATCCTGCCGGATAGCGAAGGTGTCCGTATCGCGACCGAACATCTGATAGACCTCGGTCACCGCGACCTCGGCTTCATCGGCGGGTCCCCCTTGCACGACGCCGCCATCCGTCGCCGAATCGGTTTCGAGGAGACACTGGCGTCCCACGGCCTGGTGTCACGGCCGGAATGGGTACAGGAGTTCGGCTGGGAGGCTCCCGATGGGGCGGCCGCGGTCGATGCCATCCTCGGTCGGCCCGATCGTCCGACCGGACTGGTGGTGGCGAGTGTGAACGCTGCCGTGGGGGCGCTCTCTCGGCTACAGCGTGCGCAAGTGAAAGTGCCCGAGGAGATGTCGATCGTCGGGATCCACACCACCTGGGTGTCGGAGACGGTATTCCCGGCCATCACCACGGTGCGGATGCCGTTGTCGAAGATCGGCAGCCGGGCCGCCGAGATGCTTCTCGGGTATCTCGACGGGGGAGCGCTCTCCGATGTCACCATCGACGATCCCGCGCCCGAACTGCTGGTACGCGGTACCTCAGTTGCTCCGGCGAAGGCGTGACCCGGAACCGGTCGGCCTGATCCGGGACGCGAAACTTTCTGTTCTCGGCGCGGAAGCGTCTGCGGTGGCCGGGGTTTGCGCAGTTGCCGGGCCGGGTTCGACCCGGCGGATTCGATGGTGACATGCCGCTGCCCGGTGCGGGGCCCCGGTCCGTTCTGAGGTGGCGTAAGCGCCGCTGTGCGCTGTGCGCTTTTACTTTCCATGCGGGCAATCCTCGTCGCGAGTGCGGGTGCGACAAGTGAACAACCGGTTGCGCAACGGGCCGGTGGGTGCTTTACTTGCCGCATCCGCCTTGTGACCGAGACCACCGTCAGGCGTCCGATCCCGCTCTTTCCGAAGGAATGCAATGAATCCTCCCGAGCGAACCTCATTGGCTTCGCAGTCGACCGAGGCGCCCCAGCCGTCCAGCCGCGGCTTGGGCAAGGTAGTCGCCGCCTCGATGGCCGGAACTGTCGCGGAATGGTACGAGTTTCTGCTGTACTCCGCGGCTTCCGCGCTGGTCTTCGGCACCTTGTTCTTTCCGGAGACCGACAATGCCCTCGATGGTGTACTCAGTGCACTGCTCATCTATGCGGTCGGATTCTTCGCCCGTCCTGTCGGCGGTGTGGTGTTCGGTCTCTACGGAGACAGATTCGGCCGCAAGAAGCTGCTCCAGGTCAGCCTTCTTCTGGTCGGGGTCTCCACGTTCGGCATGGGCTGCCTCCCCGGATTCGACAGCATCGGCTATTGGGCGCCGGGGCTGCTGGTGATTCTCCGCTTGATTCAGGGTTTCGCGGTCGGCGGCGAATGGGGTGGTGCAGTTCTGTTGGTCAGTGAACACAGCTCCGGCCGACGCCGCGGATTCTGGGCGAGCTGGCCACAAGCGGGGCTTCCGCTGGGGAATCTCGTCGCGACGGTGGTTCTGTCCGTGCTTGCCTTCGTCCTGCCGGAATCGGCGTTTCTCGGTTGGGGCTGGCGACTGGCGTTCTGGCTCTCGGCAGTCGTCATCGTCATCGGCTACTACATTCGCACCCAGATCGAGGACGCGCCGATATTCAGGGAGTCGCAGAAGGCCGAAGAACAGCGCACCGAGAACCGGTCCGGTGTGTCGCAGGCGATCCGGCAATATCCGCGGCAGATCGCCATCGCGATGGGGCTACGTGTCGCCGAGAACATCCTGTATCAGATCGTAGTGACCTTCTCGATCACGTACCTGGCCTTCAAGGTGGAAATGGAGATCGAAAATGTCCTGGTGGTCATGCTGATTCCGCATCTTCTGCATTTCCTGATTATTCCGGTGATCGGCGGGCTCACCGATCGAATCGGGCGCAAACCTGTTTACGCGACCGGCGCGCTGCTGATGGTGGTGTGGGCATTCATTTCTTATCCCTTGATGAATACGGGAAGCATCGCGCTCGTGATCGTGGCGCTGACACTCGGACTGGCTGTTCATGCGTTGATCTACGCCCCGCAGGCTGCGATGATGTCCGAGATGTTCCCGACGCGGATCCGGTATTCCGGGGTATCGCTCGGCTATCAGGTGACTTCGATCTTCGCCGGTTCGGTCGCGCCGTTCATCGCGACCTACCTACTGCGGGAATATAATTCGTGGACCCCGATTGCGATCTACCTGGCAATCGCGGCGTGTATTTCGATGGTCGCAATTTCGGCCGCGCGCGAGACCCGGGGGATTTCCCTGCACGATATCGACGCGCGGGACCGGGAGCGATTTCCGTTGAGTGTGGACCAGCAGCGCCGATAGACATCCCGTAGCGCGCGAACCGTTCGATTGCAACGAAAGCCCCTCGCTTACAGAGGGATTGGCGGAACAGCACACGCACGCAACGTTGCGACAGTGCACTCTCACGACCCTCTCGGGATAGCCCGCGTGGCCATTTCGACTGCAATACAGGAGGTAACCATGCCCATCGACCCACCTGTCTCCACCACGGGTGACGTATTGCCGGACAGCGATCGCGGCCGGCCCGGCCGGCTCAGAAGTCGCTTCGTACCCGGCACAACGCGGTGGGCTGTGCGCCGCGCCCAATGGACCGCGCTCGGGCGGTCGGTCGAGGATCAGGGAAGACCGCAGATCGCTATCGTCAATACTTCCTCACAGCTTTCTGTCTGTTTCGCCCACCTCGACGATATCGTCGAGGTGGTAGCCGAGGCGATCTGGGAGGCCGGTGGCCTGCCGCTCGAGATACGAACCGTCGCACCGAGCGATTTCGTCACCAGCGCCGGACGAAAAGCGCGATACCTCCTTCCCACCCGCGATCTCATCGTCAACGATGTGGAAGCGGCGGTGGAAGGGGCCGTCCTCGACGGAATGGTCTGCCTATCGTCTTGCGACAAGACGGCGCCCGCTCATCTCATGGCGTCGGCACGACTGGATATTCCCTCTATTCTGGTCATCGGCGGGTATCAACAAGGCGGCACTTACGCAGGCTGCTCGGTGGATATCGATACCGTCTACGAATCTGTCGGGGCCGTCCAGTCCGGTGAGATGACCGTCGAACAGCTCGGGGACCTGGCCGATGCTGCGATTCGAGGGCCGGGTGTCTGTGCCGGTCTGGCCACCGCGAACACCATGCATGTCCTATCCGAGGCCCTCGGAATGACGATGCCCGGGTCGGCGCCCATTCGAGCGAACTCCGATCGGATGCGCGAACGCGCTGCTGCTGCCGGCACTCGGATCGTCGAAATGGTCGCCGAAGGACTCACCGCCCGAAAAGTGCTGACCGAAGCCGCGATCGAGAATGCCGTCGAAGTAGCGCTGGCTCTGGGAGGGTCGGTCAACTGTATTCGTCATGTCGCGGCGATCGCCAGTGAAGCCGACCTCGATATGGATGTTGTCGCCACATTCGAGGAGCGTGCACGATCCGGCGTCCAGCTCGCGGCAATACGGCCGAACGGTACCGACCAGGTGTGGGATCTCGAGCGGGTAGGGGGCACTCGAGCCGCGATGAAAGCCCTGCTTCCACGCCTGAACGGCACAGCGTTGACCGTGACCGGCGACACTGTGGCGGAGCGGGCCGAGACAGCACCGCGCCCGGACGGCACAGTGTTGCACGAACTCTCCGATCCTGTTCGCAACGAGAGCGGGTTGCTGATTCTTCGTGGTTCGCTTGCTCCTGACGGGTGCATCGTCAAAGTCGCGGGCGTCGGTGACGCACGCCGCCAGTTCTCGGGCCCGGCAAAGGTATTTCTGGGCGAAGACCAGGCGATCACGGCTCTCGGTGACCGGGGAATCGTGCCGGGTGATGTCATCGTCCTTCGCGGTATGGGGCCACGAGGTGGCCCGGGCACGGTATTCGCGGCCGGCTTCGTGGCGGCTCTCAACGGCGCGGGGCTCGGCGGTCAGGTCGCGGTGGTGACGGACGGCGAACTGTCAGGGCTCAATCACGGACTGGTCGTCGGCCAGGTCATGCCCGAAGCCGCGGACGGGGGGCCACTCGCCGGCGTGGAGCCCGGTGACATTATTTCCATCGATCTCGACAAACGCACGCTCGATACGGACCCGGTCCGCCCGGGAGCGCCCGTTCATTCCGGCACCCCGGGCCGCGACCGCGGGTGGCTCGGCCAGTATGCCCAGCTGGTGGGTCCCATACAGCAGGGTGCGGTCCTGAGACGTCCGGTTTCGCAGTAGGCGTCGAGAAAGGAATCGAGACGTTGTCGAATACCTCAACTCAACCGCGGAAAGCCGCCATCGCCGCCCTCGTCGGGACGGTGCTCGAATGGTACGACTTCATCGTGTACGGCACTGCCGCCGCGGTAGTTTTCAACACACTGTTCTTTCCGTCCGAGAATCCGCTGGCCGGGACCCTGGCGGCCTTCGCCACCTACGCTGTCGGGTTCCTGGCCCGGCCCATCGGAGGGTTGATCCTCGGTCGGTTGGGTGACCGCGTCGGTCGCAAGCGGATCTTGGTTTCGACCCTACTGCTCATGGGCGGTGCGACGACGGCGATCGGCCTACTGCCGACGTATGCGACGATCGGTATCGCCGCGCCCATCCTGCTCATTGTCCTGCGCCTGATCCAAGGATTCGGAGCGGGCGGTGAGTACGCCGGCGCAGTGGTGCTCTCGGTCGAGCATTCGCCAGCCGGCAAGCGCGGTCTTGCGGGGGCATGGGCGCCACTCGGCTTCTCGATCGCCACTCTGCTTGCGAACGCCGTCTTCTATCTCTTCCTGCTCATGCCCGAGGAACAGTTCGAATCGTGGGGGTGGCGGATTCCGTTCCTTCTCGGTTCGGTGTGCGTTGTCGTCGGCTACCTCATCCGGCGCCGAGTAGAAGAGCCGCCCGCCTTCGAGAAGATGCAAGCACACCGCACGGCGCCACCGAAGCTGTCGCTGTTCGCGGCCTTCACGCGGCATCCGCGCAGCTTCCTCATCGTTGTGGGTACGCGGATGGGAGAGAACGGCTTCGCCTACCTTCTGCCCGTCTTCGGTGTCGCCTACGTATCCACGACCCTCGGGTTGGGCAACTCGGTCGCGTTGTGGGCGGTGATGATCGCCTCGGCTGTTCAGTTGATCACTGTGCCGTTCTATGGTGCGCTGTCCGACCGAGTCGGCCGGAAACCCGTCTACATCGCCGGAGCGGTCGGGTCCGGTCTGTGGCTCGCACCTTTCTTCATGCTGACCGGGACAGGTTCGACGGGCGCGGTGATCCTGGCCTTCGCCATCGGGCTGGGATTCGCATACCCCGCCATGCTTGCCCCCCAAGCCGCCTGGTACGCCGAACTGTTCGATACAGAGTTCCGGTTGTCCGGCTTTGCGTTCTCACGGGAAGTCGGCTCCGTTCTGGCCGGCGGATTGGCTCCGTTCATTGCTACCGCCCTGTTCGCATGGACCGGGTCGTGGTGGCCGATCGTCGGATACATGGCAGTGCTGGCGGTGATCGCACTGTTGGCACTGTGGATGGGGCCGGAGACGTTGCACCGCGATCTGGACACGGCCGATGTCGAGCCGATAACCGATGTCGAGCCGATGGACGAGGCCCGGACGGTGCGCTGATCGGCCTCACTACCGTTGCCGCGGCCGGCTTTCCACCGGGCTGCCGGGCCACGGCTACCGAGGCCGGCGCTGTCGGTGAACTCGCCGCCACACCCGGCCGGGCGCAGGTCCGCGTGCCCGGCTCGGGTGCCGGTGGGCGTCTGATCGGTCCACTGATTGCCACCCTTCCTTAACTTAGTTAAATTGGTGGCCTGGGGTGGGGAACCACCCGGGATCGAATCGTGGCGGCAGCGCTGAACTGCCATCCGTAAAGGAGCTTTCGTGGACACCGCGCCGGACACCCACCTTCCACCGGGCACGACACGACACAGACGGTGGAACAAGCGCCTCGCCGCACAACTCGCCGCACTCCTCATCGGGAATCTGATGGCGGATACCGTGCTCGTTGCGCCGCTGCTCTTCCTCCCGCAGATACTCGAGCACTTCCAGACCGATCAGGCGGCCTGGATCAGCTCGAGCGCGGTGCTCGCCGGTGCGTTATGGGGCCCGCTGCTGGGCCGGAGCGCCGATCTGCGCGGCAAACGCCGGATGCTCGTCATGACGCTGCTCATCGGCTGCGCCGGCTCCGTCCTCTGCGTGATGGCTCCCAACCTGCTGGTATTCACCCTCGGACGCCTGGCCCAAGGCGCCGTCATCGCGTCGGTCTTCCTGTCTGCCACGATCGTCCGCGAACTCTGCGAACCACGGATCGCGATGCCCGCGGTCGGGATCGTTACCACCGGCACCGCAGTGCTCAACTTCGGCGCCGCCTTCGTGTACGAGAATTTGGTCGCCGAGCTAGGCTTCCGCGTCGTCTTCGTGACGGCAGCCGCACTCGGCGGCGCCGCCGCCGTCGCCGTCCGCGCCGTCATCCCCGAATCCACGACCAGGACGCCCGGCCGGCTCGACGTCGGCGGGGCCCTTCTGCTGGGCGCCGGCCTGGTCGCGGTGCTCGGCTACATCAGCCTGGGGCCGGAGATCGGCTGGTTCGGTGTGGTCCCGTCCGCCCTCCTCGGCGCCGGTCTGGCCGCACTGGCGTACTGGGTACGGCACTCCCGGCGGACGGCCGATCCCGTGATCGATATCAGCCTCCTCGGGCGGCCCCTCCTGCTCACGCTGCTAGTCATCGTGCTCGCTACGGGAGCGACGCAGAGCATGGACCAGCTCCTCGGCCTGATCGCCCAGGTCTCGCACGAGCAGCAGCTCGGCTACGGACTCGACGCCCAGGGCATGCTGGGGCTGCTGTTCGGGATTCCCGCCGTCGGGGTCGTCGTCGGTGGAGTGTTCTCGGGCTGGCTCGCGACCCGGCTCGGACCGGCGGCGACGCTGGCCGTCGCCACGACGGTCGGCGCTACCGGCGCCGCCGGGATGTTCACCGGGGCGTCCTGGCTGCCCGCAGCGATCGCCTGCTCCTTCCTGCTGCAGTGCACGATGGGTGCGCTCCTGACCACCGGCTTCAACCTGGCGGGGACGCTTGTGCCGGCCGATCGCCAGGCCGCGGTCTCGAGCATGGTCTCGGTCGTGGGCGCGTTCGGCTCGGTGGTCATGACGTTCGTGGGTGCCGCCGTGCTCTCGTCCACCCGGACGATCGTCGACGGGGCGGCGGTGAACTCCGCGACAGGCGTGTACAGCTACATCGCGGTCGCGACCGCCACGCTGGCCACCGCCACCGTGCTCGCCGTCGGCCTGACCCGCCGACGATCCTTTCGGGACACCGCCCCCGATGGCCGGCCGTGCTCATGAGCGCGGTGAGCGTCGCTGATAGCGCCGATAAACCAGTCACCTTGCGGCCGGCGGATCCCGTTCGTCGTCGATTCCGCCGTTTTCGTCATGTCGCTGAAAGGGCGGCGCGGAAGCAGTCGTGCTGCCCCGGACTTGGTCGGCCACCACCGCACGGCGTGGCAGGTATCGGCATACCGGTCGGGCCGACCGACGTGTGACGTCGGGATCCCGGCACCGGTCACAGGAGGTCGGTGAACTCCTGTGTGCCGACCACGGTGAGCAGGTCCAGCTTGTCCGCGGAGTCGGTGCCGGTGGCCGGGGTGAACCAGAGCAGCCGTTGCCGGCCGTCTTCGCTGAACAGATTGAGGCAGTTGACTTCGATCAGGCCGAGAACCGGGTGGTTGATACGTTTGCGGTCGTTTCGCCGGAATGCCACCTCGTGAGCTGTCCAGAGCGCCGCGAACTCGGCGGAGCAACTCAGCAGCTCGGAGATGAGCGAAGCCGCTTCGGAATCCGCGGCGGAGCGACGGCCGGCGGCGGCCCGCAGATCGGCGACGAACGCCCGGGACTGGGTCTCGTGGTCACTTTCGGGGTAGAGCCGCCGGGCTGCGGGATCGGTGAACCATCGGTACACAAAGCTTGCCGCCATGCCCTGCCAGCCGGACTGATCGCCGAGCAGCGCGACAGCCGCAGCGTTCTGCACCAGCGTGACGTGCAGGTCGGTGATCACCTGGGCGGGCGTCGCCGTCAGCCGGGTGAGCAGGTCGACCATTCCTGGATGGACGTGCGAACTCGTGGTCCCGGCGCGCGGCAGCGGACGATCGGCGAGGTGATAGATGTGGTCGCGTTCGTCGGCCGTCAGCCGCAAGGCGCGCGCCAGTGCCGCCAGCATCTGTTCCGACGGCTGCGACCCGGCCCCGCGCTCGAGTTCGTTGTAGTAGTCCACCGAAGCTCCGGCGAGTTGGGCCACCTCGTCGCGACGGAGCCCGCGCACGCGCCGTCGCGGCCCGGGCACGAATCCGACCTCTTCGGGCCGGATGCGCTCGCGCCGGGACCGCAGGAACGCACCCAGCTCGGCATACTTCGCGACGTTCATGATTTCCAGTCTGCGGCATGCCGGGCCGGCGACACAGGGGATGACGTCCCCTCGTACCCGCCGCCCGCGCCGCCGATAGTGAAGAACATGACATCCACCGACACCGCATCAGGAAAGGCAGGGCAGGTTGCCGTCGTCACCGGAGGGTCCCGTGGCATCGGGCGGGCGATCTCGCTCGAGCTCGCGGCCCGCGGCAGCACCGTTGTCGTCAACTACACCGACAACGCCGGCGCTGCCGAGGAAGCCGTGATCGCCATCTCCGCGGCGGGTGGCACCGCCATTGCGGTCCAGGCCGACGTCGCCGACGAAGATGCGGTCTCCGCACTGTTCGACCGCGCCGAGGCCGAGTTCGGAGGCGTCGACGTCGTCGTCAACTCCGCAGGCCGCCTCGCCCTGTCCACCATCGCCGATCTCGATCTGAAAGTTCTCGACGCGATTCACCGGGTCAACATCCGCGGCACCTTCGTCGTCGCCCAGCAGGCTGCGCGGCGGCTGCGCGACGGCGGCTCGTTCGTGAGCTTCTCGACATCCGTGGTCGGCACCCAGTTCCCCACCTACGGCGCCTATGCCGCCAGCAAAGGCGCCGTGGAAGCGATCACCCTGATCCTGGCCAGGGAACTGCGTGGCCGCGATATCACCGTCAACACGGTGGCTCCCGGCCCGACCGCGACCGCGATGTTCCTCGACGGGAAGACCGAGGAACAGATCACAGCGCTGGCCGGGAATCCACCGCTCGAACGCCTGGGCACGCCGGAGGACATCGCGCGCGTGGTCGCCTTCCTCACCGGCCCCGAGGGGCACTGGATCAATGGCCAGATCCTGCGCGCCAACGGCGGAATGATCTGACGCCGAGACCGCCGACATCACCGAACACCACATCACCTGAGGAGATCACTATGCCGTTCGCCAACTTCAAGGTCCCCGCTGGAACCGTCGACGACGAGGACAAGCGGAAGATTGTGGAACGCACTACCGAGCTGTATGTCGAGATCTACGGCGAACGCGCTCGCGCGACCACCGTCGTCCTCGTCGACGAGGTCATCGACGGCGGCTGGGGGGTCGGCGGCACTGTGCTGACTGCCGAAATGCTCAACGGCAACACCTGATTCACCAGGTTTCCGGGAGGTCCCGCGGTGAACTGGCCGGCGCGGGGCAGCGAGTTTCGCGCTGCGGAGCAGCCACATCGCCGGGGCCGGGCACACGCGACCGCATCGACTCACGCGGTCGCTGTGGCTGCCGACCGGCCTGCATTTCGCCTGGAACTGCGCCGCGTCGGGCGCGACGATACCCGGCATGGCTGCGCCCGAATCGATCGAATATTCGTGTGCGTGGTCCGATTCCATGCGGAACGATGCCCATCGAAAAACGTTCAGCCGTGCGAGTGACGCATCGTTCGATCCGCTCACAGATCACCGATTGCGTTGAAAGGGTAGTTCATGACCACACGATGGCCGTTCCACGACTTCGGCGGCGACGGGCCTACGGTGATTGCTTTACACGGGCACTTCGGTAGCTCGGAGACCTTCCGCTCGTTCGCCCGTCAACTGTCCGGGCGGCTACATATCGTGGCTCCGGACCAGGTGGGCCACGGTAGTGCACCAGCCCATCTCCCGTTGTCGCCCGCGACGTACGTCGACCGGATGATCGCCTTCATCGAGCAACACAGCAGCGGGCCCGTACATCTTTACGGACATTCAATGGGCGGAACGCATGCCCTCCTGATTGCGGCGGCTCGTCCCGAGCTGGTGAAGTCGCTGATCCTGGAAGAGGGCGCCGCAGTGGTCGGTCCGGCTGTTCTGGACCAGTCCGGTTGGGCCGTGCGAGCCTCGACTTTCCTGAAACTCGCGGACATGGTCCGAGCGCAGGGCATCGAGGACCCCTACTACTTCCTGGAGAGCGCAGTTCGATTCTCCGACGGGTGGGGATTCCCGTTCGATTACGCGGCAATGAAGCAGTCCCAGCTCGATTCGATCGGAGATTACAGCAAGGAGTGGGCCTCGACGACGGCGCCCGCTCTTCTTATTCGAGGCAAACGCAGCAGGTTGTTTTCCGGGGAAACCGCCGATCGAATGGCCGCAGCCCGGCCCGGTGTTCGACTCGCGGAATTCGAAGCCGGCCATTGGGTGCACAACGACGCACTCGTCGCGCTCGCCGACGTCGTCGCCGAGTTCGTATACGCGAACGATTGAACCCTGACATCAGGACGCGATGGAGGTGAACTGCGCCCTGTTCATACATTTCCGTCCAACTTTCGACGGTTACTCCGAGAACCTCGGTAAGCGCCGGTCGCGAACGATGGACCGGTGCTGGTGAGCGGGACGCGAGGTACGCTTCGTTCATGCGTGCGATACCGAAGGCGGCGACCGGAACTCGGCACAAGGAGGTCTGGCGACGGATCGGTGGCACGGTGAGCATATTCGCGATCCTCGCAGTCACGGCTTGCGGCGGGTCCACGAATTCGAGTCCTCTCCCGTCGACCCGAGAATCTGCCCCGCCATCCACCGCCGCCCCGATCACGCCGTCGCCGCCCCGGCCGCAATGGGCTGCCGTCGGCGAGCCGATCGAATTCACGGATACCTTCGACATGCGGGGCACCGGCGTCGACACTTTGCCACGGATCACTATGACGGTCACCTCGGCACGAATCACGAATACCGATCCGCACATCCCCGCCGAATTCCGGAAGCCGGGAGAGCAGTACTTGGTCCTGGCCGTGGAAACAGCGTCCCCCGACCCCACTCATGTTCCTTCCAGGACACATTTCCAGCTGGTGGCACCGGATGGCGCGATATTCGAACCGAACGAAAACGTGGCCTATCGGCCGGACCATTATGAGAACGGGAACGGCGTCCTCATCTACAACGTTCCCGCGACCGGAATCCCCGAGGGCACCAAGGTGCAACTGGAACTGTACCGGGGCCAGCCGTTCGGCTGGGTGGTGTCGTAGTCGTAGCTCGCACAGGCGAAATCCTGCGTGGTCCGAGTGGCCGCGAGGCGTAGGTATGGGAATGAGCCGGTCGCGCAAGCGTACGGTCACCGAAGTACTTTCGCGCCGAGGAAGCGGCAGATACGCAGCGCAAGCGCGATATCCAGGGTCTCGTGCGGTGTTCCGGCGGTTCCGGTGGCGGCGAGAGCCTTGGTGATCCGGTATTTGACGGTGTTGCGGTGCAGGGTCATCTTCTTCGCGGTGTGCAGATGACTGTTTCCGGTCTCGTAGAACGTGCGCAGGGTGTCGCGTAACATCGCCGCCTGCTCGGTGTTCTCGGCGAGTTCGCCCAGGGTCTCGTGCACCCATTCGCGGGTGGCGGCCAGATCCTTGGCCAGCAGGGACACCACCGCCACACCAGGATCGCCGAAGCCGGTCAGCCGGTGCTCGGGCGGGATACCCGGCACCGTGGCGACGAAATAGGCGGCCGCGGCCTGCTGATGCGAACGACGGAATCCTTCCGCGCCGTCGCCCACCAGGCCGACGGCCAGCCGCATATCAGCGGGTAGGTCGACGGCGGCGTTCAGTTCCGCGGAACCGGCGGCCGGCCGCTTGTTCAGCGGGCACCACGCCCAGAGGGTGCGGCGATCGATCGCGGTACTCAGTGCCGGACCGGCACTGTCCACCGCGCGGGCCACCCTTTCGATACCGGTGTCCAGGACGGTCAGCGCCTCGGCCTCGTTACTGCCGCTGTACCACGCGATCAGCGCGAGATGCATACGGTCGAGCCGGTACCCGGTCTCGGCTTCGAAAGCCACCCGGTCCGGTGCCGCCGCGGCCAGCAGCGTATGCACTGCCGCCGAATGCATAGTGCCCCGGACGTTCATCCATCGCTTACGTTCGGCCTCATAGGTTTCGAGAACGTACAGGGTGATCCAATCGGCATACGAGTGGACGATATCGGTGAGGCGTTCGATAACGGCCAACCCCAGATCGCCGGGCAGATTCCGCCGCCCGATCTCGTCATGGCAGATCCGCATCATCGAGTTCTGCCCCAAGTGATACGAGCGCACCAGGAAATGCGAAGGTATCTCACGCTGCGCGGCACGCCGGGCGTATTCCAATGCCGCGATGGGCGGCTGCAGGTGGTGAACGGGGATATCGTTGGCCAAGATCTCGATCATGGTTGCCACATTGGCGTGCACGCTGGCGATACGCAGTTCCGCCAGCTGCGGATCGTCGCGGATGTAATCGACTTCCTGCGTGATCCGCCGGGCCAGCGTGGCGGCGATCTCCGGTTCCCGCGCCCGCAGATCGATACCGAATATCACGACCTCTTCGGAAATCCGGCTCGCCGAAAGGCCGGCCGGTGCTCCGTTGCGCGGCAGTTCGGGTGTGGAACGGATCATGGCTGCGACCTCTCGAATACGTTCGCGCTCAGGGGTTACCGAGATCAGCCGGCGGTTCGCGACCGGGATATGCCGCCGGGCCGGAACAGGCACTGGCCTGCGGCGCAGAGCGCACATCGACCCGGCGGCTGCGGCACCGCTGCCTACCCGCGGTGTTCAGTGGGTGTGCCGACACAATATTTCATAGGCTCGGGGGGCGTCTTCGGGAAACACCAGTACCTGCACCCGTCCACCCCACGCCGTGGGCGAGTGCGCCGGAGCGGAGGTGGCACGGACGCCGGCGTCGCGCAGAATACACCGGACGACCTCGGCGTGCTGATCCGTACCGACCGTGGCAGCGGCGACCAGGAGCCCGTATCCGCCGGCCTGCGGCTGCCCGCGGATTCGCCGCCACATCACCGGTTCCCGCCGATCTCGTCCGCGGCGCGGTCACGAGCAGCCTGCAGAACCGCCAGCTGCCTACGTTCCCCGTCGTGCTCGTGCCGGGCGAGCACCTCGGCTTCCGCGGGCGGATCGGGCGTGAGAAACGATCCGATGCCCGGTCGGCCGGCAGCACCGAGCCTGTTGAGGCGCTTCGGGACCGGCGCCCCTTGATAAGGCAGTGGTGCCGGGTGACCGTCGCCGCCGGCCTGCCCGAGTGGCTGATGAACCTCGAGGTATTCGCCGTGCGGCAGGCGGGTGATGAGGCCGGTTTCGATACCGTGTTCGAGCACCTCCCGATCACTGCGTTGTAGCCCCAGACAGAATCGGTAGGCGAGATAGTAGGCCGTCGGCGGTGCCAGCAGGAGGCCGATGCGACCCGCCCACACCGTCGCGTTCAACGAGATATCGAATCGGAAGGCGATGAGGTCGTTGAGACAGGACAGGGTGAGCACGATATAGAAAGTCAGCGCCATGGCCCCGATGCCGGTGCGCACCGGCACATCCCGCGGCCGTTGCAGCAGATTGTGGTGCGCGGTGTCGCCGGTGAGCCGCCGTTCGATCGACGGATACACGATGATCAGCGTGAAGATCAGCCCCATCACCACAGCGACCCAGAAAGCGGCGGGAATCGTATAGGGACCGAGGTAGATCTCCCACGCCGGGAGCAATCTCGCCAAACCGTCGGTCCACATCATGTAGAAGTCCGGTGCCGACCCCGCCGACACCTGCGCCGGGTTGTAGGGCCCCATATTCCAGATCGGATTGATCTGCAGCAGACCACCCATCAGGGCGACCGTGGCGAGGGTGATCATGAAGAACCCGCCCTGATCGAAGGCGAACACCGGCACGATGCGGGTGCCGACCACGTTCTTCTCCGTCCTGGCCGGCCCCGGATACTGCGTGTGCTTCTGATACCAGACGATCGCCACATGCGCCCCGATCAGCGCGAGCATCACACCGGGCAATAGCAAGACATGCGCGATGTAGAGCCGGGGAATGATCACATTGCCGGGAAACTCGGCGCCGAACAGCAGCCAGTGCAGCCAGGTACCGATCACCGGAATGCTCATGGTGATGCCGCCGAGCGGGGACCGCAACCCGGTGCCGGAGAGCAGATCGTCGGGCAGGCTGTAACCGAAGTACCCCTCGAACATCGCCAGGATCAGCAGGATCGAGCCGATGGTCCAGTTCGCTTCCCGGGGCCTGCGGAACGCGCCGGTGAAGAAGATCCGCATCATGTGCAGGATCATCGACGCGAGGAACAGCAACGCCGCCCAATGGTGAACCTGCCGGACGAACAGCCCACCCCGCACGTCGAAGGAGATATCCAGCGAACTCCGGTAGGCCGCGGACATGGTGACACCCCGCAGCGGCACATACGACCCGTTGTAGACCACCTCCGTCATCGACGGATCGAAATACAGTGTCAGGTAGATCCCGGACAGCAGCAGGATCACAAAGCTGTACAGGGTGATCTCACCGAGCAGGAACGACCAGTGGGTGGGGAACACCTTGTTGATCGATCGCTTCACGAATGCGGCCATCGCGAAGCGATCGTCCGGCCACCCCGCGGGCAGTGGCGGCCCGGGAGGGGGGGGGAGCGGAACGCGCGGACAAAGAGGGCGGCCCCCGCCCCCCCCGGCGCGCGGGAAAAACCCAACAGGCCCGTAAACC
>NZ_JARWPM010000063.1 GCF_029869215.1 Nocardia carnea
CCCCCCCCCCCCCCCCCCCGCCCCCCCGGCGGGTGTGGGTTCTCGCCCCCCCCCACCCCCCCCCCCCCCCCCCTCCATCCCCCCCCCCACCCCCCCCCCCCCGCCCCCCCCCCCCCCCCCCCGGGCGCCCCCCCCCCCCCCGCCCCCGGGGCCCCCCCCCCCCCCCCCCCCCCCCCGGACCAGATGGCCGCCGGAACCGATCGCCGCCAACCCGACGGGCGATCGATTCGCCGAACGCACGTACGGCGATCGGTGGGTGGACCACCGATCGCCGGTCGTGCTTATGGATTTGTCATCGCGCGAGCGCGGCGCGCAGGTCGGTGACGCCGGCGCGGCGCTCGTAGGCGATCCAGGCGAAGATCGCGGCGAGTACCAGCGGGAAGATCGCCATCTGGGGTTCGCCGGCGAGGAAGGCCTGCGTTCCGGCGGCGAGCACGGTGAGCACGGACAGGCCCGCGGCGGCCAGGGCGGTCAGGCGCGGCACCATCAGGCCGATACCGCCCGCGACCTCGACCACTCCGATGAAGATCAGCAGCGCGAACGGGATGGTCAGATTCGCGGGTTCGCTCTCCATCAGGGCGTTCGGCATCACAAGCTTCGGGCCGCCGGAGGCGATGATGAAGAAGAGGCCGAGGAAGATCTGCAGGGCCCACAGGACGCGGTTGCGGATCTTGCCGGGACGGTAGGTGACGTCGGCGGAGTAGTTGGCGGTGGCGTCGGCGATGGTCATTTTCGGTCCTTCTGGTCGGTCGCGCCGGGTTGGTAGCGCGTTCAACCGATAAGACGGAGCGCCGCTCGGATAGTCATCGCTGTGCGAGAAAAGTTTTTCCGGAAGCCGGGACAGTCGCGCGCCGGGGCTCCTGTGCATGCCGCCGTCCTCGGCGCCGGGCCGCGCTACGGCGACGACCGATCCGGCACGGTCGAGCGCGGGCTCTTGCCGGAGCGCGCCGAATGCCGGACCGCCACCGCGGTGGCTGCGCAGATACAGCCGATGCCCAGCCACCGCTGGGGCGACAAGGTTTCGCCGAGGACGAATAGCCCGGCGAGCGCGGCGATCACCGGCTCCAGGCTCAGCAGGACTCCGGCGGTGGCGGCGGAAATATGGTGCAGCGCGGCCATTTCCAGTGAGTACGGGATCACGGCGGACAGGATCGCGACCGCCACCCCCCAGGCGAGGATCTGCGGCTGGAACAGGGCGGCGCCGTTGCTCGCGACCCCGGCGGGCAGCCCCAGGCAGGCCGCGACGGGCAGGGCGAGGGCCAGTGCCGAATGGCCGAGGTCGCCGGCGAGTTCCCGGGACAGCAGCAGGTAGCAGCCCATCGCGACGGCGGACGCCCCGGCCAGGAGAAGCCCTTGCCAGTGCAACGGCCCGGACGCGGGGGCACGGACCAGCCACAGTCCCGCCGCGGCGAGGGCCACCACGACGAGGTCGCGGGCGCGGCGCGAACCCACCACCGCCACGGTCAGCGGGCCCATGAGCTGGATAGTGCTCGCGACGCCGAGAGGCAGGTAGTGCAGTGCGGGGTAGACGAGGTTCATACCGGCGATGGACACCCCGAGCCCAGCGACCGCGGCACCCTGCCGCCGGGTGCGGGGCCTGGCGAGCGGGCGGTAGAGCACGACCGCGACCAGTGCGGCGATACCGAGTCGCAGGCCGGCAACTCCGAGCGGGTCCAGCCGGTCGAACAGGCTTTTACCGAGCGCTTGCCCGGATTGGGTGCAGACGGCGGCGGCGAGGACCAGAAGCGGAGCCGGTATCACGCATCCCAGCCTTATCGGCTCCAGGTTTCAGGTCCATCGAAAGATCAGAGCCGATTTCGTTTAGCGTGGACTACATGATCGACCTCCGGCGCCTGCTGGTGCTCCGCGTTCTCGCCGAGCGGGGCACGGTCACCGCCGCGGCCGCCGATCTGCATGTGACACCGTCGGCGGTTTCGCAGCAGTTGCGGTCGCTGGCTACCGAACTCGGGGTGGAGCTGGTGGTCCGGTCCGGGCGCACTATCGAACTCACGCCCGCCGCCCGGGCCCTGCTCGGCCACGCCGACGACCTGGGCGCCCGGTGGGAACGCGCCCGTGCCGATATCGCCACCAGCAACGAGGCGCTCACCGGCCGCCTCCGGCTGTGCGGAGTGTCCTCGGCCGCGGCGGCCGTTCTGATCCCCGCCGCCGCGCAATTACATCGCGACCATCCCGGTCTCGACGTCCACATCCGGGAACTGGAAAGCGCCGAATGCTTCCAGCAGCTCCTGGCGCAGCGCGCCGATCTCGCCCTGGTCCTACCGGCCCACAGCCCGCCCGCCGACGACCCGCGCTTCGAACAGCAGCCGATCTTCGAGGACGCCCAGGATCTCCTCGTACCCGAGAATCATCCGCTCACCCGGCGCCAGGACGTGCGGCTCTCCGACGCCGCTACCGAAAGCTGGATCGTCAAGCCGGAGCACAACGATTCCTACGACCTGCTCATGGCCGCCTGCGCGGCGGCCGGGTTCACGCCCCGCATCACCCACCACCTGAAGGAGTGGTTCGCCGTCTCCGCGGCCGTCGCCCACGGTTTCGGTGTCTGCCTGCTCCCGCGGCTGGTACCGGTGCCCGAACACCCCCGCACCGTGCGTATCCCACTGCACGGTCGTATCCGGCCGACTCGCGTGATCACCTGCGCGGTCCGGCGTGGCAGCCGGGAACACCCGCTGATCGCCGCCGGTCTGCGCGCCGTCACCGCGATCGCCGGCGAACTGGCCGGCTGAGTCGAACGGGGGCCGGCGAGCGAGTGGTGGGCACGATCGAAGTACGTGGCAGTGTCGGCCGCCTTGCGCATATGCCGTCCTCGGCCGGCCCGAACGGCGGACGCTGACGTGGATCCCGCGCGAGGATCAGTCCCGGTAGATCTTTACGTAGGCATTCGTGGTGGTCCCGACGCTGAGCGGACCGAGGCACGAGGCGGTGCCGTGGCCGGACGGACCGAAGGAACCGCTCCAGGAACCCTGGTAGGGACCGATGGTGACGAGCGGGAAGGCGTTGGGGATGGGATGCAGGCCGAAACATTCGACGATCAGCGCGTACTCCCGTCCGGGCGGTCCGTCGTCGTGACAGGTCGCGGAGGCGCTGACCAGGTCACGCGTGACAGTGCAGTCCTGCGGCGCGGCCTGGGCCGGGCCGGCGCCGAGTACCGCGGCGAACCCGGAAGTCACGGCGGCGGCGATGGCGATCCGCGCGGCGACCATTGTCGTCCTTCTCATTCGAAATCCCGTCTCTCACCGTGCTTCTCTGTCGTCTGACCATCGACTTCGTACCATGCCCCGTTACGAACAGGCGGTGAAAACAGTGCCTTTTCTCCGTGATCAGGGATGTTCGGCGGCGTACTGCTCGCGCCATCGCTCGATGAGCGGGGCGAGTTCGTCGAGCATGAAGGTGTAGAAATCCTGCATCTCGTGCAGGCGCTGTGCGGTGACGGTGTCGGGTCCGGTGGCGTCGAGGCCTTCCTGGGCGGAGTCGCGCATCGTGGCGAGCAGGGTGTTCTGCTGCGACATCAGCGCCGCCCATGCTCCGGACCGGAATCGGTAGTGGTCGCGGCGGCTGCCGGGGGCGGGGACGCGTTCGATGAGCCCGACCGGGGTGAGGTGTTTGATCGCGGTCGATACGGCGCCCGAGCTGATCGAGAGTTCCTGGCAGAGGTCGGCAGCGGTCATGGTGTCCTGCTCGGTGTACAGCAGGGCGGTGAGTACGCGCGCGGTCGAGCGTTGCATCCCGCCGCCGGCCGACAGTGTCAAGGCGAGTTTCTCCGCGGCTTCCCGCAATCGCTCGTTGGTACCCATGACCGTAAAGATATCAGAAGCATGAAAGTTCAGAGTATTTACAAATCTCTGAAATCTGGATACTTTCTGGACATGGTGAAAGCAATCGAGCTCCACGGGCTCACGAAGACCTACGGCTCGGCCCGCGGTCTGGACGAGTTGTCGCTGACGGTCGACCGGGGTGAGGTCTTCGGCTATCTCGGACCCAACGGCGCCGGAAAATCCACCACCATCCGGCTGCTGCTGGATCTGATCCGGCCCACCGCCGGTACCGCCGTAGTCCTGGGTATGGACCCCCGCGCCGATGCCGTGGCACTGCATGGGCGGATCGGTTATCTGGCGGGTGACTTCGTGGCGCCCGGACGGCAGCGGGTCGGTGCGGCGCTGCGGTTTCTGGCCGCGCTCCGCGGTGGCGCGGGAGCCGATCGGATCGATGGGCTGTGTGAGCGGCTCGACTTGGATCAGCGCGCGCAGATCTCGGCGCTGTCGAAGGGAAACCGGCAGAAGGTGGGGCTGGTCCAAGCGTTCATGCACCAACCGGAACTGCTGATCCTGGACGAACCCACCAGTGGGCTGGACCCGCTGGCGCAGCAGACCTTCCTCGAGTTGGCGGCCGAGGCGGCGGGCAACGGGCAGACGGTGTTCATGTCCAGCCACATCATGAGCGAGGTGGAGGCGATCGCCGATCGGGTCGCCATCATCCGGGAAGGCCGCTTGGTCGCGCTCGATACCGTCGCGGGCCTGCGCGCCGGCGCGGTGCGCGATGTGGAGGTCGGTTTCACCGGTCCGGTCGAGGCCGCCGAATTCGCCGCGCTGCCCGGGGTCACCGGGGTCCGGGTGGAGGCGAACACCCTGCGCTGCCAGGTGACCGGCAGTCCCGATTCGCTCCTGCGCGCGCTCGCCGGCCATCACGTGGCCGCGCTGCTGGTCACCGAGCCCGCGCTGGAAGACCTGTTCCACAGCTACTACACCGGAGAAGCCGATGCTGCCTGACCTCTACCTCCGCACCCTGGCCGACAACCGGCGCGCTCTGCTCGCCTGGTCGGCCGGTATCGCGCTCGTCGGCTTGATGTATGCCGCGTTCTACCCGCAGGTCTCCGCGGGCGGTATGGCGGAGACGGTGGCGAACTACCCCGAGGCGATGCGGGAAGCCCTGCGCATGCAGGACATCAGCTCGCCCGCCGGCTATCTCGGCTCCACCGTATTCGGGCTGCTGCTGCCATTGCTGGTCACCGCTTTCGCAATCACTTTCGGTGCCCGGGCGACCGCCGGTGACGAGGAAACCGGATACCTGGATCTGCTGCTGGCCCACCCGCTGGGCCGTATCCCGCTGGCGCTGCAACGTTTCGCCGCCCTGGTCACGGGTGCGGCCGCGATCGCGCTGCTCGTCTTCGCGGGCATGCTGATGATCCGGTCCGGCGCCGATCTCGACACGATCGGAATCGCCGGGTTCGCCGGCCAATCCCTCCACCTGGCGCTGCTCGGTACGACCTTCGGAGCCCTGGCCGCCGGCCTGGGCGCGGCGATCGGCAAACGCGGACCTGCCCTCGGGATCGCCGCCGGGGTCGCGGTCCTCACCTATGTGGCGGGCAACCTGTCCGGCGTGATCGGCGCCGACGGGCTGAAATACCTGTCACCGTTCCACTACTACATCGGCGGCGAACCCCTTCGTCATGGTCTGCAACCGGGCGACGCCGTGGTTCTGCTCGCCGCCACTGTCGTGCTGCTCGCGGCCGGGTTGTGGCGATTCGACCGGCGGGATCTGCGCCCCTGACCCGGTCCGGGCGCTGTCTCGCGGCCGGGCACATGGCCGCGGGACAGCGCCGTCGCGCGGCGCCGGTAAGCGTCGCGAAAACACCACGGCCGGCGGGGGTGAGGAGTACCGTTTTCCTCAGGTGCGCCGGGAAGTCTGGTCGGCAAATTCTGTATCGCCGACCCGGAAGGACTTTCCGATGTCCACCACCGCGGCGCCACCCGCGCGCGCCACCACCACGGCCATCTCGATCGAACACCTCTCGAAGCGGTTCGGCCGCACCCTCGCCGTCGATGATCTGACCCTCACCGTCACCCCGGGTGAGGTGTTCGGGTTCCTCGGGCCCAACGGCGCCGGGAAGTCGACGACCATCCGAGCCGTGCTCGGCATGATCCGGCCCTCGGCCGGGCGGGTGCGGATCTTCGGGGACGATGCCGCCGATGTCCGTAGCGCACACCGCCATCTCGCCCATGTGCCCGCCGATGTCGCGCTGTGGCCCGCGCTCACCGGGGCCGAGATTCTCGAACTGCTCGCCCGGCTCGGCCCCGGCGTCGACAGCACGTACCGGACCGAACTGGTCGAACGGTTCGCCCTCGACCTGGACAAACCCGGCAGCACCTATTCGACCGGCAACCGGCAGAAAGTCGCCTTGATCGCCGCGTTCGCGACCCGCGCGCCGCTTCTGGTGCTGGATGAACCCACCAGTGGGCTGGATCCGCTGATGGAACAGCAATTCCGTCGAGCGGTGGCCGAAGCACGAGACAACGGGCAGACCGTCTTCCTGAGCTCGCACCAACTCGCCGAAGTGGAAGCGCTCTGCGACCGGGTCGCGATCCTGCGCGCCGGGCGACTGGTGGAAGTCGCCACTCTCGCCGATCTGCGCCGGCTGCAGCGCACCATCGTCGAAGTCGCCTACCAGGGCAGCCCGCCCGAACTGGACGGCGTCGACGGAATCGTCGGCGGGGTCGAGCCGCTCGACGGAAATCGCCTGCGGTTCACGTTGTCGGGGCCGCCGGCCGCCGCGCTGCGGGCGCTGGCCGCGGCCGAGGTGACCGGACTCTCGCTGCGGGAGCCGACGCTCGAGGAGATCTTTCTCGACTACTACGGGCAGGTGCGGTGATGACAACGGCCACCGCTGCGCCCGGCCTGTCCGGCGTCGGCCGGACCCTGACCTGGCTCACCGTGCGCGGCCTGCGCCGCGGCGCGCTCATCGTCGCGGCCACCGCCACCGGGATCACCGCGCTGGTCGCCGCCCAATTCCAGGCGACCTTCGCCGGCACCCTCGATACCGACGCCATGCGCGCCCTCGCCGAAAACCCCGCCGTCCGTGTGCTGTTCGGCCCGGCCCGGGCACTCGACGACCCCGGCGGGTTCACGGTGTGGCGCACCGGCACCCCGGTGCTCGTGCTGTGCGGGGTGTGGGCGCTGCTGGCGGCCACCCGCATCACCCGCGGTGAAGAAGACGCCGGACGGTACGACTTGCTGATGGGCACCCGTGCGCGCCTGGTCGATCCGATCGTCCGCGGCGCCGCCGTACTGGCTCTCGCCGCCGCGCTCGTCGCCGTCGGTGTCGGTGCCGCACTGCTGCTGACCGGTACCGATCCCGCCGGCGCCCTCGTGCACGCCGCCGGTGTCTTCGCGACCACCACGGTTTTCGCCGCGCTGGGCCTGCTCGCCGCACAACTGCTACCGTCGCGCGGCGCGGCGACCGGTACGGCCACCGCGATTCTCGGCATCTTCCTGATGCTGCGGATGCTCGCCGACGGGGTTCCCGCATTCGCCTGGACCGCCTGGCTGACACCCTTCGGACTCACCAACCGGGCCGCCGCCTATGTCGACAACCGGCCGGCCCCGTTGTTCGTCATACTTGCCATGGCCGCCCTGCTGACTGCCGTCGCGCTCGCCGCCGCGCGGCACCGCGATCTCGGCGGCGCCGTACTCACGTTGTCCGGTTCCCGGCCCGCCCGCACTCGACTCCTGAAATCGGTCCCGGCCTTCGCCCTGCGCCGCGCTGTGGCACCGACGGCCGGATGGGCCGTGGGAATCGCCGCGTATTTCCTGCTGATCGGCGCCGTACTCGCAGCGATCCTGGATTTTCTCGGCGAAAACCCGCGTTTCGCCGACTTGGCCGCCACGGCCGGCTTCGGCGGTCTCAACACCCCCGAAGGGTTCGCTGCCGCCATGTTCGCACTGCTGGCCATTCCCACCGGCTTGTATGCCGCCACCCGTATCTCCACTATGGCCGCCGACGAAAAAAACGGCCGCTGGACCGTGCTGCACAGTCTGGCGATTTCCCGGTCTCGGCTGGCCGGTGCCGAAACGGTGGTGACCGGCGCCGGTATCGCGGTGCTGCTTGCCACCGCGGCGATAGCGATGTGGCTCGGCGCGCTCCTCACCGGTGCACCGCTCGACCTGCTCGACGCACTCGCCGGCGCATTCAACGCCGCGCCCGTCGCGTTGCTGTCGCTCGGCGCCGCACTGCTGGCCATGGGCTGGTACCCGGCCGCTGTCGGCGCTGTCGGCGCGGTGCCCGTCGCGGGCGGTTTCCTACTCGATGTTCTCGTCCAGAGCGTCGGCGCGCCCGGTTGGCTACGCGAGATCTCGCCCTTCGCGCACCTCGCGGCGGTACCCGACACGCCACCCGATTGGGCGGCGACCGCCGTGATCACGGCTATCGGTCTGGTGTTGATCGGTGCGGGGCTCTATGGATACACCCGCCGCGATCTCCACGGCTGACTCGGCTGATCACGGTGCCTCGGCGTCCCGTGTGCCGTGTCGGTCCGGGCCGGGTTGCTGGTCGAGGGCTTGTTGGAGATCGGTATTGCGGCGCTGGGCTTCGGCGAGTTCGTCTTCCAGGACGACGATGCGGCCCGCGGCCTCGAGCGGATTGCCGGCGTCGACGAGTTCGCGGATGCGGGCGGCGATGCGGAGCTGGCTGCGGGAGTAGCGGCGGTGCCCGCCCGGGGAGCGTTGCGGGGTCAGCAGTTGCGCGGCATCGAGGCCGCGGAGGAACGCCTGGGTGACGCCGAGGATTTCGGCGGCGCGGCCCATGCTGTAGGCGGGGTAATCGTCGTCGTCGAGTTTGTCGGCGGCGCTGCTGCCGTCGGCGGAGTTGTCGTTCGGTTGCTGCACAGCACCTCTCGGGATTCAACGCTGGCAGGCCCCGGCGCGGTGCGCCGGGGCCTGGGGTTTACGGAATAAGGGGTTGACGTCAATTCTTTCGACCGGCCGCGTGGGCCGGTGTCTTGCACCGCATCCAGGACCTGCCGGGATGCGGAACCGGTAGGTGACTACTCAGTGACCACCTCCTCGATCGACGGGCTTACCTGCGGTTCTGGAAATCTTTGGTTGCTCGCCCCCTCCGGGGTCCGGCCGCTTGCACCGGGATTCTCTTCTCCGCCGGAGGGGGCGAGGGGTACTACATCTTCCGGAGCAGTTCACCTGCCCGGCCTCTGGACTCCATCTCTTCGAACGTCAGCGACTCTATCTGTGCGCTGACAGAATGTCTACAACCACGAGTGTAAATTTTCGGCATCCGCGGTGAGTGTTTATCTCGGAACGGTAGACGGTGGGCATTACGGCCGGGGTGACCCCGGCCGTAATGCCGCCCGTCAGGCGGCGTCGAGAGCCGCGGTGATCTTGCGGGTCATATCGGACACGGCGGGGCTCACAGCGCCCTTCTGAGTCCGGGTCGCCGTTTCCACGGCGACGAGGACGGTGCTGCGGAAGTTGTCCGCCTCCGCCGAATCCTGCTGCTTCAGCAGACCCATGGCCGCCGTCAGCGCGGGGAAGACCTGATCGGCCAGTTCGGCGACGTTCTTGCCGTTCAGCCCGATGTCCTTCGCCCTGACGCCGGCGAGTACATGCCCGATGGACCCGGTCGCCGTGGTGAGGGCGAGAGTTCCGCCGGTGGCGGCCTTGTGGGCAGAGCCGCTGTACATACCGGAGGCGGTGATCAGCGAGACGGCGCCGTACGCGGCGGTGCGCAGGGTGGCCTGGTCCTGGGCGGTGAGAGTGACAGACATGGTGTTCTCCTTCGGTTCTGTTCCGGGGCGGCGTTCGTGCCGTTGGAAAACACTGTCGCGGGTGCGGCTGATGCCGGTCTGACACTCGCCTGATACGCCCACTGATACGAATTGCCACCGGGCTCGGCAGAGCCGGGATACCGTTCGATCGATTCGTATTCGGCTCGGAGGAATTCGGTATGAGCACAGAAGTCAGTGTTGTCGTCGGTGTCGGGGGGATGGGCCGCGCGATCGCCGCCCGGATCGGCAGCGGCCGGCATCTGCTGCTGGCCGATTTCGACGACGGTCTGCTGGACGGTGCGGCCGGTCAGTTCACCGAGCAGGGTTTCGAGGTGAGCACCCACCGTGTGGATGCCGGCGACCCGGCGGCGGTGGCGAAACTCGCCGCGGCCGCCGCCGATACGGGGCCGATCCGGCATCTGGTACACACCGCGGGTGTCTCACCGGCGAAGGCTTCCACCGAGGCGATCGTGCGCGTCGACCTGTGCGGGGTGGCCTATGTGCTCGACGAATTCGCGCCGCTGATGGCCCCCGGCGGCGCCGGGATCGTCATCGCCAGCATGGCCGGTCACCTGGCCCAGCTCACGGCCGATCAGGAGACCGCACTGGCCACCACGCCGGCCGCGGACCTGGCAGGCCTGCCGTTCCTGAACCCGGAACCCGCGCTGCATCCGATGCTCGCCTACCCGATCGCCAAGCGCGGCGCGATCCTTCGCGTCCAGGCCGCGGCCGGTGCGTGGGGGCGGGCCGGTGCCCGGGTGAACTCGATCAGCCCGGGCGTGATCTCCACCGCGCAGGGTCGCGACGAGCTGGCCGGCGAGTCCGGGGCCCGGATGCGGCAGATGATCGAACAGTCCGCCACCGGGCGGATCGGCACCGCCGAGGACATCGCGGCCGCGGCGACCTACCTGCTCGACCCGGTCAGCAGCTTCGTCACGGGCACCGACCTGCTCGTCGACGGCGGAGTCGTCGCCACGATGCGCGCGGCGATGCGCGGCTGACCTCGGGGGCCACCCCACCGCAGGAAGTCCCGGTGGGGGCGGGCGACCGGCCCGGTTTGCGTGGTCGGTGCTGTCCCGAAATGTGGGAGCGGGCTCCGAAGGCGCTGGTCCTACCTGCACACTGGGCAGGTGCGTCGCGCGCATTGTGTCGCGGGACGCACTGGTGACAGGGAAGGAATCGCGAATGTCCGAAACCACGACCAAGGGCCCGGCGTCCCCTGGTGAACCGGCGCCGCCCTCCTCGCGGGCGGCGACGCGGCGCGCCGTGTGGAATACGCTGCGTGGCTCGTCGGGCAATCTTGTCGAGTGGTACGACGTCTACGTCTACACCGTGTTCGCCTCGTACTTCGAAAGCCATTTCTTCGATTCGGCGGACAAGAACTCCACCGTCTACGTCTACGCGATTTTCGCCGTCACCTTCCTCATGCGCCCCGTGGGCTCGTGGTTCTTCGGGCGCTACGCCGACCGGTACGGCCGCCGGGCCGCACTCACCTTCAGCGTTTCGCTCATGGCGGCGTGTTCACTGGTGATCGCGCTGGTACCGGGACGGGAGGTGATCGGCGTCGGTGCCGCCGTGATCCTGATCCTGTGCCGGCTTGTACAAGGATTCGCGACCGGCGGTGAGTACGGCGCCTCCGCGACCTATATGTCCGAGGCCGCCACGCGGGAACGGCGCGGGTTCTTCTCGTCGTTCCAGTACGTCACCCTCGTCGGTGGTCATGTGCTGGCCCAGCTCACCCTGCTGGTGCTGCAGACGTTCATGGACAAACAGGAGATCTCCGACTTCGGCTGGCGGATCGCCTTCTTCCTCGGCGGTGTGGCCGCGGTGGTCGTGTTCTGGTTGCGCCGCAGTATGGACGAATCGCTCACCACCGAGCAGCTCGACGCGGTCCGCCGCGGGGAGGACACCGCATCGGGTTCGCTGCGGGTCCTGGTTCTCGAGCACTGGCGTCCGCTGCTGCTGTGTTTCCTGATCACCATGGGCGGCACTCTCGCCTTCTACGTCTACAGCGTGAACGCACCCGCCATGATCAAGACCGCGTTCGAGGACCGGGGGATGACGGCCACCTGGATCAACCTCGCCGGTTTGATCTTCCTGATGCTGTTGCAGCCGGTCGGCGGAATGATCAGCGATAAGGTGGGCCGTCAGCCCGTCCTGGTGTTCTTCGGGATCGGCGGAGTCGTCTACACCTGGTTCCTCATCACCTACCTGCAGGACGCGACCTCGGTGGTGGGCACGCTGCTGGTCACCTGTATCGGCTATATCGTGCTCACCGGCTATACGTCCATCAATGCCATCGTCAAAGCCGAACTGTTCCCGTCGCATATCCGCGCGCTGGGTGTGGGTGTCGGGTATGCCCTGGCCAATTCCGCGTTCGGCGGTACCGCGCCGATGATCTACCAGGCCGCGAAGAACGGCGGGCACGTGACCCTGTTCATCGTCTACGTGACCGCCGTCGTATTCCTCTCGCTGCTGGTCTACCTGTTCGCCCTGAAGAACAAGAGCGAGACTGCGCTCGATCGAGAGCAGGGGAGCGCATTCCGGTAGCTCCCGGCAGCCGCTACGACACGGAAACCGCCACCCGATTCGGAGCCCGGGTGGCGGTTTCCGTTGTCTCAGAGCGGCATTCCGTTCTCCAGGAATTCCAAAGCCTCGTTGACGACCATGTAGATGTCCCCCTCGTTGTCGACCGCCCGCAGATAGGCCATGATCGCGACCCCCGCCACGGCGCCGGTCCAGTACCGAATCCGTGGATCATCAGGGTCGCGCCCCGCGCGCGCGGCGATGGCCTCGATGAACGGCGGCATATCCGACTCGAACTTGTGCAGCACGGCCGCGCGCAGTTCCGGCACGGTCGCGATAAGTCTCATCCGGGTGGTTTCGACCGTGGCGATATCGACCTCCGCGCTGTTGAGAACGGCCTGCAGAGCGTTGCGGATGGCTTCGAACAGCGACAGGCCGGCGGGCTCGGCGCGGAACTTCTCGAGGAAGATCGGGTCCACGCGGTCGAACAGCACCGTATCCGGTTTGGTGGGGAAGTAGCGGAACAACGTGCTCGGCGAGACCTCGGCGGCGGCCGCCACTTCCTCCAGCGTGGTGTTCGCGTAGCCCTGCTCCCGGTAGAGGCGCAACGCGTGATCCTGGATGGCTTCACGCGTGCGCTTCTTCTTGAGTTCTCGCAGGCCACCGGTACTCATAGGATTATCTTGCCGAACCCTCCGCCGACCGGACAAACGAATCGGAGAGTTCCCCGGCCGCCTGCGGCGCGGGTTCGCCGCCCAGATCGCGGCCTTCGACGTCCAGGTCCGGCAGTATCCGGTCCAGCCATTTCGGCAGCCACCACGCCTTGTCCCCGACCAGTGCGAGAACCGCGGGCACGATGGTCATCCGGACCACGAAGGCATCGACGGCGACCGCGGCCGCCAGCGCCACGCCGATCTGCACGATATCGCTGGCATCACCGGTGGCGAAGCCGGCGAACACGCTGACCATGATGATCGCGGCCGCCGCCACCACGCGCGCGCCGTGGGTGAACCCGGCCCGGACCGCCGGAGCCGCCGCCGCGCCGTGGACGTACTCCTCGCGCATCCGGGTCACCAGGAACACCTCGTAGTCCATGGCGAGTCCGAACACCACCCCGATGATGAAGATCGGCAGCATGCTCACCACCACGTCGGTGGTGTGGATCCCCAGCCATTCCAGCCAGCCCCATTGGAAGGTGGCGACCATGACCCCGAACGTCGCACCCAGGCTGAGCAGGAAGCCCACGGTCGCTTTGAGGGGCACGATGATCGAGCGGAACACCGTCATCAGCAGCACGAACGACAGGCCGACGACCACCAGGAGATACGTCCACAGCGCCTCGGCCATCCGATCGCTGAAATCGATGATGATGGCCGCGGTGCCGGTGACGGCGATCCGGGCGCCGAATCGTTCGACGGTGTCGGCGACGGTTCCGCGCAGCGCCTGCACCAGCTGCTCGGTCTGTTCGCTGTCGGGCCCACTGTGGGGGATGACGCCGATGATCGCGGTATCGCCGGCCGGGTTGAACTCCGGCGGTGTGGCCATCGAGACCCCTTGCGTCCCGGCGAGTTCCGCGTGGACCCGGCGCGCGGTGTCCTCGGGTTGCGGTGCGCGGGCCAGGTCGACGGCGACGAGCAGCGGTCCGTTGAATCCCGGACCGAAACCTGCCGAGATCGCGTCGTAGGCCTGGCGCTGCGTGGTGTGCTCGGGGTAGGTCCCCTGGTCGGGGACGCCGAGTCGCAGGTCCAGCGCGGGCAGGGTCAGGACACCGATTCCGGCCAGCGCGACGAGCAGGGTCGCCACCGGCCGCCGGGTGGTCAGTCCCGCCCAGCGCTCGGCGAGTGTGTGGGGCTGCCGGTCGGTGTGCACCGCATCCCCGGGCAGGTGCCGGTGGCTGCGCCGCAGCACTCGCCGGCCGGCGAAACCGAGGAGTGCCGGCAGCAGGGTGATCGCCACCAGTACGGCGACGGCCACGGTCACCGCCGCGGCGAGACCCATTTCCGTGAGCAGTCCGATACCCACAACGCTCAGTCCGGTGAGTGCGATCACCACGGTCAGGCCGGCGAACAGCACGGCCGATCCGGCGGTGGCCACCCCCCGGCCGATGGCCTCCTCGGGGTCGGTATTCCGGGTCAGCTCATGGGTGTAGCGGGACACGATGAACAGCGAATAGTCGATACCGACGGCGAGCCCGAGCATGAGCGCGAGGATCGGGGTGGTGGCGCCGAGATCCAGGAACGCGGTGGCCGTGAGGATGCCCAGCAGGCCGACCACGACGCCAGTGAGCCCGGCGATCAGCGACATCCCCGCCGCCACCAGGGAACCCAGCGTGATCACGAGCACCACGGCCGCGACCAGCAACCCGATGAGTTCCTTGCTCACATCCGGCATCAACTCCATGACGTCACCGCCCACGGCGACGCGCAGATCGGCCGAACCGCTGCGTTCGACCAGGCTCATCAGTTCCTGCCGGCTCGAATCGCGCACGGTTTCGAACGGCACCGCATAGGTCACCTCGGCGACGGCGATGCGCTGGTCCGCCGAGATCAGGCCGCTGTCGAACGGGCTCTGGACCGCCGCGACCTCGGGCGCCGCGGCGGCGGCCCGCACCACCTCGGTGATCTTCCCGCGGTGGGCGGCATCGTTCACCGTGCCGTTCTCGGCGACGAACACGATCTGCGCAGACCCCCCGTCGAGGGGTGTTTCGGCGAACCGCGTTTCCAAGAGGTCGAAAGCTTCCTGGGATTCCGTGCCGGGGAGGTTCAAGGAGGTCGCGGAGGGGGAGGCGAGGGTCGCGGCGCCGACTCCCAGGACCACCACGAGTAGTAACCAGGACAAAAGTACGAGTCGTCGAGCGCGGAAGCCGAACCGCCCGATCCGGTAGAGCAGAGCTGACATGACAGTCCCTCTTTATTAGTAGTTACTGTTTTTTGAGGGTAACTGCCACTTTGTTGGCGGGCAAGACCTTCCGCCGCAGGTTCGCCGAGACCTGTTCGGTCGAATCCGGGGGAGCGCAGGTCACAGGGGCCTCGCACAACGTGATGAAACGAGAACCGGGGGCCCCCCCCGGGGGGGGGGGGCGGGGGGGTTTAGAATTAGAACAGGGGAGGTAAGCCCCCCCCGCGCGCTAAGAGG
>NZ_JARWPM010000064.1 GCF_029869215.1 Nocardia carnea
TATGTTCCGGCGGTGTCCTACTCTCCCACACCCTGTCGAGTGCAGTACCATCGGCGCTGGCAGGCTTAGCTTCCGGGTTCGGAATGGGACCGGGCGTTTCCCTGCCGCTATAACCGCCGTAACTCTATGAAACTGTCCACAGAGAGCCAGTAGCCGGGATCCGGGCGGGAACCGGACCGGTTCCCGAGGATTCCTCGTTCTGTCTTCTGTATCTGTGTGTTGTTTCAGATACTGCACAGTGGACGCGTAGCAACCTTTGTTTGTAAGCCCTCGGCCTATTAGTACCGGTCACCTCCACCAGTTACCTGGCTTCCAGTTCCGGCCTATCAACCCCATGGTCTGTAGGGGGCCTTAACCACTCGAAGGTGGTGGGAAACCTCATCTTGGAACAGGCTTCCCGCTTAGATGCTTTCAGCGGTTATCCCTTCCGAACGTAGCCAACCAGCCGTGCCCCTGGCGGGACAACTGGCACACCAGAGGTTCGTCCGTCCCGGTCCTCTCGTACTAGGGACAGCCTTCCTCAAGTTTCCAACGCGCGCGGCGGATAGAGACCGAACTGTCTCACGACGTTCTAAACCCAGCTCGCGTGCCGCTTTAATGGGCGAACAGCCCAACCCTTGGGACCTACTCCAGCCCCAGGATGCGACGAGCCGACATCGAGGTGCCAAACCATCCCGTCGATATGGACTCTTGGGGAAGATCAGCCTGTTATCCCCGGGGTACCTTTTATCCGTTGAGCGACACCGCTTCCACATGCCGGTGCCGGATCACTAGTCCCGACTTTCGTCCCTGCTCGACATGTCTGTCTCACAGTCAAGCTCCCTTGTGCACTTGCACTCGACACCTGATTGCCAACCAGGCTGAGGGAACCTTTGGGCGCCTCCGTTACATTTTGGGAGGCAACCGCCCCAGTTAAACTACCCACCAGGCACTGTCCCTGAACCAGATCATGGTCCGAGGTTAGAGGTCCAATACGACCAGAGTGGTATTTCAACGACGACTCCACACACACTGGCGTGCATGCTTCACAGTCTCCCACCTATCCTACACAAACCGTACCGAACACCAATACCAAGCTATAGTGAAGGTCCCGGGGTCTTTTCGTCCTGCCGCGCGTAACGAGCATCTTTACTCGTAATGCAATTTCGCCGAGTCTGTGGTCGAGACAGCAGAGAAGTCGTTACGCCATTCGTGCAGGTCGGAACTTACCCGACAAGGAATTTCGCTACCTTAGGATGGTTATAGTTACCACCGCCGTTTACCGGGGCTTAAATTCTCAGCTTCGCGCCCGAAAGCGCTAACCGGTCCTCTTAACCTTCCGGCACCGGGCAGGCGTCAGTCCGTATACATCGTCTTACGACTTCGCACGGACCTGTGTTTTTAGTAAACAGTCGCTTCTCTCTGGTCTCTGCGGCCCACACCAGCTCAGGAAGTAAATTCCGTCACCAGCACGGGCCCCCCTTCTCCCGAAGTTACGGGGGCATTTTGCCGAGTTCCTTGACCACAGTTCTCTCGATCGCCTTAGTATTCTCTACCTGACCACCTGTGTCGGTTTGGGGTACGGGCCGTGTACCAACTCACTAGAGGCTTTTCTCGGCAGCATAGGATCACTGAATTCGCCTCAATCGGCTACGCATCACCTCTCAGGCTATATGCTGTGCGGATTTGCCTACACAACGCCCTACAGGCTTACACCAGTACAACCACTGACTGGCCCAGCTACCTTCCTGCGTCACCCCATCGCTTGACTACTACACCCAGGGTCCCGCGCATCCCCTTTGGGTCTCCCGAAGGAGATCCCGCCAGTTCAGGGCGGTTAGCACAGATGATTCGCCATTGGGCGCGGATACACGGGTACGGGAATATCAACCCGTTGTCCATCGACTACGCCTGTCGGCCTCGCCTTAGGTCCCGACTCACCCTGGGCGGATTAACCTGGCCCAGGAACCCTTGGTCATTCGGCGGACGAGTTTCTCACTCGTCTTTCGCTACTCATGCCTGCATTCTCACTCGCGCAGCCTCCACAACTAGGTCACCCCGCTGCTTCCCTGGCTACACGACGCTCCCCTACCCAGCCACACCACTGCACACACCCCCGTAGAGGTGCGCGGATGTAATATGTGACTGCCGCGGCTTCGGCGGTGTACTTGAGCCCCGCTACATTGTCGGCGCAGGATCACTCGACCAGTGAGCTATTACGCACTCTTTCAAGGGTGGCTGCTTCTAAGCCAACCTCCTGGCTGTCTGCGCAATCCCACATCCTTTTCCACTTAGTACACGCTTAGGGGCCTTAGCCGGCGATCTGGGCTGTTTCCCTCTCGACTACGAAGCTTATCCCCCGCAGTCTCACTGCCGCGCTCTCACTCACCGGCATTCGGAGTTTGGCTGATTTCGGTAAGCTTGTGGGCCCCCTAGACCATCCAGTAGCTCTACCTCCGGTGAGAAACACGCGACGCTGCACCTAAATGCATTTCGGGGAGAACCAGCTATCACGGAGTTTGATTGGCCTTTCACCCCTACCCACAGCTCATCCCCTCAGTTTTCAACCTAAGTGGGTTCGGGCCTCCACGACGTCTTACCGTCGCTTCACCCTGGCCATGGGTAGATCACTCCGCTTCGGGTCTAGAACACGCGACTCAAACGCCCTATTCGGACTCGCTTTCGCTACGGCTACCCCACACGGGTTAACCTCGCCACATGCCACTAACTCGCAGGCTCATTCTTCAAAAGGCACGCCATCACCCACCCACCGAAGTGGCGCAGGCTTTGACGGATTGTAAGCGCACGGTTTCAGGTACTATTTCACTCCCCTCCCGGGGTACTTTTCACCTTTCCCTCACGGTACTAGTCCGCTATCGGTCACCAGGGAGTATTCAGGCTTACCGGGTGGTCCCGGCAGATTCACAGCAGATTTCACGGGCCCGCTGCTACTCGGGCATCATCCACGAGAGCCGTTGAGTTTTCGCCTACGGGATTCTCACCCTCTACGACAGGCCGTCCCAGACCACTTCAGCTAACACAACGGTTTCTTACTCTCGCCCGATCCGGCAGAACCGGGAAGAATGACCCCACTACCCCACACGTGCAACCCCTGCCGGGTATCACACACGCATGGTTTAGCCTCATCCGCTTTCGCTCGCCACTACTCACGGAATCACATATTGTTTTCTCTTCCTGTGGGTACTGAGATGTTTCACTTCCCCACGTTCCCTCCACACCAGCTATATATTCACTGGCGGGTAACACGACATCACTCGTGCTGGGTTTCCCCATTCGGACACCCTCGGATCACAGCTCGGTTGACAGCTCCCCGAGGCTTATCGCAGCCTCCTACGTCCTTCATCGGCTCCTGGTGCCAAGGCATCCACCGAACGCTCTAAAACACTTACAAAACAAAGATGCTCGCGTCCACTGTGCAGTTCTCAAACAACACACCCACCCGAACCTAACACCCGCACCAGCCGGCAACTCCTCAAAGAAGCTCCCGCGGTATGACGGAGATCCGAGCGGATCATGTTTATTACCTGGAAAGAACGCCTGTTCTTTCAGGACCCAACAGTGTGTTGACTACTTAGGTTCCGGCCACCCCGAACCCGATAAGGATCCGAAGCATCGCCGGCGCATGTCAGCGTTCCACCCATGAGCACCACCGGAAGACATTCGCTTCCGAAGTGGCTCTGCCACAAGACGTTTACCATCCCGACTCTTCGGGTGTCCGTGGAGAATGCTCCTTAGAAAGGAGGTGATCCAGCCGCACCTTCCGGTACGGCTACCTTGTTACGACTTCGTCCCAATCGCCGATCCCACCTTCGACGGCTCCCTCCACAAGGGTTAGGCCACCGGCTTCGGGTGTTACCGACTTTCATGACGTGACGGGCGGTGTGTACAAGGCCCGGGAACGTATTCACCGCAGCGTTGCTGATCTGCGATTACTAGCGACTCCAACTTCACGGGGTCGAGTTGCAGACCCCGATCCGAACTGAGACCGGCTTTAAGGGATTCGCTCCACCTCACGGTATCGCAGCCCTCTGTACCGGCCATTGTAGCATGTGTGAAGCCCTGGACATAAGGGGCATGATGACTTGACGTCGTCCCCACCTTCCTCCGAGTTGACCCCGGCAGTCTCTCACGAGTCCCCGCCATTACGCGCTGGCAACATAAGATAAGGGTTGCGCTCGTTGCGGGACTTAACCCAACATCTCACGACACGAGCTGACGACAGCCATGCACCACCTGTACACCGACCACAAGGGGGCCTACATCTCTGCAGGTTTCCGGTGTATGTCAAACCCAGGTAAGGTTCTTCGCGTTGCATCGAATTAATCCACATGCTCCGCCGCTTGTGCGGGCCCCCGTCAATTCCTTTGAGTTTTAGCCTTGCGGCCGTACTCCCCAGGCGGGGTACTTAATGCGTTAGCTACGGCACGGATCCCGTGGAAGGAAACCCACACCTAGTACCCACCGTTTACGGCGTGGACTACCAGGGTATCTAATCCTGTTCGCTACCCACGCTTTCGCTTCTCAGCGTCAGTTACTTCCCAGAGACCCGCCTTCGCCACCGGTGTTCCTCCTGATATCTGCGCATTTCACCGCTACACCAGGAATTCCAGTCTCCCCTGAAGTACTCAAGCCTGCCCGTATCGACCGCAAGCTCGGGGTTGAGCCCCGAGTTTTCACGATCGACGCGACAAGCCGCCTACAAGCTCTTTACGCCCAGTAATTCCGGACAACGCTCGCACCCTACGTATTACCGCGGCTGCTGGCACGTAGTTGGCCGGTGCTTCTTATACTCCTACCGTCACTTTCGCTTCGTCGGAGTCGAAAGAGGTTTACAACCCGAAGGCCGTCATCCCTCACGCGGCGTCGCTGCATCAGGCTTCCGCCCATTGTGCAATATTCCCCACTGCTGCCTCCCGTAGGAGTCTGGGCCGTGTCTCAGTCCCAGTGTGGCCGGTCGCCCTCTCAGGCCGGCTACCCGTCGTCGCCTTGGTAGGCCATTACCCCACCAACAAGCTGATAGGCCGCGGGCTCATCTTGCACCGATAAATCTTTCCACCCCCAACCATGCGATCGGAGGTCATATCCGGTATTAGACCCAGTTTCCCAGGCTTATCCCAGAGTGCAAGGCAGATCACCCACGTGTTACTCACCCGTTCGCCGCTCGTGTACCCCGAAGGGCCTTACCGCTCGACTTGCATGTGTTAAGCACGCCGCCAGCGTTCGTCCTGAGCCAGGATCAAACTCTCCGTTGAAGACTCACAATCACACCCCGAAAGGGCGCAATCAAAAGTACAAACTAGAGTCCGAAAACCTAGCAAAACAATCGCCAGCTGGAATTTAGCTGACTCAAATGTTC
>NZ_JARWPM010000065.1 GCF_029869215.1 Nocardia carnea
GGGGCCTTCTTCTCGGGGGGGGGGCCGCCCCCGCCCCCCCCGCGCGCGGGGGGCCGGCCCCGGGGGGGCCCCCCCACGGCCGCTGTCCCGGCGGTCAGCGTGGATCAGTGCTCCCGGCTGCCCGCGGTGGTTCGGCCGTTGCGGCGGCGACGCTGGCGAACACCGGAATCCGGTGAGGTCCCGGCTGTGCGGCCGTCAATTCGTCTCCGAACTGGCCGATCGAGCGGGCGATCCGGAAGTCGATACCGCGGTGGGCGAGGCTGTCGCGCAGATCGACCAGCATGGATGCGGCCGTGACGTCGATGGCCGGGGAGGTTTCGGCGTCGAGCACGACCAGCCTGGTGTGCTCGGTGCACAATTGTTCGATCCGCCGCCGCACATGGTCGGCGTTGACGAAGTACAGCCCGGCCTCCACCCGCACCACCAGCTGGTCCGGTTTCCGCGCGAGACCCGGGTGGCGGTGGACGTCGAGCCACAGGCCGTCGCGGGGCCCGAGGACCGCGATATGCGGCTGGGAGCCGCGGTACACCAGCAGGGTTATCGCGACCCCGGCGCCGATGAGCAGACCCGGCAGCGTATCGAACAGCAGCACACCCAGCAGCGCGGCGATCGCGGCGAGGAAATCGGCACGGGCGGCGCGTCCGTAGATATGGCCCAGCCATTGCGTCCACACCCGGTAGAGCCGGCGCAATGCCCCGATATCGACCAGTTCGACGACTGCCGCGATCACCACCGCGGCCAGGGTCGCTTCGGGGAGTTGTTCGAACAGCCCGGTGAGCAACAACAGGGTGAGGACGGTCAGGACCGCCACCACCAGACCACTCACCTGTGTTCTCGCCCCCGCCGACCCGTTGACCGCGGTTTTGGACAGACTGCCGTTGACCACCATCCCGGAGAAGAAGCCCGCGCCGAGGTTGGCCGCGCCGAGGCCGGACAGTTCACGGTTGGGTTCGATGTCGTAGCCGGCCTTCGCGGCGTAGGTTTTGGCGGCGCCCAGCCCTTCGGCGAACCCGATCAGCAGTACCCCCACCGCGGGCCCGAGCAGATCGAGGTAGTCGTGCCAGGCCACGCCGCCGGGTAACCCGGGGACGGGCAATCCGGAGTCGATCGGGCCGACGATATCCACGCCCTCGGTGTCCAGGCCGAACAGTGCCACGGCCAGGATGCCGGCGAGTACGGCGAGCAGCGCGCCCGGGACGATCGGCAGCCATTTCCGTACCGCGAGCACCAGTATCAAGCTCAGCCCACCGACCAGCGGCGTGCGCCACTGTATCTCGCCGAGCCCGGTCAGTACGCCCCATAGCTGCTCGAAGAAGTTTCCCTCGTGTTTGTCGATGCCGAGCAGTTTCGGTACCTGGCCGATGATGATCACCAGTGCCAGGCCGACGATGAAACCCTTCAGCACCGGCTCGGAGATGAACGAGGCGAGGAAACCGAGCCGCAGCAGACCGGCCAGCAACCCGACTACCCCGGTGGCGAGGGCGAGTGCGGTGGTGAGGGCGAGATAGCGGCCGCCGTCGGCACCGGCGAGCGGCGTGATCAGGGCGGCCGAGAGCGCCGCGGTCGCCGACATCGGACCCACCACGAGATGCCGGGAGCTCCCCGCCAGCGCGTACAGCACCAGCGACGGGACCGCCGCGTACAACCCCACCACGGGCGGCACGCCCGCGATCGTCGCGTAGGCCAGCGCCTCGGGCACCAGCACCGCCCACACTGTCAGGCCGGCGAGGACGTCCGGCCGCAACCAGCTACGCCGATAGCCGTGCAGCGAGGGGAACAGCTGGGCGGCAAAGGCCCGGACCCGGCTTCCGCCGGAGGTGCCGGTCGGCCGGGTAGCCGGGTCGCTCACAACTCACCGTGCCCTTCTTCGTAGGTGGCCTGCGCGGGACGGATCGGCGCGGGAGCGGTCCTCAGTCCTGCGGGTGCCAGGTGGCGATCGCCCGGATCGGCACCACGCTCAGAACGATGACCAGCGTTGACCACCACGGGTAGTACGGCAGGCTCAGGAAGTGCGCGATGATCGTGAGCGCGAGGAAGCCGATGGACAGCACCTTGCCCCAGGTTCTTCCCGTGATCAGGCCCAGGGCCGCAGCGATCAGCAACGCACCGAGCACGATATGGATCCAGCCCCAGGTGGTGATGTCCAGCTCGTAGGTGTAGGCGCCGCCGAGAACGAACAGGTCGTCGCGCGCGACCGCGGCGATCCCCTCGAACAGGGACAACGTGCCGACGGTGAGCAACAGGACCGCCGCGGCGATCGAGGCGGACGACGCGAAACCCGGTTTTATCGGAGACTGCACGGGGACTGTGGCGGTGTATTGCTCTGCGGTGGTCATCTCCACTCCTTCCGAGCGCAGCGCTACGACTGTGGCCGGTCGCGGGGCGGGCCCGCCTCACCCCGGCCGGGTGAACCGGTTTCCTCCGGTGCCGGGCCCGCGGATTCGGTGCCGGGCCGCTGTGCACGTCCGGGGACGCGTTCACCGATGAGCACATCCATCCATTTGGTCGAGGGGTCCATATCGAACAGCAGCGCCTTCGCCAGCAGGGTCAGCGGGATGGCCAGCAGCGCGCCCAGCGCGCCGAGCACCCACGACCAGAACACCAGCGAGAGAAAGGTGATCGTGACGCTCAGCCCGACCGCGTCGCCGACGAATTTGGGCTGGATCACCGACTGCACGATCACGTTGAACACGCAGTACAGCACGATCACCCAGATCATCATGGTCACGCCGCTGTCCAGCAGCGCCAGCAGCGCGGGCGGCACCAGCCCGATGACGAATCCGATATTCGGGATGTAGTTGGTGATGAACGACAACAGCGCCCACAGCAGCGGGAACGGCACCGCCAGCAACCACAGCGCCACACCGTCGAGCACCGCCACGATCAGCCCGAACACGGTGGAGACGACCAGGTATTTGCGGGTACCGGCGGTGAACGACTCCAGCGCCTGCGCGATATCGGGCCGCATACCGCGCAGGACACCGATCCGGCGGCCGATACTCATGCCGTCGAACAGCATGAACAGCAGCAGCGTGACCACGAAGACCAGATTGGAGAAGGCGCCGGCCAGCCCGCGCAGCAGATCCTCGAACAGCTCCACCAGTTTGCCGAAATCGATTCCGCTCAGCGCGTGATCGATCCGTTCCCGATCGATATCGAATCGCGCCAGCAGATCCTGGATCTGCCCGAGCAGAGCGGCGAACCGATCGGTGTAGTCCGGTAGTGCGGTGGCCAGCTGCGCCGCCGACAACGCCAATGCCGCGACCAGTCCGAGCAGGATCAGGTACACCACCACCAGCGCCGCGAGCATGCCCAGCCAGGCGGGCCGGCCGCTGCGCTGCATCCACTGCTGGATGGGTTGTACGGCGATGGCCAGCATCAACGCCAGGAACACCGGGCCCAGCACGCCGGAAAAGGCTTTCGCGCCTGTTACGGCGACCACCGTGGCCGCCGCCACGAGCAGCACGATCAAACCGCGCGGAATCGCCCACTGGCCGGGCCCGGGCACCGTGGGTTGCGGTGCCTTCGGGGGCCCGGCGGTCACGACATGGCCTTGGCCTTGAGCCGTTCGAACTCGCCTTCGGTGATGGTGCCCTCGGCGAGCAGCCGTTTGGCCTCCGAGATCTGCGCGGCCGGATTGGTACCCGCGGTCCGCTGAATGTATTCCTTCTCCGCGGCCTGCACCTGCTGTGCCTCGGTGATCGACCGCTGCGTCATCCCCTTACCCCGGACGATCAGGTAGACCAGCGACGTCAGCAGCGGGAGCACGATCAGGAAGACCACCCAGATCGCCTTGACCCAGCCGGAGGTCTCACGGTCCCGGAAGAGGTCGCCGATGATGTAGAACAGCAGCAGCAGATAGGCGATGAACGCGAAGCTCACGACAACCAGCCACAGTGCTTCCCAGAACGACACGGTCCACCTCGCTTACGTCGGATCCCTCGGTCCCCGGGGTGGGGATCTGCTCCACGCTAGGGCGGGTGGGCGGCGCTGCGACTCACCCGATCCGGATGAATATTCCCGGATACGCGCTGGTAACAGGTTGGTTCAGGTGCCGCTGAGGGTGCCCTCTGCTCGGGTAGGCTGCGGCCGAGTGCGTGCTAGTGCTGTTTCGGGAATTTTCTTCGGGAGGCACCGTGACCACTTCGCCAACACTGGATCCGACGGGCCGCCCGATAGCGCGAGCCCGGCCGCGATCGCATATCCCGGTGTTCCCCTTCGATCCGGTACCGCGGCCGCGGCTGCGTTCCGGCCTCGACGCCGTCGTGGATCGCCGCCACGGCGGGGTGCTGCTCATCTGCGGTGCGGTGGGGGTCGGGAAAACCGTGGCGGTAGCGGATTGGGCGGCAACGCATCTGCCGCGCGTCCGGCCGGACGCCCGGATCGCCTGGCTCACCGTGCGCGATCAGACCGCGCTGTGGCCGGAGTTGCGGTCCCGGCTGGGGGTGCGGGCCGCGGGGTCGGGGCAGCCGGCCGCCGGGGTGGGTGAAGCGGATTCGATATTGGCCGCCCTGGCGGCCGAGGCGGAACCGACGGTGCTGGTGATCGATGACGCGCATCTCATCACCGACCCCCTCGCGCTGGCGGGGCTGGAATATTTCCTGCAGTACGCGCCGCCGACACTGACGACCATCGTCTGCGCCCGTTTCGAACCGCCGATCCGCTGGCATCTCCTCCAGCTGCAGTCCCGGCTGACCCGCTGGAGCGCCCAGGATCTCGCCCTCTCGGCCGAGGAGGCCGCCCGCCTGTGCGACGGGCACGACTGCGGCCTCGACCCGCAGGCGCTGCGTACGTTGATGGACCTCACCGAGGGCTGGGCGGCGCTGGTCCGGATCGCCGCGATCTACCTCACCGCGAGTCCGGGCGAGAAAGCCGACGCGCTCACCGCGCTCGCCCGGCCGCCGCATGCGTTCGCCGATCTTCTGGTCGGGGAACTCATCGATACGCTCTCCCCCGCCCTGCGGCATTTCCTCACCTGCACCAGCGTGCCGGAGGAGTTCACCGAACAACTCGCCGACGATCTCGTCGGCGGCGGGTCCGCGCATCTGCTCTACGAGCTCGACCGGATCAACTTCCCGATGACCTCGCTCTCCCGCGGCGGCCGGGTCTGGTACTCCTACCATCCGATGCTGCGGGCCTATTTCCTGGCCGAAGCGAACCGGCTGGGACAAGACCTGTGCGCCGACCTGCATCTGCGGGCGGCCCGCCGGCTCACCGCGATCGGGGAACTGCAGGCCGCGCTGGCGCATCTGCTCGCGGTACCCGATCATCGGCCGCTGGGGTCGTTCCTGGCGGAGAACGCGCTGGCCCTCGTGTTCGCCGACCACGGGGAATCGCTGTTCGACGCGCTGGCCGCCGGCGCCCCCGATGTGCTGACCGATCCGTTCCTGCGACTGCTGCAGGCCACCGACGCGCTTCTGCACGGCGGTAGCGGTACCGCGCAGGCCTACCGGGACAGCGCCCGCATCCTCGCCGACGACGACCCGCATTCCCTGGCCGGGCCCTACCGCCTGGAAACCCTGACCGCGGCCGTGGACGCCGAACTGGCCGTGGCGACCGGCGCCGATACCGAGCCGATCGTATTCCCGGAGCGGATGCCGCCCGCCGACCGCCCCGATCTCGACGGCTACCTCGCCGTCACCACCGGTACGGCGCTCGCGCTGCGCGGCGAACTCGCCCGCGGTGAGGAACGGCTGCGGATCGCCTTGAGCCGCACCCGGTCCCGCTGTCATCCGCGGTTGCGGTTGATCGCGGTGACCAGGCTGGCCGTCACCGCCGGACTGGCGGGGTCGATCACCACCATGCGCCAGCGCGCCGAACGGGCCTGCGCCATCGCCCGCGACCACGATCTGCTCGATCTCCCGGAAACCGTGCACGCCACCGCCCTCGAGGCCTACGGCGCCTACCTGCAGGGCTCCGATCCGCAGCCGGAGCAGATCCGGATCCTGTGCGCCGAGCACATCCGGCGCGACGGTACGCCGGGTCCGGTGGCGGGCTGGCTGCCGCATGTGGTGGGCAGCCTGCTCGACTGCCAATGTGGTGCGGACCGCGCCGCCGCTGTCGACCGGCTGCGCCGCAGTATCGGCCGGCTCCTCGACGCCGACCCCGCCCCCGTGCTCGGTGGCGGACTGCTCAGTGCCGCGGTGTGGGCGCTGCTGGGGGCCAACGAGTCCGCCGCCGCCCGCCGGCTGGTGGAGCGCGGCCGGACCGTGCTGGGCGTCACCCCCGACACCGTCCTGTCCACCGCCGCGCTCACCTCTCTCGGCGGCAATCACCACGCGGTGATCGGCCAGGTGGAACCGGTGCTGACCCAGCCGGCCACGCATCCGGTCGCCCGTATCACCGCCTGGCTGCTGTATGCCCGCG
This sequence comes from Nocardia carnea, assembly GCF_029869215.1. GTDB lineage: Bacteria > Actinomycetota > Actinomycetes > Mycobacteriales > Mycobacteriaceae > Nocardia > Nocardia carnea_B. The sequence goes on from NZ_JARWPM010000065.1 coordinate 6,367, forward strand.
CCCACCATCATCTGGGTAACGACGCCAAGACCCGGGAAGCCGTGGACAACGCGTTGCGGATCGGTGCCACGCACCGCATCGCCCGGCCGTTCTTCGATGTCCCCGGCACCATCGATCTGCTCGACTACTACGCCGGTTGCTTCGGGCACTGCAGCGCCTTCGCCGACAGCGTCCGGGCCGGGCACCGGTCGCGACGGCGGGTCCAGCATCCACCGCTGACGGCCACCGAACTGCGGATCCTGCAGCAGCTGCCCTCGGGCCGCACGACCCAGCACATCGCCGACGATCTCAGTGTCTCCATCAATACGGTCAAAACGCATCTGCGCGGTATCTACGCCAAACTCGGCACCCGTTCACGGATGGAAACACTGCAGGAAGCGCGGCGCAGCGGGTTGCTCTGACCCGCCGCGGGCCGCTTTCACCCGGTGCGGACGATGTGCGGGCCCGAGGCCACGGAGCACACTTCTTTCCGACGCGGCGACGCCTGCCGCCGCAACCCGGTCCGGACGAGGCAGGAGACGGCGATGCGATACCAGTTCACCATCGACGGCGAACTCTCCGAACGCGCACTCGCCGCCTTCCCCGAACTCACCGGCGGCCACACCCAGGGCACCACGGTGCTGTCGGGTCCGATCACCGACCCGACAGGGGTGCGCGGCATCCTGGCCCGCATCGACAACCTCGGTCTCACGGTCATCGAGATGCGCCGCCTTCCCGATTGATTTCGGGCGGTTCGTACTTCTGGGTCAGTAGGTATACGCCCGCTCGGCCCACCGCGGCGCGAGCCGGCTTGCCGATGCGCGCGGGTACGAGATGCGTTCCGGGTTGCCGTCAGAGGTGTAGCGGCGGGCCGGGTCGGCTGCCAACACATCCAGCCAGTAGGCGGAATCGAACGGTACCGCGCCCAGCCCGGACCGGATCCGGGGCACCGCGACCGGATCCATCGCAGCGAACGGAGCGGGCGCGGGGTTCGCGCCGACCAGCATCACCGCATCGAAGCGGTAGGTGATGCCGCCCCATGTCCCGGCGAGTGCGAGCGCGGGGTCGGCCGGGGAGCTGCCCAGCGGTAACGCCATCGTGCGGACTTGCGCACCCGGTACCGCAGCGGTGACGGCGCGGACGTTCTGGGCCAGCTCACGCTGCACGCCGGTGGCATCGAGTCCGGCCAGGTCGGGGTGGGTGGCGGTGTGCGCGCCGATCTCGTAGCCGTGTTCGGCCAGCCAGGGCAAAGCGCGCGGGTCGGCTTCGAAGGGGTCGTTGTTGACGTAGAAGGTGGCGCGGGCCGGGAAGTCCGGGTGTTCGGCGGCGAACCGTTCCAGCACCCCGACCGCGCAGTCCGGGGCCGGTTCACCCGCCGCGGTGAAGCGCAGCTGGCTGCCGGTGGAATCGTCGAAGGTGAGCACCACGGGATGGGTGCCGGCCGGGATATCGATCTCGCCGGAGATGTACTGCGCGGCAGTGATCGGCCGGTACCCCTCCCGGTGGAGCCGGTCCAGCTCGGCGCGGAACTCCGCCGGGCTCTGGTCGTATTCACCGGACGGGTTCGCGGTCACCTGGTGGTACATGAGGATCGGCACCTCGCCCAGTTCGTCGGCACCGACGGCCGCGGGGTCGGGCGGGGCGGGCGGCGCCGGTGGCGGCACCGAGCCGGTCGGTGGCAGGTCCGCCGCGGCGGGCTCCCCCGCTGTTCCGCAGGCCGTGGCCACCGCGCACACCAGTGCCGCCGCGACCACCCGAACATACTTCCCCGGGTACCGCACCATCGCCCGGATATTACGTGCCGGCAACGATTTACGGTTCATCTCCGCGAAACAGATCGGGGCCCGGCGGGACTCGCCCATAGTGGGCGGGAAGCTGTTCTGGAAGTTGGTGCGTTGTTGTGCTCGTGCGGGTCCGGGCGGCCGATCGGAAACGGTTGGCTGCCCTCGTTTTCGGTGTCGTCGTCATCGTTCTGCTGGTATCGGCCGGTCTCGGCGCCGGCCGTTCCCCCGCCCCCGATCTGCCGCTCAGCGGCCTCCCGGACGGGCCCGTCGGCGCGGCGGCGCTGCGGGACCTGACGCTACGGGTGGACGCCACCGGTCATGATCCGCACGCGGTACGGCTCACAATGGACGGTTCGCCCGTCACGGGCCGGGTCGAGGGCACATCCGTCCTCTACGGGCCGGAAGGCCTGGGCGACGGCGAGCACACCTTCACCGCCGAGATCCCGCCCGGTGGGATCACCGGATGGCTGCGCGACGGACCGGGCGCCACCGCGACCTTCACCGTCGACACCGCGGCCCCGGAACTCGAAGTGGCACAACCGGATACCGTCACCTCGTACCGCGATCCGGTCACCGTCCGCGGCCGGGCACCGGATGCGCGGCAGATCTCCATCGGTGCGCATTCGGTGACCCCCGGCCCCGACGGCAGCTTCGTGAGCGAACTGCCGCACAGCCCCACCGGAGCGGAGGTCGTTGCCGTCGACGCGGCGGGTAACGCCACCACCCGCGCGCTCACCACCGGAATCGACCTGCCCCGGATGCGGGCCGTGCATGTCACCGCGCACGCCTGGTCGTACGCGCCGATGCGCGAGGCCGTGCTGGACCTGGCCCGGCAGGGTCGCATCGATACCGTGCAACTCGATATCAAGGACGAGGACGGCGTCGTCGGGTACGCCTCGCAGGTGCCGCTGGCCCGGACCACCGGCGCCGCCACCCCGATCTACGACGCGCGGGCGGCACTGCGGCACCTGCACGATATGGGCGTACAGGTGGTCGGGCGGATCGTCGCGTTCCGCGATCCGACGCTCGCCGAATGGGCCTGGCACCACGGCCGCCCGGACTGGGTGGTGCAGAACCCGGCCCGGCAGCCGTACTCCAGCCACTACGGCGCGATCGCGTTCACCAACTTCGCTCATCCCGACGTCCGCGGCTACAACATCGCGCTCGCAGTGGAGGCGGCCGAACTGGGCTTCGACGGGATCATGTACGACTATGTCCGCCGCCCCGACGGCAGCCTGTCGAGTATGCGGTTCCCCGGTCTGAAGGGTCCGGCGCCCCCAGCCGGGGCCCGGGTGCAGGGGCCGCGCCCCCCCCCCGGGCCAGACCCCGGGGCGCCCCCGCGCCCCCCCGGGGACCGGGTAAAACCCCCCCCCGCCCCCCCC
>NZ_JARWPM010000066.1 GCF_029869215.1 Nocardia carnea
CCCTGGTATCGACCACCGAACTCCAGCACACCTACGCCCTTGTCGGGCACCGGTCGCGGCGCCCTCGGCGGCCGGTCGCCCCCCCCACCGCGGAGGTACTCCAACTGCGATTTTTACCCAGGCCCCAGCACCCCCCCCACACCCTCCCCCCCCCACCCTCCCCCCCCCCACCCCCCCCCGCCCCCGCGGGGGGCGCCGCCGCCCCCGCCCCCCCCCCCCGACTCCGCCGGGAACCCCGCCTCGGTGAGCAGGCCGGCGGGTAGCGCGCAGGGGTCCCAGACCGCGGCCGGATCGGTGGCCTCGCCCGGCCCGCAGGCACCGGCGCCGAGGGCCGCGGCGAACGCGAGGCCACACCGCAGCAGCCGATGACGAACGGTGGGTGCGGAACGTGCCGGATTTTTCATTCCGCGGATGCTAGCCGCGGATTCCGTTGCGCCACAGGGGCGCTGTGCGCCTTCACAGGCCGCGCCGCGCGAGGTTGCGTGCCGGCACAAGCCGGCACCGCCGGGCGCCGTCCCACCAGGTGGAAAACCGCGTGCCCGCCCGGTCCGCGGGGAATAGCGTCACCGCCCGGGTGTGTTGGCCTGTTTGTTTGCACAACGAAAGGGGTACGCCGGTGGTGGCGGATACCGCGAAGGCCGCCGTCGGACTCCGGTCCGAGCGCGGTCCGATATTGGGGTCGTTGATGCTGGCCACCGCCTTGATCGCACTGGATTCGACGATCATCGCCACCGCGGTGCTCTCGATCACCGCGAGCCTCGGTGGTTTCGCCCAGTTTCCCTGGTTGTTTTCCGTGTATCTGCTCGCTCAGGCGGTGACGGTACCGGTCTACGGGAAAGTGGCGGATATGGTGGGCCGCAAACCGGTGATCCTGTTCGGTATCGCCGTATTCGCACTCGGCTCGCTGCTGTGCGGTCTCGCCGGAAGTATGGTGTGGCTCATCGTGTTCCGCGCGGTACAGGGTATCGGCGCGGGCGCCATCCAGCCGATGACCATGACCATCGCCGGCGATGTGTACACGCTGACGGAACGGGCGAAGGCGCAGGGGTATATCGCGGGGGTCTGGGCGCTGTCGTCGGTGGCCGGGCCGCTGCTGGGTGGCGTTTTCGCCGACTATCTCGGCTGGCGCTGGATCTTCCTGATCAACCTGCCGCTCTCGGCGTGGGCGGCGTGGATGCTCGTGCGCCATTTCACCGAGGACGTTCCGCGGCAGCGCCGGCGGGTCGATTACGCCGGTGCCATCCTGCTGACCTCCGGCGCGGGCGCGGTGATCCTCGGCCTCCTCGAGGGCGGACGGTCGTGGGCGTGGAATTCCCCGGCCGGTATCGGCATCTTCGCCGGCGGAGCGGCCGCCCTGCTGTTGTTCGTCGCCGTGGAGCGCCGTGCCGCGAATCCGATCCTGCCGCTGTGGCTGTTCACCCGGCGGGTGGTGGTGGCGAGTTCGGCGGTATCGCTGCTGGTCGGGGCGCTACTGCTCGGACTCACCTCCTACGTGCCGACCTTCGCCCAAGGGGTGCTGGGTACCGGCGCGCTCGTCGGTGGCCTCACCGTGGGGGCGCTGACGCTCGGGTGGCCGATCTCGGCGTCCCTGTCCGGCCGGGTGTATCTGCGGATCGGTTTCCGGCTCACCGCCGTCCTCGGCAGCGTGCTCGGTGCGCTCGGCGCCGGCGCGACCCTGTTCATCGGGCCGGGGTCGCCACTCGGGCAGATCGCCGCCACCTGTTTCCTCATCGGACTGGGCATGGGACTGGTCGCGAGCCCCACCCTGATCGCCGCGCAGACCGGCGCGAGCTGGAACGAACGCGGCGTGGTGACCTCGGCGAACATGTTCGCCCGGTCGATCGGCAGCGCGGTGGGTGTCGCGGTATTCGGGGCGCTGGTGAACTCGCGGGTCGGTGATGCCGCGGTACCGGCCCCGGACCTACTGGCCGAAGGTGTGCATCTGGTGTTCGTGGCGGTGCTGGTGATGACGGTGGCGATGGTGGTCGCCAGCGCCCTCATGCCGGGCCGCGCCGCGTCCGGCGGTTGACGGCCCGGCGTCGCGGCTACTCCTCGCCGGCGAGGACCTCGACCCGTTCACCGGCGTCGAACTCGATCATCTGGCGTACCCGGGATTCACCGACGGGGCCGAGATCGGCGACGACCACCTCACCGCGCTGCGCGATCGATTCGACGATCGCCTCCACCGGTTTGCCGTCGGAACCGGCGATGCGGATGCGGTCGCCGATCTCGAGGGCGTCGGCCCGGACGCCGCTGCGGGCCAGTTGCGGGTGGTACACACCGCAGTAGGTGCGGCCCGCGGTATCGCCGACCCCGCGCTGCGCGATCGTCCACCACACCGGCGTGCTGCTCGCGCCGGCGCTCCGGCGATGCCGGCGCAGCACCCGGTCGCGGCCGGCCTCGGCGGCGGCCCGGCTCTCGTGGACCGAGACATGGCGCCGTACCGGCGCGCTGCGGTGCCGCACGGTTCCGGCCGCACCGTCGACCACCAGCACCCAGCCGCCGGTCAGGTCCTGATCGCGTGCCGCGTTCACCCGCTTGGCGAGTGCCTGCCCCGGCGTGGCGCCGAGCCGGTCGGCGACCTCGGCCAGGTTCTCGGCCAGTCCGAGTGCCCGCAGGAATCCGGCGACCTCGATCTCGGCGGTGCCGAGCCGTTGCGCCAGCACCGGCATCGGCGTGTGTTCCCGCCAGGCCCGGCGGGCGATATGTTCGTGTTCGGTGAGCCAGAGCGCCGACGGGCCGTGCAGATGGTTGTCCACAACGGTCGCCCACCAGTCCCACTCGGGCTCGGCGGCCAGCCGGTCGCGCAACCAACCGGCGCGCTCGCTCGCCCGGACCTTTTCGTGCGGGGGCACGAAATTCCGCAGCGCGGCCTGCACGGCCGACGGTGTGCGGCCGAGTTCTTCGGCGATGGCGGACAGATCCTTACCGGCGCGCAGTTGCGCCACGATGGCCCGATACTCCGATTCGCGCCACGACGCCCCGTGCTGACGGGGCGGCAGCAGTCGTTGTTGTCCGAATTCACTCATCACAGAACCCCCGGTTCCGATACGCCGGCGAGCCGTCGGCGGGGCCGGAACACCGCCCGCCGCTGACCCTTCCGACTGTGTCCTACCTGCATGATTTTACTGCGGGGGTACGACAGAAACGGCTCCGTGCCGCGGTGCCGGAGCTGTCCGGAAGCGGCGATAACGGTTCGGGGGCAATCGAATCGGCGTACCCGACCGCCGGAAGGGGTGCGGCGGCGCGCCGCCGGAATGTCAGCGCGCCGCCGAGTCCTGCTGTCAGGGCGTGGAATAGCCGATCAGCGCGCCGATCCCGGCCCCGATCGGGATGGTGACCAGGGCGCCGACTCCACCCAGGAAGAAGCCCAGCACCGCACCGATTCCGGCACCGACCAGCGCGCCGATCCCGGCATTGTGCATCTTGCGCGCTTCGGTGCCCGGGTCGGCGACCAGTTCGGCGAGATGGCGGCCCGCCGGGGTCGCGGCCTCGGGAGTCACGGTGAGTGTGCGGCCGTCGGCGGAGACCGCCGCCGCCAACGGGGCGGTGGCGCCACCGGCCGCCACCCCGAGCGGCAGGGTGGTGAGCACGCGGCCCGCGGGGTCGGCCACGGTGACCGCCGCGCCGTTCGCGGCGAGCCGGAAAGTACCGGTCTCGAGCGTGGCCACCACGGCCGTACCGGATTCGTTCGGGGCCACGACATATCCGACGCCCGCCTCGGCGCCGCGGACGGCTACCTCGGTGGCGTGCGAATCGGCGTGCGCGGTGCCCGTGGCGGCGCCGAGAGCGCCGATGGAGATCAGCGCGGTGGCCGCGATGTGCTTGATTCTCATGATGTTCCCCACTTGATCTGCCGGTGCGCGAGCGCCGGCGGTCCCCAAGAAGCCGGATCTCGGCTCGAAACCCATTCTCGAGGAAGCGCTTACGACAGACAATGCTTTCCCGCGAATCGACGCGTCTGCGCCGGGCCCGCGCCGCGCCCACCGATGGGCCGGTGCGAGCCCGTGCGGCCGCTAGACATCCAGGATGTGGGGAAGCCCCGCCCGGAACCGGTCGGCGTCGAGCCTTTTGGCGGCCTCGAACGCGGGCAGCGCGACCAGCGGGAACACCGGCGCGTGAGGTGCGGGGTCGTCGGCGGTGTCGATAATGGCGTTGGCCGCGTTACGGCCCGATTCGTTCGCGCTCTCCATGGTGGCGAGGTCGATATGGCTGCGGACATGGTCGCCGCCGAAGAAGAGATTGGGAATCGCGCAGTGCGCGTACGGCCGGTGGTCGTAGGAGCCGACGGTGTTGACCAGCAACGGGGTCTCGTTGTGCGTACCGCCCGCCGACCAGCTGATACCCGGGTCCAGATGCCACGAGTGCACATCCTCGTCGCGCAGCCAGCCCGTTCCGGTGTTCAGCCACACCTTCAGCTGTGCCCACACTTCGGCCGCGATCTCCGTCGCGGTGCATTGTTTCGCCGGTCGTCGATGCAGGATTCCCGGGGTGTCCCAATCGGAGATATCCACCGAGAAGCATTCCCGAACGGATCCGTCGCCGTACCGGCTCGCGAAATCGCCGACCCACATGGGTGCCTGCCGTAGCGCGGTGAGCGCCCACGGCGAGCCCAGCGCGGCGATATGGCCCTCCGGTATTTCGGTGGGGCGGCGCAGGTAGTACTGGATGCCGACCATCCAGTCGGTGAGCAGTTCCCGCATCCCCGCCAGATGCGGGTCGGCGGTAAGGATCCGGTCGTCGAGCAGCGGAACCGTCTTCTCCACCGGCATGGCGCACACGTAGTAGTCGGCGACGACCGAGGTCGCCGTGCCCTGCCCATCGGTGACCGTGACGGAATCGATCCGGCCGCCGGCGTAGGAGAGCCGGCTCGCCCGCTGCCCCATGACGAACCGCACGCCACGGGATTGCAGGTACGACACCCACGGGTCGATCCACGCCGCGTTCGTGGGCCGGTTCAGGATGCGGTCCACGCCGCCGGAGAATTCCGGGATCACCCCGGTTCCGGCGAGCACCAGCGCCTCGCCGATGGTGCCGATGGTGCGCGCCGAACTCAGATGGGGTTTGGCCGCCACGGTGATCCGGGTGAGCGCGTTGACCAGATACGCACGGTAGGCGGCGGATTTACCGTCGGCGCGCATGATCTGCTCCCAGGTCTGGTATTCCCACTGCCCGAACCGGCGTTCGGTGCTCGAGGTGAACCACATGAGCATCTGCTTGCCGAAGAAGGCCAATTCGTGGGGCGGGAGCTCCGGGATGAAACCGAAGGCGCTGATGATGCTGTTCTGCAGACGTTCCGGGGTGATCTGGTCGAGCGCACCGATCTCCACCGGCGCGAAAATCGGTGGCCGGTCGCGGAAGCCGGCGACGGTGCCCTGCACGCGAATGAGATTGTCCAGGACGCCGTTCGGATTACCGGGGAACGGGATCCGGCGCATGGTGTCGGGGATGTTCTGATAACAGCCGGGGAAGAACCGGAATCCGTGCTCGCCGGGCAGATCCGCGCGCCCGCCGGTGCCCGTCCCGGGGACGCCCATACTGCGCGCCTTCCCGCCCAGATACGACGGTTCGTACACGGTGACCCGGAAACCGCGTTCGGCGAGTTCGTGGGCGGCCGACAACCCGGCCATCCCACCGCCGAAGATCGCCACCTCCTTACCGCCCGTGCGTAGACCCGGTGTGCGGTGCCGGGCGGGTTGTGCCGTGGCGGTCGCCGAACCGGCCGCGACCAGCGCGGCGCCGGCGAGTGCGCCGCGCAGGGCGGTGCGGCGGTCGATCGGGGCTGACATCTTCGGCAGCTGATCCGGCATGGTGTTCTCCTGGTCACACGGTGGAGGGTGGGTTGCCGCGCAGGGCGGTGCACGACGTATGGAATTCGCGGGTGGCGGTGGCGATCTCGCATGCCAGATCGCGGATCACCGGGGCCGGATTGCGGCGATGCCGCCAGAGGGCGCCGGTGGTCAGCCGCGCCATCCGGGCCGGTGTGTAGAGGTCGGCGGGGCGCCTGGTGCGGGAGAAGATCGCCGTGGTGATCGCGGCGAGTTCCCGGTCGGTGGTGGCGGCCCGGTACAGCTCGACCTCGAGCGGGCTCATCGCCGTGCCCCGGGCCAGCCGATTGGTCCAGTGGTAGATCTCCCGGCATTCGGCCACCCGGCGCCGCTCCCATCCGGCCAGCGCGCGATCCAGGTGCGGGGGATCGTGCAGGACCGGGGCCACGTCCTCGGCGAGCCGGCGGCCGTAGTGCAGGGCGTCGCGAATGCCCTGGGCGGTGACCGGATCCTTGAAATGGCCGGAGTCGCCGGGTAGTGCCCAGCCGGGTCCGCTCGAACGCCGGAAGTAGGAGGTGATCTCGGTGGCCGCGCGAACCCGGCCCACCTGTTCGCAGCCGCGCAATCGTTCGCGGAGCAACGGAATACGATCCAGCGCCGCCGCATAGCGTCGTCCGGTATCGCCGGGCCGGAGCTTGCCGGCTTCCGCGGGCGGCTGGACCAGGCACAACAGCAGGCCGTCGTCACAGGGGAAGGCCGTCCCGAGATCGGCACCCGCGCGCCATTGCGCGGCGGTCGCTCGCCATGCGGGGGAATTGTCGCGCCAGTACGCGAAATAGCAGTCCCGCCCGCTGGGTTCGGATACGTAGGGCGTCGCCGCCCCGGCCAGCCGGGCCACCGTACTGCGGCGGCCGTCGGCGCCGACCACCAAGGCGGCCCGGATCTCGACGGTCCGGTCGTCGGGTCCGGTGTAGCGGACGCCGGCGCACCGCTCGCCGTCCCAGACGAGTTCGGTCACCCGGCAGCGCTGGCGGATCTCGGCCCCCGCGTCGCGGGCGGTACGCACGAGCGCGTGATCGAGGCCGGTGCGGCGGACACACAGGGTGTAGTCGATGCCGTCCACCTCGGGAAACGGTGTTTCGATGACGTAGCCGGCGCCGGCGGCGTAGGCGTGGGTGAGTTCGGGGGCGCCGATCTCGCGCACGGCGTCCAGGGCGCCCAGCCGGGACAGTTCGGCGACGCCGGCCGGCCAGAGGAGGTGGGTGGACAGGGTGTCGGCGGGGAACCGCGCGCTGTCCAGGACGACGACGTGATGTCCGGCTCGTGCCAGGGTGGCCGCGGTGGCCGAACCTGCGCATCGAGCGCCGACCACCACGACGTCCGCTCGTTGGGCCGGGGCGTGGGAGCCAACCATACGAACCGCCTCGGTCATCGAGTCTCGGACACTATGTCCGATTGATGGTGCGGTGCCACGGAGCGAATGTCAACCACCTGAGCGGCACTGTCCCGCACAGTTTTCCGGGCCGGCCGGTCGGCGACCTGTTCCGGCTCGCCCGGCCGCATCGACGGGCACCGGTGAGCGCTGCCGCTGCCGGATCGCGGGGCACAATGGGCGCATGGACCTTGTGAGCGGACACCCGAGACTGTGGTCGAGCGATACGGCGGTCCCCGGATGCCGTCGCTGACCCGAGCGCCGCGGCCCGCTCGTCAACCGGACGACGACCGCCGGGCCGAATTCGAGCAGCGGGTACTGCGCGCGGTCGAGGATCTGCTCGCCGACGGCACGCCCTACACCGAGATCGCGGTCCAGCGGATCGCCGCGACAGCGGAGGTCGCACGGTCCACCTTCTACCGGTATTTCCCGGACAAGAGCCAATTGCTGATCCGGATGGCGGAATTGGCGACCAGCGATCTGTTCGCCGCCGCCGAACGCTGGTGGAACGCCGAGCACACCGACCGCGAGGCCGGGGTGCGCCGGGCCATGAGCGCCATGATCGGCGGCTTCCGCCGCCATCGCTATCTGCTGCTGGCGCTGAGCGAACTCGCCGCCTACGACCGTGACGTCGGGGCCTACTGGCGGGGCCGGGTCGCGACCTTCGTCGATCTGGTGCGGGTACGCCTCGAGGCCGACCGGGCCGCCGGGCGGGTCGCGCCGGATCTGGACCCCGCGGCCACCGCGCTGGTACTGGCCGCGATGGTGGAGCGTTCCATCAGCACGGCCTTCGCGGTCCGCACCGGTATCTCCGACGCGGAACTGGCAGCGGCGCTGGGTCGTGCGATCTGGCTGGTGGTCTACGGCGACGCCCCGGCGGATCCCGCCTGAACTCACGGATCTGTTCCGGCGTATGCCGCCACGGGTGGGACGGTGGCAGCGAATCGCCCGGACCCTGGTGACCGGGTGTGCCGCGGATTCCGGGGAGTTCAGCTGTCGTTACGTGCTGTCCGGACGCGGCGCTACGAGCCGCCGGGCGGCGAGCACGACCGCGGCGCGTTGTTCGGCGATCCGCCGGGCCGGGCCCGGCCCGGAGTACACCGCGGTGCTGCGGGCGAGTTCGGTCAGCATGCGCAGCAGTGTCGCGGCGGGGATATCGGTGGTGATCATCCCGGTGCGCTGGCCGCGCCGGATCTCGGCGAGCTTCGGGTCGACGGTGTGGCGCAGGACCTGCTCGATGCGTTCGTCGGCCGGTTCCAGTTCGGCCCACGCCTGCAGCCGGGCATTCTCGGGATGGGCGAGGAAATGGTCGAACAACCGGCCCACGTATCCGGGCAGGTCCTCGGCGCGCAGGGCCGTCTCGGCGGTGGTTTGTGCCGTCCACTGTTCGGTGACCGCCGCGTAGAGGTCGGATTTGCCGGGGAAGTAGGCGTAGAGGCGGTCCTTGCTGGCCTGGGCGGCCGCGGCGATCCGATTGATCCGGGCGCCGGCGATCCCGTATTCGGCGAATTCCGCTTTGGCCGCCGCGAGGATCCGCTCCCGGGTCGCCTGGCCTGCCGCACGCATGGGCAGATCGTAGCTTGCCGAACCAGATGGTTCGGAACTAAGGTCGTTGCCGAACCAGATGGTTCGCCGAACGGTGGATGGGACTGATATGAGCGCGGACAAACCACGGTGGCAGCAGTTGCGGGAACAGGCCGAGGGCGTCTCGGTCGAAGAACTGGACGATCTGTGGGCGCGGCTGCGGCCCGCCCGCGCCGAGGACATCCTCGGCGAATGGCGCGGTGACGCCTTCCAGACCGGGCATCCGCTGTGCCGGGCACTCCCCAAGAGCCGCTGGTACGGCAAAACGTTCCACTCGCTCGGCGATGCGAAACCGCTGATCTGCCGGGCCGAGGACGGCACCCTGTTCTCCAACGTGGAACTCGGCCAGGGCGAGGCCACGCTGTGGAACATCGAATTCCGCGGCGAAGTGACCGCGACCATGGTCTACGACGGTCGCGCGGTATTCGACCACTTCAAGTGGCTCGACGACAGCACGCTGATGGGCATCATGAACGGCCGGCCGGAACTGGTTCTCGCGAACGGGGAGTACTTCTACTTCCTGCTGGAACGGGCGTGACGATGCGGACGACGGCGCTGCTGTCCCGCGACCCGGCCGCACCGTTCACCGTGGAGACGGTGGATCTCGACGGTCCCCGCGACGACGAGATCCTGGTGCGGATCCTCGCCTCGGGGATCTGCCACACCGATCTGGTGAACCGGCCGCTGGGCCGGCCCGACCGGCCGGTGCTGCTCGGGCACGAGGGTGCCGGGGTAGTGGCGGCGGTCGGCGCGGCGGTGACCACCGTGGCGCCCGGCGATCATGTGGTGCTGACCTTCCGGCACTGCGGTGCCTGCCCCAACTGTGCGGCCGGCCGGCCCGCCTACTGCCGGCATTCCACCGCGCTGAATCATTTCGGCCGCCGCGCCGACAAATCCCCGCGTATCACCGTCGCCGGTGAACCCGTGCGTGACGGCTTCTTCGGACAGTCCAGCTTCGCCGCCTACGCACTGGCCACCGCGGACAACACCGTCGTCGTCGACGCCGCCGTGGATCCGGCCGTCGCCGCCTCCTTCGGCTGCGGTTTCCAGACCGGCGCGGGCGCGGTGCTCAACGTGTTACGGCCGGAATCCGGGGCCTGGCTGGCCATCTACGGCGGGGGAGCGGTCGGCTCGGCGGCCCTGCTGGCGGCCCGGACCGTCCCCGGCGTCCGGACCGTCGTCGTGGAAACCGCCGCGGCGCGCCGCGAACTCGCCGCCGAACTGGGTGCCGATATCGTCGTGGATCCGGCCGGCGCGGATACGGTGCGGACAGTTCGGGAGGTCACCGGCGGCGGTGCCACCCATGCCCTGGACACCACCGGTATCCCCGCGGTGCTGGCCGGTGCCTTCGATGCGCTGACCACCGGCGCGACGGTGGTCGCGGTGGGCCTCGGCACCGGGATACCGCCGATCGATGTACGCGATATGGTGCTGCAAGGCAAGACGATCCGCGGCTGCCTCGAGGGCGACGCGGTTCCGGCGACCTTCATCCCGCACCTGCTCGAGCTGCACCGCCGGGGCCTGCTCCCGGTCGACCGGCTGGTGACCCGCTTTCCCCATACCGATATCGCGGCCGCACTCGCGGCGCAGCACGCGGGTTCGGTGATCAAGGCCGTGCTCACCTGGTAAGAAACCGGCCGGGTACCGCCGGTTCGGCAACCGGCCACCGGCCGGACGAAAACGGTTCGGCCGCCGGACATCCGGCGGTTTCCCGGGCACGTCATCCTGCACGGGTCGATCACCGTCCACCCGACCGGTTACGGACACCGGGGAAAGGCCTGCCACCGTGTCCGATACACCGATACGCGACTATGTCGCCGAATTCCTGCGCACACAGTGCGACCTGGAGTTCGACGCGATCGCGGCCGAGGCGACCCCGGCCGAACTGGGACTGGATTCGCTGACCATCCTCTCGATCATCGTGCTGGTCGAGAAGAAGTACGGTATCGCGCTACCCGAACGGGAGGTGGCGGCCGCACAGACCTTCGGCGAACTGATGGATGTGCTGGGGGTGCCGGTGGCGCCGGCCTCCTGAGCGGCGGCTCCGGCGAGGCCACCGGCGCCGCCGGGACCCTGCCGCTCGGCCTCCGCCGCTTACGACTCCGGCCCGACCAGCCACGGCGGACGCAGCTGCCCGGCGGGCCCGGGGGACGGGTTCGCCGCGCGTCCCGTGGTGGATTCCTCGCCGGTGGTCCCCTCGGCGGCACCGGCCTCGCCGCTGTCCGCCGAAGCCGCGGGCGCCCCGGTGGCCGGATCCGTGCCCTCCGTATCGGCGGGGCCGGTGTCGTACTCCGCGGCGGCGCCGCTCTTGCCCGCCGGGGCGGAGTTGTCGCCGCTCTCCGTGGCCGGCCCGGTGGGGCTCCTGTCCGTGCTCGCGCCCGTTCCGTTTCTGCTGTCCGCGGTGGCAGCGGTGCCGTTGCCACCGTCCGTGGCCGGGCCCGTGCCGGTGCTGTCGGCGTTCGGCCCGGTCCCGCCCTCCGCGGTGGGCGCGCTCTCGGCGCCGGTCGCGTCGCTGCCGTTCGCCGTCGGGCCGCTGTCGCCGAACGCCGAGTTGTTGTCGCCGTGCACCGAACCCCTGCCACCACTGCCGGCGGCCGGGCTACCACCCTCGGTACCGGACGGCCGGTTGTCCGTGACTCCGCCGCTGTCCGCCGCGCCGCCGCCGCTGTCCGTGGCGGTACCCTCGCCGCTGTCCGAGTTGGTGGTGTCGCTGTTGTTGTCCGTGCTCGTCGGGCCGCTGCCGGTGTCTGTCGCGCCGGTGCTGCTGTCCGTGGCCGGCCCGCCCGGTTCGACCGTGGAGCGGGAACCGGCGCTGTCCCCGGACCTGCTCGCGTCCGGTTCGGCCGCCGTACCGGGTTCCGCTTCGACCGGCCCGGGGCCGAGTTGCAGGACGATCCACGGCTCCGGCACGTCCGGATCCGCGCCCGTCGCCGGGGCGAGCAGAAGAGCCGAGGCCGCGACACCGGCGAAACCGGTAGCCGCGACCGAGATGCGCCGTGCTGTTCGTGATCCCACGCAAAACCTCCCGGGTGAATGATCGGTTGTCGTTGCTGCGGAAACAGCGGAGCGAACCGAAACTAACCGGCCCCGCGGGAAGATCCACCGGCACGCGGAGCCCGTGACGGAGCCGTCGGCGTGTTGTGACGGATCGGTGACGCGGCCCCGGCCGCCTCGCGTGCCCGGAAGGATCCGGATGCCAATCGGCTGCTCCGTGCGGCCTGCCGGGCGTGTCGGATCGATGACACGCCGCGATTTTCGGCGCTGACCACAGGAAATCGGCGAGTCTCCCCCCACGGTGGCCGCGATTGCGCTTCAATAACCGGTCGGGTTCGGCTTTACGGAAACGGCATTCGTCCGCCACCGGATACACCGGCATCCGAGAGGGGCACGACCACAATGAGCATGATCCTCACCGCACTGCACGACGGCCTTCCCGCGTGGCACGACAGCTACGCGGTGCTCGCCCAGGTCGGCAATCCCACCCCCGAAGCACCGCCATTATCGGACAAGATCACCCAGATGACCCGGTACCTCACCTGGTTCGTTCTGCTCTCCGGCGTCACCTCGATCGTCTTCGGCGGCGGCAAGTTCGCCTGGGAGAAGTGGAACGGCGGATCGCTGACCGCCCCCAAGCAGATCGCCGGCGCGATGATGGGCGGCGCGGTGGCCACCAGCGCGGGCACGATCATGAACGCCATCATGGGCGGCTGATCGCCGGACGCGACGGTCCCGGGCGTCCGGCGGGCAGGCCGGTACGCCGTGCCCGGCTGCGCGGCCGGACCCGGCGCACCGGCCCGGGCCGGAAGCGGGTTGCTACATTCGGGTTCGTGCACTCCGGCATCGCGGGAATACTCGCTCGATGGTTGCTGCCTGTCTTGATGGCGGCGGCCGTGCTGGGTATGCATCATCTCCCCGCCGGCGAACCCGTGGCCGGGGACATGCACCACAGCGGTGCGGGCGTGGTGCAGTCCGAGAGCGGCTCGCCGGCGGAGGCACTCGCCGACCGGGCATTCTGCTGCGATACGCCGGGTGCGTTCGTGCCGGGGCCCGCGCACGACAGCCCATCCGGCCACGGCGCGGGGCACGAATTGCTGCATCTGTGCCTCGCGGTCCTGATGGCATTGGCCGGGATCGTCCTGGTGTTCTTCGTGGTCGCCCACGGCGTGGCCGGATACGTCCCGTGCCCGGCGCTCCACTGCGACCCGCTCGTCCGCGCCCGGCCACCGCCGCTCGCCCGGCGACTGGCCGCCCTGGGTGTGTTGCGGCTGTGACGGACGCCCGCCGGACCCGGCGCGTCCGGGTCGCGGCGCTGTTCCGCCAGTCGCAACGACCAACCCAGGGAGAACCGCAACATGAACAGAAATTCGCCGGCCTCGATCACTCTCGCACTGCTCGGCTCCGCCGTTGTGCTGACCGCCTGCGGTGACGACACTGGAGGATCCGGCAGCAGCCCGGCCACCGGCTCCGCGACCACCTCGGTGGTTACCGGCCCGCCGGTGGCCGACGAGCACAACGCGGCGGATATCCGTTTCGCGCAGGAGATGATCCCGCACCACCGGCAGGCGGTCGAGATGGCGGCGCTGGTGCCGTCCCATTCGACCGATCCCCGCGTACTGGATCTGGCCGCCCGCATCCAGCAGGCGCAGGACCCGGAGATCACCGCCATGACGGGGTGGTTGCAGGCGTGGGGAGCGCCGGTACCCGAGGGCACCGGCCATTCGGGCATGGACCACGGCAGTATGCCCGGCATGATGACCGCCGAGGATATGGCCGAACTCGAGGCCGCGCAGGGCGCCGAGTTCGACCGGCTGTGGCTGACCATGATGATCGCCCACCACGAAGGCGCGGTACAGATGGCGCGGACCGAACTCGCCGAGGGGAGTAATCCGCAGGCCCGCACGATGGCCCAGCAGATCATCGACGCCCAGCAGGCCGAGATCCAGCAGATGCAGGCGATGCTGGAAGGTTGACCGGCCGGGGGGGGGGGGGGGGGGGGGGGGGGGGGGGCGGGGGGGGGGGGGGGGGGGGGGGGGGGGGGGGGGGGGGGGGGGGGGGGGGGGGGGGGGGGGGGGGGGGGGGGGGGGGGGGGGGGGGGGGGGGGGGGGGGGG
>NZ_JARWPM010000067.1 GCF_029869215.1 Nocardia carnea
GTTCTTGCCCACTTTACCTGCGCGAACCAGTATCGGTTCCGGCGCCGGCGAGTTGGCGACCCCGCCACCGCGCGCGGAACACTTCCGGCCCCCGCCACAGCCCCGCGCCGGCGGAACACCGCCGCGCCCACGCTCCGCCGCCCGGCCATCATGGCGCGGCGAGCGGGGCCGACTCTCGACCACCCGTCACCACCGGGACGGTCCCCGCGGGACCGGGTCAGGTGCCGGGCGGCAGTTCGCGAGGACTCGGCGGTTCCGGCAGCCCGCGTGCGGCGCGGCCGGACAGCGCGTTTTCCGCGGCGGGTTCCAGGTGTGTCGTGGCCGAGACGATCGCGTCCGAGTCGAGGACCAGTTCGGCGTCCACCACCGAGTGGCCGGACGATGCGGTATCGCCGGAGTCGCCGGTTCCCGGCCGGGTCTGCTCGGCGGGACCGTCGATCGTGATCTTGCGGGTACGCCGCAAGGTGAAGGTGATCTCCTCGGCCTCCGTGAGGACATGCCGTGCGGTACGAAGCGGGCGGCCCGCGACATCGAGGGCGTTGTCGACCGCGGAACTGACGAAGCCCGGAACCAGTGGGCGGATCATCCGGGCGGCGGTGCCGGTGAACGGAACGGTACCGATGAGCGGTAGCACCAGGTCGTCCGGCCGGGCGGACGGTCGCGAGCCGACCGGCGCGGGCAGTGCCCGGCGGTCGACCCGTTCGAGCTCGGTGCCG
This sequence comes from Nocardia carnea, assembly GCF_029869215.1. Classification (GTDB taxonomy): domain Bacteria; phylum Actinomycetota; class Actinomycetes; order Mycobacteriales; family Mycobacteriaceae; genus Nocardia; species Nocardia carnea_B. The sequence continues at coordinate 717 of NZ_JARWPM010000067.1, forward strand.
GCGGGGCGAGTGCTGTCCGCGGCGTCGGCACCGCGTTCGGTGACCCCGATCTCCAGGCCGCCGATCGCGGCGATCACCCGGGTGCGCTGTTGTTCCCGGGCGATCGCGGTATCGGCTTCGGCCGCCAGCCGGGCCTCGGCCAGCTGCTGATCGACCCGGACCGCCGCGGTTTCGGCCCGCAGCCGCGCTTGCTGCTCGGCGACGGCCGCGTCGGCGGCGCGTTCGGCCCGGTCGCGGACGGCCGCGGCGGCGCGCCGGCGTTCTTGGGCGGTTTCCCCTCGCCACCAGCGCAGGATGAGCGCGAGCGCGGCCAGCAGGATGAAGAACAGCCAGGTGAGCAGCCGGATTATCAGGGCGCCGAATACGCCGGACGTGTGATCGTTCGCCGCGGACCACCTGGCGCCCAGCCCCCGATCGGCCTCGGCCTCCGCGGCAGCCCGGGCGCTCTGCAGCGCTGCCCGGGCGTCGGCGACCTGCCGGTCCGATGGGGCCACCTGATTCTGCGCTGCCGCCAGGGCGTTACGGGCGTCGTCGAGCATTTCGTTGGCAGTCTGGGTCTCCGGACCGCGGCCCGGTACACCGGTGATCTTGGTCTGCGGGCATTCCGGGGTCGGATTGAACTCACATCGGGCCACCACGAGAGCGGTGTCGATATCGTCCTCGGCCGCGGCGATGGTGCGGTCCAGCGCGGCCCGCTGATCGATCGCGCGGTCCAGTTCGTCCTGCACGGGACGTACCGCCGGCGCGGTGAGCGCGGCCGCGGCCGCACGGTCGTCGAGGATCCGATCGATGGTGCCGGCGAACAGCACCGTGGTCGCGAGTTCGGCCACCAGAACTCCGGCGATCACCGCGACCCCGAGCCGCAGCGCCACCGCGGGAGTATTGGTCTCGCCCGCCGGGCGGTCGGGGCGGGCCGTGGCCTCGGCTCCGGCAAGTGCCCGGCCGATCAGGCCGGCGAAGAGTCCGGCGATCAAGGCCGCGACCGCGACCACGGGCAGGGACCACGCGCCCAGCCGCAGTGCGACCCCGGTGACCCCCGCGCTGACCACGGCGAACAGCGCCACACCGACACCGGTGAGGAGGTAGCCGGTGCGCTCGTATCCGTCGGCGGTCTCGGTGGGCTGCCCGCCGCCGAGCCAGATGAACATGCCGGTGACGCTCATGGGATCCATAACCTCTGCAGCTGTCATCGATTCGTGCCCTCAGCGTGACAGGCGGCACGCCCGCACATCGAGCCTTGGCGGGCGGGTGTGGTCATCTTCACAGGAGCCGCGGAGCGTGTCGTCCGGCGAGTTCGTCCGCGACCGGGACCCGGGCCATGGGCTGGGTGAATTCCGTGCGGGCGCAACCGAAACCGGCCGCGATGGACGCCCGGAAGTGTGGCGTGCAACACGGCGGATGCGGTTTGCTGATCGTGTGCTGAAGGCCCGTGAACGCAAAACAGTCCGGACGGTCGGATCATGTTCTGTGCTTGTCACGCCGCTGTCACGAACATCTCATCGGCCCGTGCCACAGTTAGCCGCAGGTGGGTGGGTTTGCCGGTGGCCGCCGCCGGGAATTCATCTTCGATGCAGGTGAGCGTGGGTTCGGCGGATGTGGAATCACATCGGGAAACGGGCCGGACCGGTGGATCGCCGCTGTTCGGAGGGCCGATCCGGAATCGATTCCCGCCCGAATGCTGCTTTACACTAGAAAACGCGCATATGTGGAGGAACGAATGAAGAAGCCCAGCTAGACGGAATTATTAGGGCAACCTTGGTTGGTTGGGTTCCGGACCTGGCTTATCGTTTGCTCTTACGCCGCACATACCGATGTCCGGCCGAAGGCACGTTCGGGCAATCAATCGGCACAGGCCAGCCTAGCGGGCGAAACCCGCCTCCGGGTTCCGAGTGCGTAAGCGCTTCGTTACCAGCGGGCACCGGCGCACCAACGCAGGTGGACACAACTTCAGACGTGACTGCACGCCGAACACCATCAGCGCGGCTGGTGTCGGCCAACGTACGAACGCAGTGCTAGCAGACAGCGTTCGACAGTACCGGCGTTCGACAGGGCGTTCTCTCCAGGCCGCACCACGTCGAGGTCGACTTTCTCGAAGGCAGAGGCATGACGCAACTACCTGGCCACAGGTCCCCCGGACCCATCGGGCTCTATGACCCGGCGAACGAACACGACGCATGTGGTGTCGCGTTCGTCGGTGATATGCACGGCCGCCGCAGCCGTGACATCGTCGACAAGGCCATTACGGCCCTGTTGAATCTGGAGCACCGCGGTGCCGCGGGCGCCGAGCCGAACTCCGGTGACGGCGCGGGCATCCTGATCCAGGTTCCCGACCGCTTCTTCCGCGCGGTGGTCGATTTCGACCTGCCGCCGGAGGGGTCCTACGCCACTGGTATCGCCTTCCTCCCGCAGGCCCGGCGCGAGGCCGCGCGGGCCTGCTACGGCGTCGAGAAGATCGTCAAGGAAGAGGGCCTGGCGGTACTGGGCTGGCGCGAGGTCCCGATCGACGAATCGTCGCTCGGTGCACTCTCGCGTGATGCCATGCCGCTGTTCCGGCAAGTCTTCATCGGCTCGCCCGCCGGGTCGGAGGAGCAGCTCTCCGGGATGGATCTGGAGCGGCGTGCCTACGTCATCCGCAAGCGGGTGGAACACGAACTGGGCAAAGCCGGCGCCGGTGAGGGCGCGGTCGGTAAAGAATCGGTGTACTTCCCGAGCCTGTCCGGCCAGACCTTCGTCTACAAGGGTATGTTCACCACGCCGCAGCTGCGTGCCTTCTACCTGGACCTCCAGGACGACCGGGTGGAAAGCGCCCTGGGCATCGTGCACTCCCGGTTCTCCACCAATACTTTCCCGTCGTGGCCGCTGGCCCATCCGTTCCGCCGGGTCGCGCACAACGGTGAGATCAACACCGTCGCCGGTAACGAGAACTGGATGCGGGCCCGCGAGGCGCTGCTGCGTTCGGATGTCTTCGGCAAGGATTCCGCCGGCAAGAACCGGCTGGAGAAGATCTTCCCGGTCTGTACCCCGGGCGCCAGCGATACCGCGCGCTTCGACGAGGTGCTGGAGCTGCTGCACCTGGGCGGCCGCAGCCTGCCGCACGCGGTGCTGATGATGATTCCCGAGGCCTGGGAACGCAACGAGAACATGGACCCGGCGCAGCGGGCGTTCTACGAGTACCACTCGATGCTGATGGAGCCGTGGGACGGTCCCGCCTCGGTGTGCTTCACCGACGGCACCGTGATCGGCGCCGTGCTCGACCGCAACGGGCTGCGCCCGAGCCGGATCTGGGTCACCGAGGACGGCCTGGTGGTCATGGCCTCCGAGGTCGGTGTGCTGGATATCGACCAGTCCAAGGTCGTGCGCAAGATCCGGTTGCAGCCGGGCCGCATGTTCCTGGTGGACACCGCGCAGGGCCGGATCGTCGGCGACGAGGAGATCAAGGCCAAACTGGCCGCCGAGCACCCGTACCGGGAATGGCTCGATGCCGGTATCAAGCACCTCTCCGATCTGCCCGACCGCCCGCATGTGCACATGTCGCACGACCGGGTGCTCATCCGGCAGCAGATCTTCGGGTACACCACCGAGGAACTGAACCTGCTCATCTCGCCGATGGCCAAAACCGGCGCCGAGGCGCTGGGCTCGATGGGTACCGACACCCCGATCGCCGTACTGTCCGCGCGGCCGCGCCTGCTGTTCGACTACTTCTCCCAGCAGTTCGCGCAGGTCACCAACCCGCCGCTGGACGCCATCCGCGAAGAGGTGGTCACCAGCCTGCGCCGCCATATCGGCCCGGAGGCCGATCTGCTGCATCCGAGCCCGGAGTCCTGCCGGCAGATCGCCATCCAGCAGCCGATCATCGATAACGACGAACTGGCGAAGCTGGTCCATATCAACGACGACGGCAGCCAGCCCGGCCTGCGGTCGGTCGTCGTGCGCGGTCTGTACGAGGTCGCGGCTGGCGGCGAGGGTCTGCGGCGCGCGCTGGACGCGATCAACACCCAGGTCTCGGCCGCGATCGACGGTGGTGCCCGCATCATCGTGCTGTCGGACCGGGAGTCCAACGAGAAGCTGGCGCCGATCCCGTCGCTGCTGCTCACCTCGTCGGTGCATCACCACCTGGTTCGGGAACGCACCCGCACCATGGTCGGGCTGGTGGTCGAGGCCGGTGACGCTCGCGAGGTGCACCATATGGCCACCCTGGTCGGTTTCGGTGCCGCCGCGATCAACCCGTACATGGCCTTCGAATCGATCGAGGACATGCTCGAACGGGGCGCGCTGACCATCCCGGGCAGCACCGGCGACCTGGCCGCCGATTACCGCAAGGCCGTCGCCAACTACAACAAGGCCGCGAGCAAGGGCGTGCTGAAGGTGATGTCCAAGATGGGCATCTCCACCGTCGCCTCCTACAACGGCGCGCAACTGTTCCAGGTGATCGGCCTGTCGCAGGAACTGGTGGACGAATACTTCACCGGCCTGCGCTCGCATCTGGGCGGTATCGACCTGGACGAGATCGCCACCGATGTGGCGACCCGGCACAAGGTCGCGTTCCTGGAGAACCGCAACGAGCGCGCGCATCGTGAGCTCGAGGTGGGCGGCGAGTACCAGTGGCGGCGTGAGGGCGAATACCACCTGTTCAACCCGGACACGGTGTTCAAGCTGCAGCATTCCACCCGCAGTGGGCAGTACTCGATCTTCAAGGAGTACACCAAGCTGGTCGACGACCAGTCCGAGCGGCTGGCCTCGCTGCGCGGCCTGATCAAGTTCAAGAAGGGTGCGCGCTCGCCGATCTCGATCGACGAGGTGGAGCCCGCCTCCGAGATCGTCAAACGTTTCTCGACCGGCGCCATGAGCTACGGCTCGATCTCGGCCGAGGCGCACGAAACCCTGGCGATCGCGATGAACCGGCTGGGTGGCCGCTCCAACTCCGGTGAGGGCGGCGAATCGCCGGCCCGGTTCGAACCGGAGGAGAACGGCGACTGGCGGCGCAGCGCGATCAAGCAGGTCGCCTCGGGCCGGTTCGGCGTCACCGCGCACTACCTGACCAACTGCACCGATATCCAGATCAAGATGGCCCAGGGCGCCAAGCCGGGCGAGGGCGGCCAGCTGCCCGCGCACAAGGTGTATCCGTGGGTCGCCGAGGTCCGGCATTCGACGCCGGGCGTGGGCCTGATCTCGCCGCCGCCGCATCACGATATCTACTCGATCGAGGATCTGGCGCAGCTCATCCACGATCTGAAGAACGCGAACCCGCAGGCGCGGATTCACGTGAAACTCGTCGCCGAGCCCGGCGTCGGTACCGTCGCGGCGGGTGTGTCCAAGGCGCACGCCGACGTGGTGCTGATCTCCGGTCACGACGGTGGTACCGGTGCCTCGCCGCTCACCTCGCTCAAGCACGCGGGCGGCCCGTGGGAGCTCGGCCTGGCCGAAACCCAGCAGACGCTGCTGCTCAACGGTCTGCGCGACCGGATCGTGGTACAGGTCGACGGCCAGATGAAAACCGGCCGCGATGTGATGATCGCCGCGCTGCTCGGCGCCGAGGAGTACGGTTTCGCGACCGCGCCGCTGGTGGTCTCCGGCTGCATCATGATGCGGGTCTGCCATCTCGACACCTGCCCGGTGGGTGTGGCCACCCAGAACCCGGTGCTGCGCGAACGGTTCACCGGTAAGCCGGAATTCGTCGAGAACTTCTTCATGTTCATCGCCGAAGAGGTCCGGGAACTGCTGGCGGAGCTGGGTTTCCGCACGCTGGACGAGGCCGTGGGCCGGGTCGACCTGCTCGACACCACCAAGGCCAAGCAGCATTGGAAGGCCAGCAAACTGGACCTGTCGCCGATCCTCGACGATGTCGAGACGGCGTTCATGTTCCAGGATCGCCGCCGCACCAAGGATCAGGACCACGGCCTGGACAAGGCCCTGGACAACGAGCTGATCGCGCAGAGCCGCGACGCGCTCGAATTCGGTAAGCCGGTCAAGATCGATACCAAGATCACGAACGTGAACCGCACGGTCGGCACCATGCTCGGCCACGAGGTGACCAAGCTGTACGGTGGCGCCGGCCTCCCCGACGACACCATCGACATCACGCTCACCGGTTCCGCCGGTAACAGCTTCGGCGCTTTCGTGCCGGCGGGTATCACCCTGCGCGTCCAGGGCGACGCCAACGACTATGTCGGCAAGGGTCTTTCCGGCGGCCACCTCGTGGTGCGCCCGGCGCCCAACGCCCCGGCCGATTTCAAGGCCGAGGAGAACATCATCGCGGGCAACGTGATCCTGTTCGGCGCGACCAGCGGCCAGGCGTTCATCAACGGGGTCGTCGGTGAGCGGTTCGCCGTGCGCAACTCCGGCGCCACCGCGGTGGTCGAGGGCGTGGGCGATCACGCCTGCGAGTACATGACCGGTGGCCGCGTGGTGATCCTGGGCGAGACCGGCCGTAACTTCGGCGCCGGTATGTCCGGCGGTATCGCGTTCGTCTACGACCCCGACAACACGTTCAGCGGCCGGGTCAACCCGGAACAGGCGGACGCCATCGAGGCGCTGTCCGGTGACGATTTCACCTGGCTGCGCGACATCATCGGCCGGCACCGGGACCAGACCGGTTCCGCTGTCGCCGAACGGATCCTGGGCGACTGGTCGCAGCAGGTGAACCACTTTGTGAAGGTCATGCCGCGCGAGTACAAGAAGGTGCTGCTCGCCATCTCCGAGGCCGAGAAGAGCGGCAAGGACGTCGACGCTGCGATTATGGAGGCCGCTCGTGGGTGACACCCAAGGATTTCTGAAGCACACGTCCCGGGAGTTACCCGAACGCCGTCCGGTGCCGTTGCGGCTGATGGACTGGAAAGAGGTCTACCAGGAGGGTTTTCCGCACGAAACGCTGCAGCGGCAGGCCAGCCGCTGTATGGACTGCGGTATCCCGTTCTGCCACAACGGCTGCCCGCTGGGGAACCTGATTCCCGAGTGGAACGATCTGGTGTATCAGGACCGCTGGCGCGAAGGTATCGACCGGCTGCACGCCACCAACAACTTCCCGGAGTTCACCGGGCGGTTGTGCCCGGCGCCGTGTGAGGCATCCTGCGTGCTCGGGATCAACCAGGATCCGGTGACCATCAAGCAGGTCGAGGTCGAGATCATCGAGAACGCCTTCGACGAGGGCTGGGTCGCGCCGGTCTATCCGACCCGCCTCACCGGTAAGAAGATCGCCGTGGTCGGTTCCGGGCCCGCCGGCCTGGCCGCCGCGCAGCAGCTCACCCGCGCGGGTCATACAGTGACCGTTTTCGAGCGGGCCGACCGGATCGGCGGCCTGCTGCGGTACGGCATCCCGGAATTCAAGATGGAGAAGCGGTTCATCGACCGGCGGCTGGCACAGATGGAGGCCGAGGGCACCATCTTCAAGACCGGGGTGAACGTGGGCGTCGATATCACCGCCGACGAACTGCGCGAGCGGTTCGACGCGGTGGTCCTCGCCGGTGGCGCCACCCAGGCCCGCGATCTGCCCATCCCGGGCCGCGAGCTGGAGGGTATCCATCAGGCGATGGAGTTCCTGCCCTGGGCCAACCGGGTCCAGCAGGGCGATCCGGTGACCGACGAGAACGGGCTGCCGCCGATCCACGCGCACGGTAAGAAGGTCGTCATCATCGGCGGTGGCGATACCGGCGCCGACTGCCTGGGCACCTCGCACCGGCAGGGTGCGGCCAGCGTGCACCAGTTCGAGATCATGCCGCGGCCGCCGGCCGAACGCGCCGGCTCCACCCCGTGGCCGACCTACCCGCTCATGTACCGGGTCTCCTCGGCGCACGAAGAGGGCGGCGAGCGGGTGTTCTCGGTGAACACCGAGCGGTTCGTCGGCAAGGACGGCAAGGTCACGGGCCTCGAGGCGCATGAGGTCAAGATGGTCAACGGCCGGTTCGAGAAGGTCGACGGCACCGATTTCACGCTCGAGGCCGATCTCGTACTGCTGGCCATGGGCTTCGTCGGCCCCGACAAGCCGGGGCTGCTCACCGATCTCGGTGTCGGCTACGACCAGCGCGGTAACGTCCAGCGGGACAAGAACTGGGCCACCAATATCCCCGGTGTTTTCGTCGCCGGCGATATGGGTCGCGGTCAGTCGCTGATCGTCTGGGCCATCGCCGAGGGCCGCGCGGCGGCCTCCGCGGTGGACAAGTACCTGGAAGGCGAAACCGCCCTCCCGGCACCCATCCCGCCGACGGCGGTCGCCCAGCGGTGAGCCGCTAGGCGCTGACATCCGGCAGGGCGGGGGGGGCGAGAAGGGGGAGGAGCGCGGGGCCGGGGGCAACCACCGGGGCCGTGCGTACCGTCGGCGATCGGGGTCGACATCCCGATCTGGTTGCAGGGCACGGTACTCCGGGCACGGGCTCACGCGGCGGGTTTCGAGCACGGCAACGCCCGGTTGCGCATCCGGACCATCGGGGGCCGCTGGG
>NZ_JARWPM010000068.1 GCF_029869215.1 Nocardia carnea
CCCCCCCCCCCCCCCCCCGGGGGGGGGCCCGCCCCCCCCCCCCCCCGGGCGGGCGAGGCGATTCGAACATCACAGGAGCCACCCCATGCGCACTCGCCCACTCGGCCGCACCGGTATCCACGTCAGCCCCTATGCCCTGGGGACCATGAAGTTCGGCCGATTCGGTAATCCCCACCACGACGAGTGCGTGCGAATAGTCCACCGGGCGCTCGATGCCGGGATCAACCTCATCGACACCGCCGACGTGTACGGCGGCGAGGGCGAGTCGGAGCGGATCGTCGGAAAGGCGTTGCGCGGCCGCCGCGACGATATCGTCCTCGCCACCAAATTCAACGGCCCGATGGGCCCCGGCCCCAACCAGCGAGGAAACTCGCGCCGCTGGATCATCTCCGCTGTCGAAGCATCCCTGCGCCGTCTCGGGGTCGACCACATCGACCTCTACCAAGTCCACCACCCCGACCCCGGCACCGATATCGAGGAAACCCTCAGCGCGCTGACCGATCTGCTCCGTTCGGGCAAAGTACGCGCCATCGGTCACTCCAACCTTCCGGCCTCGGAGATCGTCGAAGCCCAATGGGTGTCCGAACGACGTGGGCTTGCCCGATTCCGCACCGAGCAACCGCACTACTCGATGCTCGAGCGGGAAGCCGAACGCGAAATCTTCCCGGTCTGCGAGCGCTACGGACTGGGCACCCTGGTGTGGAGCCCGCTGTCGATGGGACTGCTCACCGGCCGCTATCGCAAGCGCGGCGGCGAGACGGCGTCCGCGGCTGTGCTGCAGTGGGTTCCGCAGCATATGACCGATCAACGCAAACTCGACACCGTCGAAGCACTCATCTCGTTGGCCGACCAGGCCGGTCTCCCGTTGCCCCACCTGGCTCTGGCATTCGTCATCGCCCACCCGGCCGTCACCTCGGCGATCATCGGGCCGCGCACGATGGCACAGCTGGACGACCTGCTCGCAGGAACCAGCGTCTCCCTCGACGACGACCTGCTCGACCGTATCGACGAAATCGTGCCCCCGGGAACCGACACCGGACCGGTCGACGTCGCCTACGTTGCGCCACAGCTTCGGCAACCGGGTCTGCGCCGCCGCCCTATAGCCGATCGGGCCGCCGCGTGAACTGACCACCGCACACCGGCGCATCCTCTCCGCAGTACCTTCGACCGGCGGGAACGCTTTCGCAGGTTTGTGCCCTCGGCGGGGCACGTCGAAGATGGGAACGGGGATGGCCTGCGGTTTTCGCGTGGGCAATTGCAAGTCGAAGCCGACTGCCAACCACAATCTTCTCGTGGAGGGGCATACAGACGCGCCGGAGAACGATGAGCCTGCCATGAGACAACTTCTTGCGCGAGCGGAAGTGCTCGTCGTCCAATGGAATCCGCCGGTGAGTTGACCGGTGTGGCGGGCCTCGGCGGCGGCCTGTCGATTTCGCCGGTCAGCGGGTCGATTCCCGCTCACGCCGTGGGCGCTATCGCCGACAACGCTCGATTCGTTCTCATTCGAATCGGACTGTGTCGAGCATGCGCCGCGCCGCAGCCTCGGGGTCGGTGGAGGAGACCAGCGGTGCGCCTTCCAGGGCGCCTTCACGCCATAACGAGGCGAACCCATGGACGAGGGACCAGGCGGCGAGCTGGACGGCCTGCTGATCGACGCTTGCCGGGACCTCTTGTCCTTCCAGGACACTCGAACGCAATGCCGCGCTGGAACGGGCGCGTGCGGCCGCCAGTGTCGCGTCGTCGGTGCGCAGCAATCCGTGACGGAACATGACGTCGAAATGGCCCGGATGCTGCAGGGCAAACCGGATATAGGCGATCGCGGCCGCGCTGGGGTCGGTGGCGTTTTCCAAGGCGACGGCCAACCGGCCGAATCCTTCGGCTGCCAACGCGGTCAGTAGGCCGGTGCGGTCGCCGAAGTGATGGGCCGGAGCGGCATGAGAGACACCCGCGCGGCGAGCCAGTGCGCGTAGCGACACGGCGTCGACACCATCGGCGGCGATCTGCTCGGCCGCGGCCGTGAGCATCGCGGCCCGCAGATCGCCGTGGTGGTACCCGTTTTTCGCCATACGTCGATTCTGGTGGCAAATCTTTCCATTGACAAGTTAGGTCTTCTCGTTCTATCTTTTCGGCGTCAAGATTTGCTGGTCAGGAGGTTCGATGGCTCCGCTCATCACTCTGCTCGTGGTAGCTGGGCTGGCTCGGCTCCTCGGCTGGATATCCGGTCCGGAATGGCTCGATTCCTGGCAGCACGCGACAGCACTGGGGCTCGCGGCCATGTTCCTGCTCACTGCGAGCGCTCATTTCCAGCAGCCGCGGCGTGCCGGACTGATCGCCATGGTGCCCCCGTGGTTGCCCGCCGCGCCTGCGCTGGTCACGATCACCGGCATCCTCGAGCTGGCCGGGGCGATCGGGTTGCTGGTGCCTGCCACCTCACGCCTGGCCGCTGCGGCGCTGCTGGTCCTTTTGCTGGTGATGTTTCCGGCCAATGTGCGTGCTGCCCGGGCAGACCTCGGTATCAAAACGATGCCGTTATCGCTACGCACCGTGGTTCAAGCGCTCTTCGTTGGTGCATGCGTGGTGGTGACACTCGCCTGACACGAGACCGCAATTGACGGGCTCGGCGTAGTAGCGATCTGCCACAGGCGCCTTAGGGCGGCGGCGCGTTCGCCTAGCTGTTTCATCCGGCGGTGTGTCAACAGCCTGGAGCCGTCCGCTTCGCGTATGCGGTGATGGGAACGGTCTCCACCCGGTCTATCGCACCCAGGGTGCCTATCCGGCCTGTGATGTAGTCGAACAGCGCGGACTCGTCGCGGCAGATGATAACGGCCATAAGATTGCTGGCGCCGGTTGTCGCACCGACGAACGCCGTTTCCGGATCCCTGACAAGTTCGGCGGCGACACCTGCCAGCTGAGCCGGCGGTATGGTCAGCCACATCAGGCACTGCGTGCGGAAACCCAGCGCGGCGGCGTCGATCTCCACGTCGAACCGCAGCAGGTTTGCGCGGCGCAACTCTTGCAGTCTTCGTCGCAATGCGGATTCCGACCACGCGATACGGTGCGCGAGTTCAGGATAGGTAGCCCGCCCGTCCATCGTCAGGGCCGGTAGCAGCTTCCGGTCGAGATCGGTGAGCTCGATCGGCCGGCCGTCGATAACCGGGGGCATGAGTGCAGCCACCTGATCCGCGGCCAGCGCCGATGTCCGGCCCGGCCAGCGTCGATCACTCAAATGACGAAGAACTCGCTGCACCGTGACATCCCCGATTTCGGGATGTCGGGCCAGGCTGTCCAAGGGGGGTGCGCCACCGTCTGCAACTCTGAACAGGCATGTTACCTCCGCACCACCGGACAGCACGCTGACCCAGCTCGCATCGGCCCGCTGGGCCAGACATCGCGCGAGTGCAGTGGCCCGGCCGGGGCGCACTCGCATACGGACCAGCCACTCGGCGGCGCCGACTCCATGCGGGTCGAGACTACCTGTTACCCGCACCAGCCTGTGAGTCTGCATACGTGCGAATCGGCGCGCTATCGTGCGGCCGGGAACTCCGAGGACCTCGCCGATCTTGGCAAAAGGTGCGCGACCGTCGACCTGCAACGCGTGGAGCAGACGCAGGTCCGTCTCGTCGAGGCTGACCGAATCCACCAGCTCAGTCTATGTGAGTGACGGTATCCGGCGTAGCAGCCGGAATTCATCGACACAGCGCTCCGATCACCCGAATATCAGCAGCATGACAGATGACATTCTGAGCTTCCACCATGTCGGCATCCTCACCCGGGACCTCGATGGCTTGGCGGGCAGGTACACCTCGTTCGGATTCACCTTGAGCCCGCGGTCGCGACACAGCCTGAACACCAAGCCCGGCGAACCCATGGTTCTCGGCTGCACCGCCAACATGTGCGCACTCTTCGGCGGCTCCTATATCGAGCTGCTCGGTATCGTGGACGAGACCGCGCCGGATCCGTGGCACACCAAGTCCATGGCCGACGGTCTCCGCTTGCTCAACCTCGATACCGTCGATGCGGACGCAACCGATGCACGCCTCACGGCCGCAGGTCTGCCGACCTCCGGCGTGTTGAACCTGCAACGTGAGGTCGACACCGAGAGCGGGATGCGCACCATGCGTGCCCGGGCGGTGCACATCGATCCGTCGGTGACACCGGAGGTACATCTCGGCATCGCCCAACACCTCACCCGCGAGTTCGTTCATCAGCCGAGGTATCTCGATCATCCCAATGGCGCGCGCGGGATCGCCTCGGTACTCATCGTGGCCGACGATGGCGAGTTCGACGCGATCGTGAATCGATACGCGCGCATCATCGACGGTCCAGCGACCCCCGAAGGCCCGCTGATGGTATTGGACATGCCGTCGGGACGAATCGAGTTCGTCAAACGCTCGGAGTCGGCAGGGCTACTGCCCGGAGAACCGGTTCCGGCAGCCTCCTATCTGGGTGCCATGACCATTCGTGTGGACGAGGTGGGCAAGGCTCGTACGATTATCGAGAACGGCGGCACCACCACCAGAACGAGTCCGGGCGGCTTTTTCGTATCAGCGCGGGATGCTTATGGCGCCGGACTGTTCTTCACCGACACCGACTGAGATTACCGTGTCCTGAGCCGGTGGCGGGAATCGTCGCAACGGCGGCCTCGGGCGTCCGATAACGCCGCAATCCGGTATCGCCCTGGCCGCTCACACCAGGAAGCCCCTGCCGCAGTCGGTCTCCGATTGCGTGTCCGGCTGAAAGCCGACCCTGAGTTGGTACCTCTCTGCACATCGAGGCTTGACGCAGAGAAGAGCCTTAGCGAGACAGTGCCCCTGTACAGGAAGTTGTTTCCACAGGTCCTACAGTCAGTGTATGGGTCGGGCGGAAATGCTTTCTGGAAGTTGGGAGGTACCGGCGCGGTGGCTGGAGGGGGCATTGTTGGCGGCGGTGGTCGCGGGGGCGGGTTTGGGGATGGTCCATTGGTTGTGGATTACGGGGGCGGTGGTGTGCGGTTTTTTCGCGGGCGTCCACGCGCGTTCGGTGTGGCCTGCGACAGCGGTGTGGGTCGCCGTGGCGGCGTCGGTTGTGGTCGTGGCGTCGGTGTGGCCGACCTCGACATCTACTGTCGGTGTCTTTTCGGTTGTTTTCGTGGCCGGCGGGATGGTGCCGTGGTTTTTCGGTCGGCTCTGGTATTTGTCGCGCGCGCTGACCAGAGCGGGCTGGGACCGTGCCGCGCAGCTGCAGCGAGAGAGAGCCTTGGTTGTCGAGCAGGTACGGTTGCGGGAACGCCTTCTGATCGCCCGGGACATACACGATGGGCTGGGCCACGAGCTGAGCTTGATAGCACTGTCTGCCGGCGCGCTGCAAATGGCCGACGGCCTTACCACAGAGCATCAGGACTCGGCTCGACGGATCAGGGAGCGCGTCGCAAAGGCGGTGGATCATCTCGGTGAGGTGATCGGGGTCTTGCGGGTTGCCCCTGGCGAGGCGGCCCCACATCAGAACATCTCCGATCTGGTCGAGCATGCCCGTACTGCAGGCCTTCGGGTCGATTGCGACATCACACGAACGTCCACAGTAGTGTCTCCGATGGTCGAACATGCCGTGTTCCGTATTGTGCAAGAGGGATTGACCAACGTGGCCAAGCACGCTCCGGCTTCGTCGGTGCGTGTGATGATCGGTTACCGCGATACGGAAACCGAGGTGTCGGTGATCAATGGGCCGATTGCGGCTCCTGCACAAACCCAGGTCCGGACCGGCTCCGGCCTCGTGGGCTTGGCGGAGCGAGCTCGCCTGGCGGGCGGGACACTGGCGCACCGTTACCAGGGCGACGAGTTCGTGGTCCATGCGACGTTCGCGAACCGGCCCGACGGTACCTGCGGCAACGGCGAAGCGACCCCGGAGACCGAGTTCATTGTTCAGATTGCCGAGCAGCAGCACGGCGACCGGAATCGCCTGAGACGCGTCGCGGTGGCCGCAGTCGTGGTTCCCTTGGTCACCGGCGCTCTGCTGACCGGGGGACTGCGCATATGGGAGACGATGGTCTTGCGGACATCAGTATTGGACCGGACGAATTTCGACAGACTCGAAGTCGGAGCGCGCCGCGGTGAAGTGGCGAAGTTCCTTCCCTCACGGCAGTTGGATGCGCCCACGGGCAGTCGGCCTGCCCCGGGAACTGCTTGCGAGTACTACGCGATCACAGCGAATCCGTTCGACGATCGCTCGGGTGATGCATACCGCCTGTGCTTCCGGTCCGGCGAGGACATCTTGGTCAGCATCGACGTGGTCGCCGAAGGGCAGGCATGGTGACAAGGGTTGTCATCGCCGACGACGAGCCTCTGATCCGAGCCGGGGTCTGCGCCATACTGAGTACCGATCCGCAGATCGCCGTCGTGGCCGAAGCCGCCGATGGTCACGAAGCCGTCGACGCGGTGCGGCGGCACCGCCCTGATATCGCTGTTCTCGACATCCAGATGCCCGGACTGGACGGCATCACCGCTGCGGGCCGGATCCAGCAGCTCGCACCATCCACCGGTTTGATCATTCTCACCACTTTCGGTGAAGACGACTACATCCTGCAGGCGTTGAGCGGCGGGGTCGCCGGATTTCTCACCAAATCCGGCGATCCGGAGGAACTCATCGCCGCCGTCCACGCGGTGGCCGACGGCGCCGCATACCTGTCACCGAAGGTCGCCGCCCGAGTCGTTGCTCACCTGACGAACCCCGGGCCGCAGTCGGTGACCGATAGCCGGGCGAGCGCCCGCGACCTGGTCGAGGCGCTCACCATGCGGGAGCGACAAGTTTTGGCCCTGCTGGGTGCCGGTCTGACCAACGGGCAGATCGCGCGCCGGTTGAGGGTGGTGGAGGGGACGATCAAAACTCACGTGAGTTCGATCCTGGCCACGCTCGGCGTCGACAACCGCGCGGCCGCTGCGGTCGTGGCCTTCCAGGCCGGTGTCGCCGCGCCGGAGACCACCTCGCACAACCGGCGCCGCTGATCTCACCCCAGCCAGCAGTGCACCGACCATGCAGGCCCCGAGCACACAGCCCGCGAGCACATCGTGCGGGTAGTGGACCCCCGCCGCCACCCGCGATACCGCCACGACGACCATCAACGCCACCACCGCAACAGCCGACCTGCGCCACATGACCACAAGCCCCACGGCCAGACCCGCCGCAAGAGTTGCGTGATTGCTGGGAAATGACCAATCACCAGCCGGCGGACAGGCGACGACATCGGCCGCCGAACTCACTGCGCGGCACGGCCGTTCCTCATCCACCACCAACTTCACCGCCTCGCTGATCACATATGCCCCGACCGTGCCCAGCGCCGTCGTCCCGGCAGCCACTACCCACGGCCACTGTCGGCCCCGAAAGCCCGACCACCCCGACCACGCCCAGAGCACGCCCAAAACCAGCAGGCAACCTTCCCCGAGCAACTCCACCGACCGCGCCAACACGGGGGAGGAACCGAAGGCGCCGGCCAGCCCTCGATACACCGACACCGAAGGTCCCTCGGTGATCTCGATCGGCTCAGGCTGCCCCAAACCTCCTGGGGAGAGCCACATCACAACCACACCACCGGCCAACGCTGTCAGCACCGCGACAAAGAACCATCGGCCTGTCTCGGCCCACACCCTGATTCGCATAGCGAATGACGTTAAGAGCGGCGACTACCCACCACATCGCCCGAACGACCACCCATCCGGTATGACCATCGTCAGGGTTGACACCCTCGAAGTTCTGGCCTCCACAACCGAGATGCTGGGCAGTCCCACTTGGATCGGGATCACAGAGCGACCGGGGCCTCGCAGCGAAACGCGCCCGAGTAAGAGGCTCGGCCGGCGGCCCGGAAATCGGTGGCGCAGTGATGTCGCGAAGGGTTAACTGTGGCCATGATTCCACTCGATGTTCGGCCGCTGTTCCAGCGTGAAAGGCAGATGTTGCTCGAGATGCTCCGGTCGTTGAACGCGGCGGATTGGACGAAGCCGACGGTGTGCCCTGGCTGGAGCGTGGCCGATGTGACCGCGCACATCCTGAACGACTACATGCGGCGGATCTCCGGCAACCGAGACGAGCACGATGGTGCTGTGTTCGCCGACGACGAAACCTTGCCTGCCTACTTGGCGCGCGTGAACGGGGAGTTCGTCGGGGCGATGCGTCAGTGCAGCCCCCAGGTGCTCATCGACCTGCTCGCCCACCTGGGCCCCGAGTTGGATCGGGTCTGGGCAGCGACAGCGGACCTCTCGGGACCCGCACGGCTCAACGTTTCGTGGGCGGGGAATGCTACGAGTCCGTCCTGGCTCGACATTGCCCGTGAGTACACCGAGTTCTGGGTCCATCAGCAACAGATCCGCGACGCGGTGTCTCGGCGTGGCGCTGATGAGGTCGCACTGATGCGTCCGGTGCTCGTGACCTTCCTACATGCGGTGCCGTGGGCGCTCCGGGCCGAGGTTCGGCCGGGCGGCACAGCGGTGCAGTTCGAGATCACAGGTCCGGCGGGCGGTTGTTGGTCGGTGGTCTCCGACGGTACGAGCTGGAATCTCACCGCCGAGCGAGCCCAGAACCCCGCCGCGGTAGTGCGTATGGACCAGGACTCGCTCTGGCGGCTGGCCAGTCGCGGTATATCAGTTGAGCAGGCACGTCAGCGTTCTGAGTTGCGTGGCGATCCGGAACTCACGGAGAAGGCGACAACACTGCTCGCGGTGGTTGCGTAAGAGAGTGTCTTACGTGGGGAGATTCCTGTAGCAGGTGAGAGCGGCGGCGAGTTGTAGAAATGCTGCGAAGAGACGGCCGTGGCGTTCGTAGCGGTCGTCCAACGCCGGTATCCGGTCGCCCATGCGATGGTGCGCTCGATCTTCCCATCGATGCCTGCCCAGCTTGTCGGGATCTTCGACCCCACGGCGGGCGATCCGGGGCATGATCCCGCATCGACGGGAGCGGTCCGGCCGCCCTGCGGTCTGGGCGTGAATTCGGGCAGCGGTTTCACGATGTCCCACAACGCATCCGGGATTAGCCGTTGAGCAAGTCTGTCGACCACGGGTCAGATCATGCCGGACAACGAATTACATCCACGTAAGACGTCCTCAATGAGGACATCGTGAAAACTTTCGAGGAGGAACCGGGAGGCGGGGACGCGCACTGGTCGACACCAGACACGGCCAACGCGGTCGGGCTGGCGCAGTTGTCGATTCCGCAGGTCTAGCGGGCATTCGGGCTCTAACCGCACCTGGTCTACACCTGGAAGCTGTCAACGGATCCGCAGTTCGTCGACAAGGTCCGTGACTTGGTCAGCCTGTACCTGGACCCACCGGCAGCAGCCCTGGTGTTGTGCGTGGACGAGAAACCGCAGATGCAGGCCCCTGGACCGTTCGCAGCCGATGATGCCGGGCACGCCCGCGCGTCGCACCGATGCTGTGTCCGCCGTAGCACTCTCCGCCTGTTCGCCGCCCGGGACGTGGCCGTTGGCAAGGTCACCGGCCGACGTCACCGCCGCCACCACCAGGAGTTCCAGCGGTCCTCGAACCAACGATGCCAACACCCGGCCGGGTTGGATTTCCATTCCGCCGCCGTCATTCGGGTGAGCGTCCCGACCGCGCATCGCCGGTTAATGGTGTGGGCTGATTCCGGAGTCTTCGTCGCATTGCACCGGGATCTCGATTCGACCTCAGCACTCCTGGACGCGGCGAGCGTGTGTCGGAGCTCATGTGGAGTGCGATCTTCGGTCGGCTACACTATTTTTCCGCGTCACCGAAAGTGGACGGCAGACGACGACTATCGTCGCGAATTCCTTCCGCAGGTAAGTCGGTGTCGGGATGCATGCAGTTCTCGGACTATCTGATTGCGCAGGAAAGTGAGAAGCTAGGTGACGACCCTCGAGAGAAGTGTACGGCGGCTATCGATCGTGGGCGCAGCGATCTCCGGTCTCGCGGTCGTGGCGGTGTCGACGATCGCCGGCACGGGTCCCGCTCAGGCTTTGCCTCCCGGTGACGCGTTCTGCTCAGCGATTCCGATCGACAGCCGTCTCGATGTCGAATGCACGAATACCGACGTGGGCCCGGCAACCGCCGGTGCATTCGTTATGTGCAGCGACCTCCGCCCGCTGCTCCAGGAGATACGGATTCGCCCCGAATCGACAATCCACTTCAGCCAGGACTGCGGCCCCGGCGCACACCCGGTCTCGTGGAACGTCAACGCCAAAACCGACTATCAACGTGACCGCGAACGCGACGACGAAATCGACCACGAACGCCTCTCTGGTCACGATCACATCTGACACCACAGTTCGATCATCGAGTACGCGAACCACTAGAGGTCATTGGTGTGCCGGGTCCCGCTGATCACCGAGGCCATCTATTGCCGGTGGCGCAACCAGTTCGGCGGTTGAAGGCCGATGATGCGAAGAACCCCAACGAACTCGAACGCGAGAACACCGTGTTCAAATGGCCACGGCAGAGACGGATCTGGAGAGATCGGCCTCGAAGGAGATCGCGAAGGGAAACCTCTGCCCCGGAACGCCGACGCACGGCGGTGGCTCACCTTCAACGATTGTCCGGGATGAGTGAACGCGCCGCGCGCCGGATAGCCGAAGCATCGCAGTACCCAACGCTGCCACCGGCAGATCAGCGGGGCACCGACCCGGATCCCGGTTGCGGGAATGATTGCGGCAGTGGGCGAAAACAGTCGACGGCAAGACTCCCGCCGCGCTTTCACGATGCCCGGGCCGAGGGGTTGCGCGCCCCGACGATGAGATCGTCTGCCCAATCGCCGATGCGGCTGCGTTCGTCGATGACGGCAGGCGCGCCTCGATCAGGTTCGACGGCCTGATGAACGAATCGACGGGACATCTGCATGACGACGTCGGCGTCGCAGGGAGCGCCGAGTCCGCAGACGTTTGGTCAAGCCCTGAACAATCCGGATTTTTCGGCATTGTATGGCGCGTGATAGATCGTTTCATGGCTGATATGCCAGCCCACTTGCGTCGGATATTCGCGGCGCAACCAGACACTGATCTACTGCGGGCTCCAGTCCAGCCGGCTTGGCCTGGACGACCGCCCGCAACTGAGGATCGGCCAGGGCGGCGCCGGGCGAGCACGGTGCACGGCCCTGGAATATGCGAGATCGGCGTCGTAGCGGGCGCGGTCGTGATCATAGATATTGCGACGTACTGCGCGGCTGACCGTTGAAGCGGACTTGCCGAGCCGACGCGCAACCTCACGGATCGAGAGCCCGCGTTCTCGCATGGTGGCGATGCGTTGACGTTCGAACAGGCTCAAATATCGGTCGAAGCGAACCTCGTCGGAGACCCGCGAGGGCGGCAGTTCACCGTTCTCGTGCTGCCACCGCTATCGGGTCTTGCGGCCGATCCAGACCCGCTTCGCCGCCTCGACCGGACCGACACCGGCCAGGATCAACTCCCAGTGGTGCGCCTCCGACGCCAACCTTGCGCTTCGCACCACGGGCCCTGGACACTCGCACACCCATCTTCCAGCACGAGTGTTGTGACCAGATCCTGGACCCAAGCGGAACCAGAGGGTCAGTATTCAGCCGGACCGACACGGCCGTGGCATTCGTAGCGGATCGTCGGCCGCCGATATCCGGTGAACTACGAATAGATCGCTCGATCTTCCAACGGTGCTTGCCCAGCCTCGTGGGATCCTCGATCCCACGACGAGCGATGCGAGGCGCGATCCCGCAAGTACGCAGCCACCGGCGATGGACATCGAAGTCGAAGCCCGGAGCGCGTGTCGGAGACCACTGCTCACCAAGCGGTGTAGCCACCGTCGACCAATAGCGTGTGGCCGGTTATCAGTTTCGCGGCATCTCCGGCAAGGAAGGCAACGGCGCCGACGATATCTTCCGGTTCCCCGAAACGTCCGGCAGGGATGCGAGAGAGAAGCGTATGTCCCCATTCAGGTCGGTCGAGGGTAGATGCGGTGAGTTCGGTGCGCACGAACGTCGGAGCGACGGAATTGACACGAATGCCGTGAGGTGCCCACTCGATAGCGAGCACCTTGGTGAGTTGATCGAGCCCGCCTTTGCTGGCGCAATACGCCGCGCGTTCCTCGATACCGACAGTGCCGGCCTGAGATCCGATGTTTACCACCACACCTGCGCTACTTCCCACCCACGTCCGCGCCAAGGCTTGGGTGAGGAAGAAGGTGCCCTTCATATTGGTACCCGTGACCGTATCCCACTGTTCCTCTGTTACATCGAGCGCCGGCGCCGGATAGTTGACACCGGCATTGTTTATCAGAATGTCGATACCCCCTCCGATACGCTCAGGCAGCGAGTCGATGAACGGTGCGATCGACGGCGTGTTCTGGATATCGAGAACCAGCCCCGGAGTGGACAGATCCGACTCGATCTGGGCGGCTCCCGCCTCGGTCCGGGAAGTTCCATACACGGTGGCGCCGAGTTCGGTGAGGGCTCGGGCGATCGATTGCCCGAGACCTTTGTTCGCGCCGGTTACCAGTGCGCGTTTGCCGTCCAGTGTGAAGGTGACCATGGTTGATCCTTCGGAGTGTTTCGGAAGGCGACGACGCCCCGAGGAGGCACCCACCGGATACGACGTCGCCGGTCTCATCAGAGCGCCGCGGAATCCTGCGGTGCCCAGTCCAGAGGTGCGCCACCGTACTTCGCGGCGCGCAGGTCGCCGGAGCGGGCGTGTCCTTCGAAATATTCGACGCGTGCCGTGCGCCCACACAGCTCACCTAGCTCGGCACTCGCCGCATCGGATGTGACTTCCTGGTATGTGACGGTCTTGAGGTACTTGCCCACCCACAGCCCGCCGGTGTAGCGCGCGGCACCCCGGGTGGGCAGAGTGTGGTTGGTTCCGATCACCTTGTCGCCGTACGACACGCAGGTCTTCTCCCCGAGAAAGAGGGCACCGTAATTGCTCATCACTTCGAGGGCCCGCCGGGGGGTGTCGGTGAGAATCTGCACGTGTTCGGAGGCGAAGGTGTCCGCCAGCGCGTACGCGGACTCGATGTCCTCGACGACGATGATCTGGCCGTGATCGCGCCACGCTGGTCCAGCGAAGTCGCGTGTCGGCATGTCGGGGAGGATCGCGTCGATGTGTGCGAGTGCGGCCCGGGCCAGAGCTTCGGAGTTGGTGATGAGCACGGCGGGAGATTCGGGACCGTGCTCGGCCTGACTCAACAGGTCTACGGCCACGACGAACGGGTCGGCGTTCGAGTCGGCGACGACGAGCACCTCGGTCGGGCCGGCGAACAGATCGATGCCGACTTCGCCGAACAGTTGCCGCTTGGCTTCGGCGACGAAGGCGTTACCAGGACCGGCAAGCATGTCGACTTTGCGGATCGTCTCTGTTCCCAATGCCATGGCAGCAACTGCCTGTACACCGCCGAGAAGGTAGATGTCGTCGGCTCCTGCCAGGTGAAACGCGGCAACGGTGGCGGCGGGCACCTCCCCTCGGATCGGGGGAGTGCAGGCGGCGATGTGGGGCACACCGGCTACTTTCGCGGTAACCGCGGTCATGTGTGCCGACGCCACCAGAGGGTATCGGCCGCCTGGTGCGTAGGCGCCGGCCGCTGCGACCGGCAGGTTGCGCTGGCCCAGGTGTACTCCGGGAACGGTTTCGACCTCGAAGTCGGTCAGTGAATCCCGTTGGTGCTGTGCGAATACCCGCACGTTCTGCTGCACAGTTTTGATATCGTCGACGATCTCGGCGGGGACACGAGCAACAATCTCCTCGATCTGGGCATCGCTCAGCTTGAAGGTCTCCGGCGTCCACTTGTCGAACTTTTCGGAGTACTCGCGCACTGCGGCGTCCCCGCGCTCGCGGATATCGGCGATCACCGCGCTCACGGTCTCGGCGACGGCAGGATCACCAGTGGGCGTGGCAACGGAGCGGGCGGATTTGATGTAGAGCGGCTCGGACACACGGAGCTCCTTTATAAGAGATGGAAACTAATTCGGGTTGATGATGCGCAGTCTCGAAGCAACCGACGCGCGAAACTGTGAATACGTATAAATCACAGTGTTGCTACAGTACCTTCCGGAGTATGGGGCCGGCAAGGGATTAAAGAAATCGCTTGGCATTCCGGTACCGATGTTGCTGCAAATCAATATAATTCGCTGCCGTCAGCTCGTTGCCGCCGGGTCAGAGAAATGTCGGTCGACGCGGAATCCACATGCGGTGCAGGGTCCGATAATTAGCCGAAGGAATTCATTCGGATGAACAGCCTTCCGGCGCTCTTCGATATCCAGATGCACCGATACCTGCGGTGATTTTCGGCGTCAACGCCCGCTTGGCGCGGGAATCTAGCCGCCCGTACGGGTCAGGAGGACATCGGTGGTGCGCCGGATGTGGGTGCACAACAGGTCGCACGCTCGACCGGAGTCGCGATGCACAGCGGCGTCGAGGATGGCTCGATGCTCGCCGGCGATGTCTCGATCCCGATCATGTAATGGCGCGGACCAGCGCCGGTAGAGTTCCGCCGAATCGCGGAGCATGGTCGCCGTTGCCAGGATTCGATTGTTGGTACAGCCGTCGAGCAACGCCTGGTGGTACTCGCCGTGCGCGAGGACCCAATCCTCCGAGAATCGAGCAGGGTCGGCGGGGTCGTATTGAGGGGTGCGCTCGAGGCGATGATGCGCGGCGACGACCCGCCCCTCCCACTCCAGGTCACCCCCCGCTATGGCGTACTTGAGTGCGAGAACCTCGATTTCGCAACGTGCATCGGTCAAGTCGACCAAGTCTGCCTCGGAGATCTCGACCACGCGAAAACCAATTTTGGGCGCTGAGGTGACCAGTCCCTGTTCGGCGAGCCGTTGCAGTGCCTCACGGATGACGCCGATGCTGCACTTGTAGTTCTCCACAAGTCCGGCGAAACCCAGTCGCGAGCCGGGTGCGAGGCGCCCCGCGAGGATGTCGGCGCGAACCGCTTCGTATACACGGGTCGTTCGACTCGGGGCTTCGACGGGCAGTTGGGTGGTCATCTCGCTCTCACCGGTTCCTTCTCACCGCAGGGTTGAGTACCAACATGATGCTACACGTCCAGCGAAAAATCCTAGGATTTTCGAAAACTAGTTGACTTTTCGCGCTGACGGTGTGATCGTCGTTACAGGCGGTGTCATCTCCGCCTCGTATTCCAACAGTGATGAGGAGTAGCTCGTGCGCTTGATGAACCTCGCAGGCAGATTGCAGATTGCCATGGGGGACAAGGTGATCGATGTGGCCGATGCCAGTGGTGGGCGCTTCGACGCAGACCCGCAGGTGATCTACGACCGGTGGGACGAGTTCATCGAATGGAGTGCCTCGCTGCCCGCGGACGCTCCGCTGAGGGATCCGCTGGGAGTGGTAGGTGCACCGGTCCCGCGACCGCGGCAGGTCTTCGCCGTGGGCCTGAACTACGACGAGCACGCCAACGAATCGGGCTTCGAGCGCCCGGATCACCCGGTGATCTTCACCAAGTTCGTCTCGTCCATCACCGGTCCGGTCACAACGGTCGAATTGCCCGAAGGATCGGTCGACTGGGAGGTCGAGGTGGTAGTGGTGCTCGGGCGTGGGGGCCGCCATATTTCCGCGGACCAGGCGTGGGACCACGTCGCCGGCGTCACGGTCGGCCAAGACCTGTCCGAGCGAGTACGGCAGCATTCCGGCCCTGCTCCGCAATTCAGTCTGGCGAAGTCGCATGCCGGCTTCTCGCCGGTCGGTCCTGCACTGGTAACGGTCGACGAACTCGACGACCGCGACGACCTCGAGCTCGGCGCCGACATCAACGGCGAAACGGTTCAGGCAGGACGGACCTCCCAACTGATCTTCCCCGTCCCGGTGCTGATCGAGAGCCTCTCGCGAATCGTCGAGCTCTACCCGGGTGACCTCATCTTCACCGGCACACCGGCCGGTGTCGGTGCAGGCCGTACCCCACCCCGCTACCTTGCGGCCGGTGACCGGTTGCGCAGTTTCGTCACCGGCGTCGGAGAGCTGAGCCAGCGATTCGTCGCTCCCGCCGCGTCCGCAACTGCACGCAGCGGTGCGGAACTGTCCACCCAACGAGGCTGATCATGGCGCTTCACCGACTCGACTCCATCGTCCTGGCTGTACCGGACATCGGCTCGGCAACAACCTTTTACGAAGACTTCGGTCTCACCCACGTCGGTGACCACCGGTTCGCGACGCAAGAGGGATCCATCCAGCTCTCGCTTGTCTCGGCGCCGACCCGCCGGTTGGTCACCGCAACGTTCGCTGTCGACGATGCCGACGATCTCTCCCGCACCCAACACAACCTCACCTCGCTGGGGTTGGTAGCCGAGCGCACCGGCGACCGGGTGAGCACCGTCGAGCCGGCGACCGGAACCGCAATCGAGCTGTTGATCTCCCCTCGCTTGGAACAACTGCGGTTCGCCGCTCCCGCAGTCAACGCCCCCGGCCGGGTTGATCGAGTGAATGAGCGAGCCGAGGGCGCCGTCCTCGAAACCCGGATCAAACCCCGGCGGCTCGGGCACATCGTTCTCGGCACCCCGGACTTCGACGCTTCGCACCAGTTCTTCGTCGACGCCCTCGGCTTCAAGATCAGCGATATCGTCAAGGGTGAAGGCGTATTTCTACGGTGCTCGACCGACCACCACAACATCTTGATCCAACGCGCCCCAATAGCGTTCATGCATCACAGCAGCTGGCAGGTCGACGATGTCGACGCCATCGGTCGCGGAGCCATGGATATGCTGGAGGGGCACCCGGAACGGCACGTCTGGGGTCTGGGCCGACACTACGCCGGGTCCAACTTCTTCTGGTATTTCAAAGATCCAGCCGGTAATTTCGCGGAATACCACAGTGACATGGATTTCATCCCGGAAGACGCGCTCTGGACTCCGGAAGTGCTCGAGGGAGCGCGCGGTTTATACCGGTGGGGACCGCCTCCACCACCATCATTCATCAATCCAGAAGATCTCGCAGATTTGATGATCGACGGTCACAGCAAATGAAATACCGACTCGGAAAGCGGAACGGAGAACAAGGAAGATGCCAAGCGTAATCTCCGGCCATACTGGAAACGCCGGAAAGGTCATGGGTGTGCACGGCGGCGAAGGAGCCATGTTGTGGACCCGCTTCGCAACCGGAGCTCATCTCTACGGGGACTGGGACGGAATCGAATGGGTGGCGTTCGAACCGGGCGGGCGAGCTGGTCTACACACTCATAGTCACACCGAAGAGATCTGGTTCATTTTGCGGGGAACCGCCGAAATCGAACTCGACGGCGAGAAGTACTCCGTCGAACCGGGCTCGATCGTTGTCACCCCGTTGCACAGCCGGCACGCGCTGTGGAATACCGGGGGCGAACGCATCGAGTACATCGTGATCGAGGTCTTTCCACCCGAGATATCCGAAAAGCTCCCGGTCCGCAGGCCCACCGAAGAAGCGCAGGAAGTTATTCGTGCGGAAGGAAAGGTAAGCTGATGCCGAGCTACGTAGGACATATCGGCAAGGGAGAATCGCTGGACGCCACGAAGTACTTCGAAGGCCCTTGGGAGAAATTTGAACGTATCGAGCTCCTCCCCGACCAATCCCGGCGCTTCACCGCCGACCGTCTCGAGTTTTCCGTGTTCGTCATGTCCGGCAGTGGAACCTACTTGTTCGACGGCCGAACCTATGAGCTCTCGGAAGGACATGCTGTCACCGTGGGCCACGGCTCGGAAATCCTGGTCACCGCTTCATCGAAGGCGAGTCTGGAACTGTTCGTGACCACCCTCCGAGTCCATCTGGGCTGACGCCGGATACCGTACCTGCAGCACGCCGCGCTCCCTGACACCTCGCCTTCGTCGACCGACCTCTGCCGGTGAGAGCGAGGCCCACAGCGAATTCCGCGTGCCCCCGCTATGCGGGCACTCCGACCCGCTGAACTCACCAATCTCGTCATTCCCTCGGCCGGCCGCCGCCTGCCGAAAGCAGCCGGGCAACAATGTTGTTGACCGGTTCTGTAAGGAGAACCCGAAATGGCCCTAGCGGCTGACATTCAACTCGACACCTCCCTCGTGGATTACGTCATGATCGCCGGATACTTCGCGGTCGTCCTCGGTGTCGGAATCCTCGCTCGTCGTTCGGTGACCACCAGCATGGACTTCCTCCTCGCCGGCCGAAGTATGCCGGCCTGGATCACCGGACTTGCGTTTCTGTCGGCGAACCTAGGTGCTATCGAAGTGCTGGGAATGACCGCCAACGGCGCCGCCTACGGCCTGGCGCCCACCCACTACTACTGGATCGGCGCCGTCCCCGCGATGGTGGTTCTCGGCCTGATCATGATGCCGTTCTACTACGGCTCCAAGGTCCGCAGCGTCCCCGAATACCTCCGACTGCGCTACAACAGGCCCACCCATCTGCTGCAATCAATCCTTTTCGCGGTCGCCTCGATTCTGATCGCAGGCATAAACCTCTACGCACTCGCGCTGATCGTCAACGCACTGATCGGCTGGCCGGTCTGGATTTCGATCGCCATGGCAGCAGTGATCGTGCTGGCCTATACCTTCTTCGGCGGCCTGTCGGCCGCGATCTACAACGAGGTTCTCCAGTTCTTCGTTATCGTCGCAGCGCTGCTGCCCCTGACATTCATCGGATTGCATCGCGTTGGTGGATGGGATGGGCTGACCAGCAGCATAGCCAGCAGTCGGCTGGGCTCCGAGGCAATGAATGCCTGGAACGGCACCGGCCTGGACAACACCACCAACCCGTACGGCAACTGGATCGGCATTGCGCTCGGTCTCGGATTCGTCCTCTCGTTCGGGTACTGGACCACCAATTTCGCCGAAGTGCAGCGAGCCCTGTCTGCAAGAGACATGTCCGCGGCCCGCCGCACCCCCTTGATCGCAGCCTTCCCCAAGATGCTGTTGCCCGTTGTCGTCATTCTGCCGGGTGTCCTGGCCGTGATCCTCGTCCCGGGAATCGGCGATGGAACGTTGACCTACAACGATGCTCTCCCCGCACTGATCAACGAACTGCTTCCCAACGGACTAATCGGCCTCGCCATCGCGGGCCTTCTCGCTTCGTTCATGGCCGGTATGGCCGCTAACCTCAGCGCCTTCAACACCGTTGTCACCTACGATATCTGGCAACCCTACATCCGGCCTGGCCAGGAAGATGTCCACTACCTCAGGGTGGGGCGGACTGCGACAACAGCCGGTGTCGTCGTCGCCATCGGCGCAGCGTTCCTCGCGGCCGGCTACAACAACATCGGCGACTACATTCAGACACTGAACTCGTTCTTCAACGCACCCTTGTTCGCGACCTTCATCGTGGGCATGTTCTGGGTCCGTATCACTCCATGGGCAGGATTTGCCGGGCTCGTATCCGGAATCCTCGGCGCCGCCGGCGTCTATATTGCCCACCGATTCGACTGGGTGTCATTCAGCTCCGACCAGAGCGCCGCATTCTGGGGTGCCGGCGTCGCCTTCGCCGTCGACGTCCTCGTGATGTTGCTGGTAACGACGGTGACCCGCCCCAAACCGGTAGCCGAACTGACTGGCTTGGTGTGGTCCACCACCGACCGCAGCGCCTACCGCAAACCGTTGCGCGAACACTTGGGCCGAAATTGGTACCAGTCGGTTCCTGTGCTCAGCGCGATTGCACTCGTCAGCTGTGTGGGCTTGAACCTGATCTTCGGATGACCGGACCGATGAAGGAGAATTCGATGTTGAATACACCGCCGACCGGCCATCGCGGCGACGAGTCGTCGACCTCGGCAACGGCAGGGGCTGTTTTGTCCGAACCTCGACCGGTCGCCATGGCGATCGACGCGATGATCGCAGCCTCCGAAGATGCGGAAAGGGCACGAGGCACTGCCAGCAAGATCTTCGACCTGCGCATCATCATCGCCGGCCTATTCGGCTTCTACGGCCTGTTTCTGACGATGCTCGGTTTCCTCAACACGACCGCAGAGGAACTCGAGAAGTCCGGCGGCATCCGAGTGAATCTCACGACGGGAATCGGCTTCCTGGTTTTCGCTGCCCTATTCGCGATATGGGCAGTGTTGAGACCTCTGCATATGCCATCCGCCGACGACGATACCGCTGAGCTATGAGGCTTCGGCATACCTCACCCCTCGGCCGGACCACACTCCCGGCGAAACCCTCTGCTCCGAGAGGCGCTGACGACGACAATGAAAACAACCCACACCGATTTTGCTCAACCGGCGCGGTCGATGGCCGCACTCGTCATCGATGCACCGAGCACTGTCACACTGACCGACGTTCCCGTTCCCGGTCCGCAGCCAGGTCAGTGCATTATCAGAACGTCCTACGTCGGGTTGTGCGGGACCGATGCGGCCCTGTTCGATGGGACGAGTAGCTACCTGCACACTGGTGCGATGCACTATCCGTTCGTTTTCGGTCACGAATGGAGTGGGACGGTTGTCGCGGCGGCTGACGATGTGCGCGCATACACCCCCGGTGATCGTGTCGTCGGATACAACGTCATCTCGTGCGACACATGCCGCGCCTGCCGGACCGGGCACCGCGTGGTGTGTGAAAACCGGATCGAGGTAGGCGTGTTCGGGAACTATCCCGGCGCTGCCAGCACGTACTTCGCGGTACCGGCCAAGGTCCTCGCACCGATTCCAGAATGCCTCTCGGACCGCGATGCCGCCCTCCTCGAACCCGGTACCACCGCCCTGCACGCAGTCACCCGGGCACGCGTCCGCGAAGAGGACGCGGTGCTGGTGTTCGGTACCGGCACCCTCGGGTTGATCACCGTGCAGCTCTGCGTGGCGTTCGGCGCAACCGTGGACGTGATCGGTGTCGAGGAGGCCGGACTGGCATTGGCCCGGCAGTTCGGGGCACGCGCCACTCTCGCCCCGGCCGACGCTCCCGAGAACACCTACGACGTGGTCATCGAAGCGTCCGGTTCTCTGAGTGCCGGTGCCCAGGTTCCACACGTCCTGCGGGACGGCGGCCGGGTGGCACTGATCGGGGTCGCGCACACCCCGATTCCGAACTTCCACACCGTACCCCTCGTTCTGAAGAATGCCGAAGTGCATGGGGTGCTGTCCGGCATCGAGCAGTGGGACCGGCTCATCGCGCTCGTCGGAGCCGGGAAGGTCGATCTCGGCAGACTCGTCGAATCAGAATTTCCGCCCGCCCGGGCGGCGGACGCGTTCGCGCTGCTGGGTAGTCGGGACAAGAGCCGGCCGAAAGTGATGATCAACTTCCGTGATCAGGAGGACCGGCAATGGTAGAGGTACGCTCCCGAGCGACCATCACCGAAGATCCGCACGCCCCCGCCCGCCCGGACACTCTCGGCACGCACGTGTGGTGGTTGTTGACCAACGAGACCGTCGACTCGACCGGCATCGTCCTCAATGTCAACGAGATGCCGGCCCATACCGCACACCGACTGCATCGCCATGCCCATGCTGAACAGGCGGTATACGTGGTCGCCGGCCGTGGCCGCCACCTCACCGAGTCCGGGGCGATCGACGTGGCCGCCGGCGATGCCATCCACATCCCGGCCGGGGAATGGCACGGCTTCGCCAACCCTTACGAGGAACCCTGCACAATCCTCAGCATCTATGGAGGCATCGGCTCGCGCACCGATGCGGGTTACGAACTGCACTCGGCACCTCCGACAGTGGCGGGCGTCGACGATATGGCAACGAAGGATTACTGATGGACCTGAAAATAGCGGGGAAGACCGCATACATCAGCGGCGGGGCACACGGCATCGGCGCCGCCATCACCGCCCGGCTCAGCGACGAAGGTGTACGGGTTGCGGTGTCCGATTACGACGGAGCAGCACTCGAAGCCAATGCCGGTTCGTGGAAGTCCGCCGGAAACCCGATTCTCGTCGAAGCGGATCTGTCGACAGCGACCGGCGTGGATTCCGCGTTAAGTGAGGTCGAGCGGGGCCTCGGCGCAGTTCCCGACATTGTTGTCAACAACGTCGGGATGTGCATTTCCCGCGATCTACTCGATATCGACGACGCCGCGTGGGACCTGACGTTCCAGCTCAACTTCATGAGCTATGTCCGGACCATCCGCGCCTTCGGCCCCCGCATGGCCGCACGCGGTAATACATCGATCATCAACATCGCCTCGGACCTGGCCAAACAACCCGACGATGTTCCGGCGGACTACGGCGCCATGAAGTCGGCCGTGCTCTACCTGACGAAAGCAGCATCGAAGAAATTCGCCCCCGCAACTCGTGTGAACGCCGTGCTCCCCGGGCCCGTATGGACGGGCCTGTGGTCACGGCCCGGCGGCATCGCCGACAAACTGGCCGAGCTCTACGACACCGATCGCGAGACTGCAGTCGATCGCTACCTCGAGGACCGGCAGCTGACGCTGGGGATCGCCGATCCCGACGACGTAGCCACTATCGTTGCCTACCTCGCCTCTCCGCTGGCCAAGCGGATCAGCGGCTCGGCTTACGACGTCGGCGGCACCATCCAGGGCCTCTACTAGCGGATCCCTGAGGCACGTGCACCAATTGGTGACCGAGAATTGGAGTTCCAATGAAGAGACTGAGACTCGGCTTCGTCGGAGCCGGCGCTATCAATCTACGGCTCATGCCGCATTTCGCCGTCGACGACACCGCATCCGTCGTCCAGGTCACGGGAGTCTGTGATCCGGTGGTCGAACGAGCAGAGAAGGCCGCCGCACGATTCTCCGCAGGCGACTGCGACGCCTACGGCTCGCTGGACGATATGCTCGCCGACGACAAGATCGACGCAGTGACGATCGGCTCCCCGATCGGCCTGCACTATGAGCACGTGCTCGCCGCGCTCAACGCGGGCAAACACGTCCACGTCAACAAGACAATGTCGGTGACCACCGCACAGGCCGACGACCTGATCGCCGCCGCGGCCCGTAACGACGTTCGCCTGGTCGCGTCCCCGGGAGAGATGCTGCGACCGCACAACCAGCGAATCAAGGAAATGATCGAGGGCGGGGAGATCGGTCAACTGGTCTGGGCCGCCTGTGGTGCCGCCTTTGGGAACTACCATTCCGCCGAGCCCGAACGTCAGGGCACCGACGCGGTGAGCAATGTCGACCCGACGTGGTATTTCAAGAAGCCAGGTGGTGGGCCCCTCTATGATTTGACCGTCTACTGCCTGCACGGACTGACCGGGATCCTCGGCCCTGTCCGCCGGATCACCGCGCTCTCCGGCACCGTCGTACCC
Organism: Nocardia carnea; assembly: GCF_029869215.1. Lineage (GTDB taxonomy): Bacteria > Actinomycetota > Actinomycetes > Mycobacteriales > Mycobacteriaceae > Nocardia > Nocardia carnea_B. Next base: position 23,115 of record NZ_JARWPM010000068.1, read on the forward strand.
CAACGAATGGTCAACAACACACCGGTAAAGGTGGAGGCCCACGACAACACCGTCATGCTCCTCGACTTCGGTGCCAATAGGTTCGCCTTCGCCTATGGAACCGCGGCCGGGAATCTGACCGAAGGTGTCGAGTTCGATTTCTCCGGGCGCTACTACGGCACCGAAGGCGAGATCATCGGCTTGAACCTCAACGGCCACCCCTTCGACTATCCCGGCAAGAAGGTGGCGGCAGAAGCCCCCGACAAAGGCGTCCACCCCAATTTCGGTGGAAACGAACTCATCCTGCCCCATGCCACCGAAGCTCACTGGCATCTACAGGAACTGCACGTCTACGAGGACATCATGCAGATGGTCGACTGGGCGCTCGACGGTCGGCCCTCCATTGCCACCGCCGAGCACGCACGCCACGTCATCGAAATCATCGAAAAAGCATACGAGGCCGCCAGGACCGGCGAGACACAGACTTTGACCACCTCGTTCTGAATCGTCTAACGGCTGTCTCCCTCGGATGAGGGAGGGAGACAGCCCGGTGATGTCAACAGGCCCCCTGCGGAAGGCAACCATGACCGAATCTCCTCCCGACAACGAGATCACCGCGGTGATCTTCGACTTCTCGGGAACACTGTTCCGGCTCGAACACAGTGGCGACTGGGTCGATCAACTCGGGTTCCGCACAACCGACCTCGACATCGTCGAGCTGATGCGATGGATGACCGCACCGACCGATCCACCCATTGCACTCGACGCGGACCACCTGCACGCCTGGCGACATCGCGACCTCGATCCCACCCTGCATCGCGCTGCTTACGCCGAAATCCTCGCCCATTGGGGAACAATCAGCGGCGTCGACGTCCAGGCAATGTACGACATACTCGTCGATCCATTGAAATGGACGCCTTACCCGGACACCCCCACCGTGCTCGAGAAGCTCTCCAGCGCCGGCATCACTGTCACCGTACTCAGCAACATCGCCTTCGACATCAGGCCCGCCTTCATCTCCCGCGGATGGGACAAGTGGATCGACCACTTCGTACTCTCCTACGAAGTCGGGGCTGCCAAACCGGACCCGTCGATATTCCTCGCCGCAGTCGAGCGGATGGGAGCGCGAGCCGAACATACCCTGATGATCGGCGACAGCCCCGAATCCGATGGCGGTGCCGCACAAATTGGCTGCCCCGTCGCGCTCGTCGAGCCCACACCGACAACCACTCGACAAGACGGACTGCTTGCGGCGCTGCGCACCCACAATCTACCCGTGTAGCGGCAGCCATAGCCACGTATTGAGATCTTGGAAGCGTTCGACCTACTGGGTTCGTTCCGTGCGCCCTCTCCAGCCTGCTGCAGTGGTCCACCCGTCGACCGCGGCGCTGCCACCGCCACCTGGTATCCGATGTGGCGGTTTCGAGCCAGGTCCGGAACTTGTAGTCGCCGCCGTAGGCCTCGTCCGAACTGAACTGCGGAAACGCGCAGTGCCCTCGGCAGGATTCGAACCTGCGACACCCGCTTTAGGAGAGCGGTGCTCTATCCCCTGAGCTACGAGGGCCGGGCCGGGGGCCGGTGGGCAGGAGTCTACCGGGTGACCCGGCGTGGGGCCGCATCGTAGGTTCGCCGGGCGGTGGAGGTCAGGATGCGACCGTGGTTTCGTAGTCGGCGGGGACGAAGCGGCGGGTTTTCCAGCGGTAGAGGAGGGTGGCGCCGGGCCAGTTGTTGGTGATGCGGCCCGAGGCGTTGCGGTACCAGCTGGAGCAGAAGTTCCACGGGGTGTCCTTCAGGCGTTTCTGCAGCCAGTCGTCCCAGCGCTGTTCGGTTTCCGCGCGGGCGGCCAAGCCCCGGCCGGGGTGCCGGCGGAGGTGTTCGACGGCTTGGCGGATGTAGCGGGCCTGGGATTCCAGCATGTAGACGATGGAACCCGAGCCCACGTTCGTATTGGGGCCGTACATGAGGAACAGGTTGGGGAAGTTCGGGACCGAAACGCCCAGGTAGGCGCGGGCGCCCTCGGCGGCCCATGCGTCGGCGAGTTTGCGGCCGTCGGTGCCGTAGACGTTCATGAGGGCCAGGAACTCGGTGCCCTTGAAGCCGGTGCCGTAGATGATGACGTCGACCTCGTGGTGGATGCCGTCGGCGGTGCGCACACCGGTGGGGGTGATCTCGGTGATCGCGGTGGTCTCCACGGTGACGTTCGGCCGGCCGAGGGCGGGGAAGTAGTCGTTGGAGAACAGGGCGCGTTTGCAGCCGGCGGCGTAGTCGGGGGTGAGTTTGGCGCGCAGGATCGGGTCGGGGATCTGTTTCGCGCGGTGGTTCTCGGCGACTTTGAGGACGGGTGCCTGGATGCCCTGCAGATCGGTGAGGGCCAGTGCCATCACCTCGAAGAACAGCCACCAGCCGAGGCGTTCGGCCCAGCGGACCGGGGGGAGGTACTTGAAGACGGCGTGGTGGCCCGCGGTGTATTCGGCATCCGGCTTCGGCAGGACCCAGGCCGCGGATCGCTGGAAGAGGGTGAGATGTTCGGTGAGCGGCTGGATCCGCGGGATGTACTGGATCGCGCTGGCGCCGGTGCCGATACAGGCGACGCGTTTGCCGGTGAGGTCCACCGAATGGTCCCATTCGGCCGAATGGAAGGCGGGACCGGCGAAGGTGTCGAGGCCGGGGATAATCGGCAGCGCGGGCCGGGAGAGCTGGCCGACCGCGGAGATCAGGACATCGGCGATGAGCAGTTCGCCGCCGGTGGTGCGAATCTGCCATTTCGCCTGGGCCGCATCGTATTCGGCGTCGCTGATCTCGGTACCGAACCGGATTTTGCGTTCGAGGTCGTATTTGCCGACCACACCGCGCATATAGTCGTGGATATCGGCCTGCTCGGAGAAGCGCCGGGGCCAGTCGGAGCGCGGTTCGAACGACCACGAGTACAGGGGCGAGGGCACATCGCAGGCCGCGCCGGGGTAGGTGTTCTCCCGCCAGACGCCGCCGAGGTCCTGGGCGCGTTCGACGATGAGGAAATCGTCCATGCCCGACCGCAGGAGCTCGAGTCCCATACCGAGCCCACCGAACCCGGCCCCGATGATGATGATCGACGGCGTTGTCATGCTCCAAGGGTAGGTCTGCGGGCGGTGGCGGCGAAGGGGAACGAAGGTCAGTGAATCGATATATTCGGCCAGAATCTCGGGGCCGGCCGACGCTGCGCGTGCATTTGTAAGTTATCCGGACCTTTCGGTGTGGATAGTTCAGATACTGAATAACCAAAGGTCGCGCGGCCGGCTGAGCGGCGCATTCATCCCATCAGTCGGTACATGAATTCGGGCCGTGTCTCGTTTGGATGTCGTTTCGTTATCTGACTTGGCAGCGGGCCGGATTCCGGGCTATCACAAGGGAGTGCTCGGCGGCGATGGCGCAGTGCCGGTGGCCCGCAGGGGGCGTCGCGGGCATTGCGTCTCATCCCGTCCACACCGCCGTCCGTCGGTGTACTCTCTTTTGCCCGCTGACCAGCGGCGTCACAATTTCGCCGGGTTTCGCCCCTACCGCCACCATGCCTCGCTACTCCACGGTAGTGTGCGGTTTTGTGATGTGAGTCATCCTTACTTCTGTGTCTCAACAGCTGAGCCGGGGCTCACATCACGCACCGCCCGCCACCCAGATCAGTAAGGGGTATTTCCGATGTTGAGCACCATGATGGACGACCAGCTGTCGCTGGCGACGCTGCTGCGCTACGCGTCCACCTTCGTCGGCGATTCCACGGTGTCCACCTGGACCGGGGACGGGGTGCGCACCATGACCTACCGCGAGGTCGGCGCCGAAGCGGGCCGGCTGGCCAACGCGCTCAACGATCTCGGTATCGGCCGAGGCGACCGGGTCGGCACCTTCATGTGGAACAACAACGAACATCTGGTGGCCTATATCGGCATCCCCGCCATGGGCTCGGTGCTGCACGCGCTGAACATCCGGCTCTCGGCCGAACAGCTGATCTTCGTGGCCAACCATGCCGAAGACCAGGTGGTACTGGTCGACGGCACCCTGGTGCCGATGTTCGCGCAGTACCTGCCACACCTGAAAACAGTGCGGCACGTGATCGTGGTCAACGGGGATGTCGCGGCCGTGCCGGCGGTGGACGGGGTCACCGTGCACGACTACGCCGGACTGCTCGCGAAATACCCCGCCGAATACGACTTCCCGGTGCTCGACGAACGGGCCGCGGCGGCGATGTGCTACACCTCCGGCACCACCGGCGATCCGAAGGGCGTGGTCTACTCGCATCGTTCCAACTGGCTGCACGCCATGCAGGCGGTCACGCCGTCCGGGATGGGGCTGCGCACCGAGGACAGCGTGCTCAGCATCGTGCCGATGTTCCATGCCAACGCCTGGGGCCTGCCGTACGCGGCGCTGATGACCGGCGCGAATCTGATCATGCCGGACCGCTTCCTGCAGCCCGCGCCGCTACTGGAATTGATGGCCGCGCTGAAACCGACGTTCGCGGCGGCCGTGCCGACGATCTGGGGTGGGGTGCTCGCCGCGCTGGCCGCCGCCCCGCAGGACATCACCCATCTGCGTGAGGTGGTCGTCGGCGGATCGGCCGCACCGCCGTCGATGATGAGGGCGTTCGAGGAGAAGCACGGCGTGACCGTCGTGCACGCCTGGGGTATGACCGAGACCTCACCGCTGGGCAGCGTGGCCCACCCACCGCGGGGTGTGACCGGCGAAGAAGCCTGGGCCTACCGGATCACTCAGGGGCAGTTCCCGCCCGGTGTCCAGGCGCGTCTGGTGGGCGACGACGGCAATGTGGTGCCCAACGACGGGGAATCGCTGGGCGAGCTGGAGGTGCGCGGGCCCTGGATCACCGGCTCCTACTACGCGCCCGACGGAACGGCCGTGGACCCGGGCAAATTCGACGACGGCTGGCTGCGCACCGGCGACGTCGGCAAGATCACGCCCGACGGTTACCTGACGCTGGTGGACCGGTCCAAAGACGTGATCAAGTCCGGCGGGGAATGGATCTCCTCGGTGGACCTGGAGAACGCGGTGATGGGCCACCCGGCGGTGGCCGAGGCCGCCGTGATCGGCATCCCCGACGAGAAATGGGACGAGCGGCCGCTGGCGGCGATCGTAGTGGCCGAGGGTGCCTCGGTGCAGCCGGAGGAACTGCGCGAATTCCTGTCCGAGCGGTTCGCGAAATGGCAGCTGCCGGAGTATTGGACGTTCATCGCGGAGGTCCCCAAGACCAGCGTCGGCAAGTTCGACAAGAAGCGGCTGCGGGCGCAGCACGCCGACGGGGAACTGGAGATCACCACGGTCCGCTGAGTACGGGCGAACACGGTCCCCGGCGCGATTCGCGCCGGGGGCCGGCGGTTTTCAGCAGTTGCGCAGTTCGGGGCTCTGGTTGAGCAACTGAGCCCGCGGACTGATGAACCGGGTGTAGGTTTCGCCGCCGACGGCGGCGAGGGGGAACGCCGCGACGCGATGGCAGTTCTGGAACGCCAGTTTCACCCCGAAATGCCGCTCCAGGCCGCCCCGGATGGCATCGGAGGCGAGGGCGCGCAAGAGCTGGCCGCGCGCGGTCTCGTCGGGCGGGGCGATCTCGTTGTCGGCGAATTCGGCGGTGCCGGAGCCTAATTCACCGGCCACGCGGCTGACTACCTCCCAGGCGTAAGGCAGTGAAGTGCGGACGCATTCGACGAATTCGGCGTCGGTGATCTCACCGCTTTCGGCCCGTTCGAGCAAGGCGGTGGGGACATCCAAGGACACGGCGACCTCCTGAGGGCCAAATGGTCTGTGCGACAGGTGATACGGATTTCCGCGGCAGATCTGCCGAGCCGAGTCTAATCGAAACCGGTTGTCAATAACAGTGTTCTTTTGCGCCGCCTCCGGCGGCGCGGGTTTTTGCCCCCCATTGTGCGCCGGGGGGGGGGCGGGGCCCCCACCACCCGCCCGGGCCGCGCCACGCGCCGGGACCACACAGGAGGGCCACGCCCACCGCGAGCGCCACATTGCCGGTACCGAAGCCGAGCACCGTGACGAGCGCCAGCGACAGCAGGAGTTCCGGAATGGACAGCAGCACATCCACGCCGCGCATCACCGCACTGTCGACGGTATGGAGTTCCGGACGGCCGAGCACTACATGATGTGGCGTAAGGCGATGCTGTTCGACGACGGTGCCACCGCGGAAAAGATTCTGGACGCGAACCATCCGGGCGAAGCGAAAA
>NZ_JARWPM010000069.1 GCF_029869215.1 Nocardia carnea
TCGGGGCACCGTGTGGCCGCATCGCGCAGCGCCGGCGACCACCGGAGCGGCTGGAGCGGGTTCGGGTCGGGCAATCGGGGGCCGGGGGGGGGGGGGGGGCGCCCGCGGCGGGGGGGTTGGTGGGCTGGGCGGGGCGGGGCCCGCCCGGGGCGGGGGCCCCCCCAAAATCACCTCCGGCGCGGGGGGGGCCGGGGGCGGCGCCCCCACACCCCACCTTTTATTTCCGGCCCCCCCCCCGGGGGCCCCGGGTTCGGGGCCCCCTTGGTCTCGAATCTTCCCTCCTCCGCTCCTCCGCTTCGCTCCCCCGCTCCGTCAGTCCAGATCCGAGACGGGCCCCGAACCATCGGGGTGAAGTCGGCAGGGGCGATGCGGTGCCCCGATCGAGGGGTCGGGGCACCGTGTGGCCGCATCGCGCAGCGCCGGCGACCACCGGAGCGGCTGGAGCGGGTTCGGGTCGGGCAATCGGCGCCGGCGGGAGCAGGGAGCTCGCCGGCGCCGGTAGGTTCGATGCGATGCGCGGCTCGGGCCCGACCGTGCTCGGGTCCACGCCGCTGCCCCTGCTATTCGGTGTGCGGGAGTTCGTGGTGGCCGCCGAAGGCCTCGCGCATGGCGGAGAGGGTTTTATCGGCGTACCCGGATTCGCCGCGGGAGGCGAAGCGCTGGAACAGGGCGGCGGAGAGCACCGGAGCCGGTACGCCGATATCGATCGCGGCGTCGAGGGTCCAGCGGCCTTCACCCGAATCCGAGACCCGGCCGCCGAACGAGTCGAGGTTCGGATCGGCGTACAGCTGAGCCGCGGTGAGGTCCAGTAACCACGACGCCACCACCGAGCCGCGCCGCCACACCTCGGTGACCTCGGCGATATCGATGTCGTAGCGGTAGTACTCGGGATGTTCGAGCGGCGTCTCCTCGGCGGAGAACTCCCCGGCCGCGCGCCGCCCGTAGTCGGCCTTGTGCAGGATGTTGAGCCCTTCCGCGTACGCGGCCATGGCCCCGTATTCGATGCCGTTGTGCACCATCTTCACGAAATGCCCCGCACCGGCGGGACCACAGTGGAGATAGCCCTGCTCGGCGGCGCTCGGTTCACCGGAACGCCCCGGCGTACGCGGCGCGGCCTCCACCCCGGGCGCGATCGCGCGCAGCAGCGGCTCGACATGGCGGAACGGTTCCGCTTCGCCGCCGATCATCAGGCAGAAGCCGCGTTCCCGGCCGAAGACCCCGCCGGAGGTCCCGATATCGAGGTAGTGGATGCCCAGCGGGCCGAGCTTCGCGGCCCGGGAAATATCGTCGTGGTAGCGGCTGTTGCCGCCGTCGATCACGATATCCCCGGGTTCCAGCAGCTCGGTGAGTTGATCGATCACGGCGCCGGTCGCGCCGGCCGGGATCATCACCCACACCACCCGGGGGGTGTCCAGCAGCGCGATGAATTCCCGCAGATCGGTGCTGCCGCGAAAGCTCTCGCCGAGCTCGGCGGAGAGGCCGCTGATCACGGTCTCATGGCGTTCACAACCCACCGCGGTGTGCCCGGCCGCGACGATCCGCCGCACGATATTGGCGCCCATCCGGCCGAGCCCGATCATCCCCAACTGCATCTCACGTCCCCTTTTCCTGGGTAGGAGGTCCGGATCGCACGTCGTAGTCGATTGTGCCCGCCGCCGGGCGAATTTCCGTGCGGCCGGGTGTAACGACCCGTGCGCGGCACCGATATACCGGTTGGCTCCGTGTATTCGCCTGACCCCCGACCCGGCGACTACACGGGGCCACTTTGCTGTTCGGACGTACCCGCGCAGTGTCACCGGGCCAGACGCCACCGGCCGCTGCGCGGTGTCACAAATGAGTCGCTGTACGGGTCACCCGATGGCGCAGCTGTGATGGATCAGGCACTGAAGATTACAGTTCGGACAACTATCGTTGGCGAAGGCTCGCACCCGCGAGTCCCCGGACAAAGCGATTGGGGAGGACGGTTCGTGAGCGGCGAATCGAACACCGGCCGCGGCAGTGGCGAATCGAGCGACGACAGATACGGCCCCGGCCGTGCCCAGCAGTCGCAACCGCCCGTACAACCGAATCCGGCAGATACCGTCGCGCCCGGCTGGCGCGGCGGTAGTTCGTGGTTGAACCCGGCCGCCGGGGCCCCCGGCACCGACGGACAGCCCGCCTCCACAGGTTCTTTATCCGCGGATCGTTCCCCCCAAACTTCCGGCCCCGCGCCCTCCCGGCCCGCCGCCGAGCCGCCCACCGCCGGCCATCCGGCGCCCGGGCCCCGGCCACCCGCAGCCGAGCCGTTCGCCTCGGGCCACCTGGCCCAAGCGCCCCGGACCCCTGACGCTGAACCACCCATGTCCGGCCGTCCGGCCCCGGCGCCCCGCCCTCCCGGCGCCGAGCCACGTACCTCCGACTACTCGGCCCCGGCGTCTTGGCCGCCCGCCGGTGAGCCACCTACCTCCCGCTACCCGGACCCGGCGTCCCGGCCGCCCGCCGCTGAGTCACCTGCCTCCGGCTATCCGGGCCCGGCGTCCCGGCCGCCCGCCGCTGAGGCGCCCACGGCTGCTTACCGGGAACCCGTGGCCGAACCGCGCCGGCCCGTCGCCGATGCGCCCACGGCCGTCCACCGGCCGCCCGCTCCCGGACCTCAGCGCCCCGGCCGCGGTTCCGACCCGGCGGATTCGGATTTCGCGACCCGGCAGCTGCCGCGCCGCGATATCGCGGCGCCCGGTGCCTACAGCTCAGCGGGGCCCGAAACCGACGCCCCCACGGAAGTCTTCGATTCCGCCCCGCTCACCGAGCGACTGTCCGAGAATCCGGCACCGTGGCCCGCCTACTCCGACGACACCGCCGCCACCGATGCGTTGCACGAGCGCGGCCCGGTGCCGCCCGCGCCGCCGCGGGGCCCGCGCACCGGCGGTTCGGGCGGCTCCGGTGGTGACAACGGTCCCGGCGGCCGGCTGTCGGGCGCCCGAACGCTGCTGCGCGATTCCGCGGCCGCCCGGCGGGTCCTGCTGGTCGCCGCTGTCGTATTCGGTATCGCGCTGGTCGGCTATATCGCCGATCTGGTGATGACCTCGGGCAAGGTCCCGCGCGGTGTCGAGGTCGCGGGAATAGCGATCGGTGGTATGGAAAAGGACGCGGCCCGCGCGAAACTGCAGGGTGTGCTCGACGCCCGCTCCGGTGAAGTCGTGCCCGTGAAGATCGCCGATGTGCAGACCCAGCTGGTGCCCAGTGCCGCGGGCCTGGGTGTGGACTGGGCCGGTACCTGGGAACGGGTGGGCGGCCAGCCGCTGAATCCCGCCGCCCGGCTGCTGTCCTTCGTCGCGACCCGCGAGGTGACCGTGGCCAGCACGGTCGACGAGGCGGCGCTCACCCGGACCTTCGACGAACTGCGGGTACACGATCAGCCGCCGGTCGAGGGCGGTATCGCCTTCGAGGGCACCCGCCCGGTCGCCGTGAATCCGGTACCCGGCCGGATCCTCGATCTGGCCGCGGCGCGCACGGTGCTCACCGACCAGTGGGCGACCGCGAGCACCCTGGACCTGCCCGTGACCCCCGCGCCGCCGGCGGTCCGCCGCGACGCCATCGAAGCGGCCCTGCACCAGATCGCGGAACCGGCCGTGAGCGCGCCGGTCGCGTATTCGGGTAAGGGCAACGCGACCGCGACCCTGAACCCCGAGCAGATCGCCGCGATCGTGAGTTTCGTGCCGGACGGGCACGGCGGCCTGCGGGTCGAATTCGATCACAAGGTGGCACAGGATCTGCTCGCGCCGCAGCTCGCCTCGACCGAGGTCGAGCCCAAGGATGCGACCTTCACCTTCTCCGGTGCGCCCACGGTGGTTCCCGCCGTGGTCGGCGACAAGATCAACTGGGCGAAATCGCTGGAACAGTTGCCGGCGATGCTGGCCGCCACCGGCGCCCCGCGCACCACACCGGCGATCTACGAGCGCATCGAACCGAAACTCACCACCCAGGCCGCGGAGTCTCTCGGGATCACCGAGGTGGTGGGTGAGTTCACCACCGGCGGTTTCACCGGACCGTCCGGGGTGAACATCCGCACGGTCGCGCAGGAGGTGAACGGCGCCGTCGTCAAACCGGGCGACACCTTCTCGCTCAACGGGCATACGGGTCCCCGCGGCGCCGCCGAGGGCTATGTGGAATCCGGCATCATCGACCACGGCCGCCCCAGTAAGGCGGTCGGCGGCGGAATCAGCCAGTTCGCCACCACCCTGTACAACGCCGCGTACTTCGCCGGGCTCGAGGATGTCGGCCATACCGAGCACAGCTACTACATCTCCCGTTATCCGGCCGCCCGGGAAGCCACGGTATTCGATGGTGCGATCGACCTGCAGTTCCGCAACAACTCGCCGCACGGCATATACATCCAGGCCTTCGCCGACAGCTCCGAGGTGACGGTGCGGATCTGGGGCACCCAGACCGTGAACGTCGAATCGATCACCGGCGAGCGAACCAAACCGACCGAGCCGGAAACCATCACCCTGCCCGCGGGCGACGATTGCATCGCCTCCACGGGAGCCCCCGGTTTCACGATTTCCGATACCCGGGTGATCACCGATATCAACACCGGCCAGGAGATCTCCCGGCACACCCGCACGGTCAAGTACGACCCGGTGCCCGAGGTGAAATGCGTTTCCCCGGACGACGAGAAAGCGGACGAGGAAACACCCGAGACCACCAACTCGGCGCCGACGACAACACCGAGTAGCGGTAACGAGGGCAGCCGCCCCACCACAAACCGGGCGGGCAATCGCTGATTCCGCGGGCCGGCTGTCCAGCCCGGCCGGGTGCGGCACAGCAGCCCGGCGGTCGCTGCGTCGCCCGCCGGTAGGAGGTCGTCTCGACCACGGCGGCGCTCTTCCCGGACTCGTTCGCAGGCCACCTGCGCGTCCGCGCGCGGTGCGCCACCCACGAATTCGGCAGGAACTGCACTCCGGGTGAACCGCCGAGCGTCGCCGCGGCCGGCGACCGCAACGCTCGGGGCTTCGGCGGGCCCAAGACAGCCGGGCCCGTCGTCGTCGATCGTTCTACAGCGGCGTGCGCATCAGCAGGACGTTGTACTGCCGGTGCACTGTGAGCAGGAAGTACAGGTCGCTACCCGTCTGATACGGGAAGATCATGGGCGCGTAGGCGGTGGGCAGCGACGCGGCTTCCAGCAGTACCCGGGGCGTGCTCCATGGACCCTCCGGGGAGTCGGCGGTGCGCAGGACCACCGAATTGAACGGATCGGTCGTCAGCATCACGAACTTGCGCAGATGATCGTTCCACTGCACCGACAGTTCGGCCACACCCTCGACGATCGGTACCGACGCCAGCGGATCGTTCACCTTCCAGCCGCGGCCGTCCCAGTACTCGTAGGCGTCGATATTCGCGATCTCCGCTTCGCGCACCCGGGAGATGAAGCCGGGGTTGGCGCGCCCCGCCGGGGTGCCGTACCGGTACACATAGCCGTCGTCCTTCACGAACGCGTTCTGCTGGAAACGTTCGTGGCCACCGACATTCGCCCGGCGGGTGGTCGGCAGCTGCGCCCAGGTGCGCCCGCCGTCACCGGAGGCGGCGAGGGTGGAGAAGTTGGTGATCCATTTGCCGTGATCCCCCCACTCCTTCACCGACATCATGCTCATGTACTGCACCCCGCCCACCGCGATACCGGCGGTGGGGATCAGGCTGATCTCGATACCCGGAATCTTGGGGCTGGGCAGCGGGTTCGGCGTCACGCCGTCGAAGACGATGCCCTGCGCCGGGTCCTTGGTGTGGCTGTAGAAGAGCACATTGCTGGTCCACGCCCACACACTGCCGGCCAGCAGGTTCGGCACGCCCAGCCCCGCGGAATCACCGAACGCCGTGAGCATGGTGCCCGCCCCGTCGTCCCACATCACCCCGAGATCGGTACCGAGGACGTTCACCTTCTCGGTCCGGTTGGGGCTGTCCATCCCGGTCACCTGGTAGACGGCCTGGGTATCACCCGGCAGCGACGGCAGGCCCCGGGGCTCCCCGTTGATCCCGGGAATGGGATTCACATTGTTCGGGTCCGCCGCGGCCGGACCGGCCAGGACGAGCGCCGCGGCGGCGCCCATGATCCCGGCGCGCACTAGTACGGACAGCGGGCGGCGAGTCATTCTCGTGTCCTCCTGCGGAGCTGCGCGGTTCTGCGGGCTATCTTGCCACGGCCGGAGTGGTGGTGTGGCGGACCGCGGCACCGAACCACCGCGGTATCCGATCGAGCAGTTCCTGCTGTTCGTCCCCGGTCCACGCGACGTGACCGTCGGGCCGCAGCAGGACGGCGGGCACATCCAGCCGCGCTCCGGGGTCGGCGATATGGTCGATCCGGTCGGCCCACCCTGTGACGGACAGCCGGCCTGTGCGGTCGAGCAGCAGACCGCGGCCGCGATGCATCCGTTCGTACAGGCGGCCGTGCGTGAGTTCGATATCGCGGAGCCGCCGGCCGAGCAGTTCGGGCCCGGTGCCGAAGTCGTAGCGGATATCCAGGGCGGTGATCTTCGCCAGGAGGAACCGGCTCACCTCCGGGAAGTCCATCAGTTCCGACAGCAATTCGCGTACCGCCCGCGGGCCCGGTTCGGTGGACAGCAATTCGGACTGCGCCCGCGTGTTCATCAGCACGCCCGCGGCCACCGGGTGCCGTTCGGTGTGATAGCTGTCCAGCAGGCCCTCCGGGGCCCAGCCCGCGATCTCCGCCGCGAGCTTCCAGCCCAGATTGACGGCGTCTTGGACGCCGAGGTTGAGGCCCTGCCCGCCCAGCGGCGGATGGATATGTGCCGCGTCCCCGGCCAGCAGCACCCGTCCGGCCCGGTAGCGTTCGGCCAGCCGTGTCGCGTCACCGAACCGGGACAGCCGGCGCGGGGAGTGCACCCCGAAATCGGTGCCGGCGTAGGCCCGCAGCTGGTGGGCGAATTCGGCCAGGGTCGGCGGAACCGAGCGATCGGCGGCCACCTCGGCCGCGGGCACTCCCACGCGGTACAGCCCGTCGCCGAGCGGCATGAGCCCGAACCTGTGCTCGGTTTTGCGCACTTCGGTCATTACCGCGGTGATCGTCTCCGGGGACGCGGTGACCGCCATTTCGCCCAGCAGTACGTCGCTGGTGGACGGCTCGCCCGGAAAAGCCACGCCGAGCAGATCGCGCACCGTGCTGCGGCCGCCGTCGCAGCCGACGAGATAGCGCGCTCGCAGCCGGGTGCCGTCGGCCAGTTCGGCGGTGACGCCGTGTTCGTCCTGGTCCAACCCGGTGAGTTCGCGGCCGCGCCGGATTTCGGCGCCGAGTTCGGCGGCGCGTTCGGCGATCAGCCGATCGGTCACCGGTTGCGGGATCCCGAGAATGTAGTGGTGCGCGGTATCGAGCCCGCCGGGAATGGGTTTACTGATACCGGCGAAGTGACTGCCGAGGGGGTATCGGGTGCCGTGCGCGAGAAACCGGTCCAGCAGGCCCCGCTGGTCCATGATCTCGATACTGCGCACATGCAATCCGGTCCCGCGGATGAACTCCGACGGTGCGGCGTCCTTCTCCAGCACGACCACATGCACGCCGTGCAATCGCAACTCCGCCGCCAGCATCATGCCTGTGGGCCCACCGCCGGTAATGATCACATCGAACATGAACTGCCCCATCCCTCGAATTCGTGCCGCTCGCCGCACTCCACCGCGCGCCGTGGACCCGGGTTTCCGCAGCTACCGGCGGCAGCCGCGGGATGCGGCGATCGGGTCCGGCGGGCAATTCTGCGGCATGACCGGGGTCTTGCCGCAAGGCCCCCTGTGCGATATATGTTGGAGTGGGGAGGGGTTTCCGCACTGATTTCGAGTACCGTGCCGAATTCGGGTACCGTGCCGCGTCCGGCCGCTCGAAGAATCGGACGATATCTCAGGACTGCGTTTTCCGTCGCGGCTGTGTGCTGTCCGCGGCTCCGAGCACCGGTGCCGGAAAAGAAACGGGGGGGCGGGGGGATTGGGGGGGGGGGGGGGGGGGGGGGGGGGGGGGAGGAAGCCGCGGGGGGGGGGGGCAGGAGGGAGGTTTGGGGGTCGTGGGCTCCGGCGCCTCGTCCGCGCCCGGCCCCGCCGCGGTGGCCAGGATCCGGTCCAGCACCCGGGCGGGGATCCGGTCGTCGGTCGACAGGCCGCTGCAGTCGAACATGGTGACAC
>NZ_JARWPM010000070.1 GCF_029869215.1 Nocardia carnea
CCCCCCCGCCCCCCCCCCCCCCCCCCCCCCCCCCCCCCCCCCCCCCCCCCCCCCCCCCCCCCCCCCCCCCCCCCCCCCCCCCACACCACCACCCCCCCCCCCCCCCCCCCCCCCCCCCCCCCCCCCCCCCCCCCCCCCCCCCCCCCCCCCGATTCTCGTGTCTCGCCCATTCGGGGCCCGCGTAGCCCGTCAGGTTCGATGACCTCGTGTTACCGAGACATCCGCGTGCCATTTGTAAACTGGTTCGTGGTTGAATGGCGAGGGGCGCATCGGCCGAGCCGAGCCGGCGATCGCCTCGGATGAGCGAAGGGATGTGCGGCATTGCAGACCGGAATGGTGCTTGCGATCATTCTGGTTGTCGTGCTGGTCGCACTAGCTCTTATTTCGACATACCGCCTGGTCATGCTGCGGCGCGGTGGTACTGCGGCCATTCTGCGCGTACTGCCCGCGCGGGGCGGGGAACGCTGGCGCCACGGCGTCATCCGCTACGACGAGGATCATCTCGTCTTCTTCAAACTCACCAGCCTCAAACTCGGCGCCGATTCGGTGATCCGGCGGCGCGGGATCGAGATCGGTGATCGCCGCGGCCCACGAGGTGACGAGTACGACATCATGACCGACGAGATCTCGGTGGTCGGTGTATCGGATCGCAATGGGGATTACGAACTGGCGCTCGATCGCGCCGCCCTCACCGCGTTCCTGTCGTGGGTCGAATCACGTCCTTCCGAACGCGCCCGCCGACTGCGCGGCCACTGACCGGCGTACCTGCGGCCGGCGGCGCGAAGGCGCAGTACCGGTAACCGGGTCGGTACCGCGGTGAGCGTTTAGGGTGGGTCCTGTGAGCGTGCATCTGACGCGGATCTACACCCGAACCGGCGACGACGGGACCACCGGCCTCAGCGACTTCTCCCGGGTCGCCAAAACCGATACCCGGCTGGTCGCCTATGCCGACTGCGACGAGGCGAACGCGGCGCTCGGTGTGGCGATTGCGCTCGGCAACCCCGGCGACCAGCTGGTGGCGGTATTACGCCGTATCCAGAACGATCTCTTCGACGCCGGCGCGGATCTGTCGACGCCGGTGGTGCCGGACCCGAAATATCCGCCGCTGCGCATCACCGAGGCCTATATCGAACGCCTGGAAACCTGGTGTGACGAATTCAATGCCGAACTGGCGCCGCTACATTCGTTCATCCTGCCCGGCGGTACCCCGCTCGCCGCGCTGTTGCACACCGCGCGCACCGTTGTACGCCGGGCCGAGCGCTCGGCGTGGGCGGCGGTGGAGTCCCATCCCGGCGATACGAGTGTGCTGCCGGCGAAATACCTCAACCGGTTGTCGGATCTGTTGTTCATCCTCAGCCGCTACACCAACCCCGAGGGCGATGTGCTCTGGCAGCCCGGCGGCGGCCGGACGGAGACCGACGGGACCGCCGGTAACGAGGCCGGATCGGATCCCGGTACGTCGTCGGGATCCTGAGGCGGTACCGGTTCCGGCGGTGACGGCCGGATCGACCGGCCGCGGGCCGGTGTCCGGTTCTTCTCCCGGGCGTATTCGCGCGACCGACGTACTCGCGCGCACGTCCGAGCTCTATCCTTGCACTCACTGGTGCGCCGAATACTCGGAGAGGCGGCATGGAACGGTTTTTGGTAACTGGCGGCAACCGGCTGGTCGGTGAGGTCTCGGTCGGAGGCGCCAAGAACAGCGTCCTGAAGCTGATGGCCGCTGCCCTGCTCACCGAAGGCACCACCACCATCACGAACTGCCCGGATATCCTGGATGTCCCCCTGATGGCGGAGGTCCTGCGCGGTCTCGGCTGCGATGTCACCATCACCGGCGACGTCGTCACCATCGACACTCCGGCCGAACCCAAATATCACGCCGATTTTCCGGCGGTGACCCAGTTCCGGGCCTCGGTCTGTGTACTCGGCCCGTTGATGGCCCGGTGTAAACGCGCGGTGGTCGCGCTGCCCGGTGGTGACGCGATCGGTTCGCGTCCGCTCGATATGCACCAGGCGGGCCTGCGCCTGCTGGGCGCGACGAGCGAAATCGAGCACGGCTGTGTCGTGGCGCGCGCCGACGAACTGCAGGGCGCGCGGATCCGGCTCGACTTCCCCTCGGTGGGTGCCACCGAGAACATCTTGATGGCCGCGGTCCTCGCCCAAGGGGAGACGGTGATCGACAACGCCGCGCGGGAACCCGACATCGTCGATCTGTGCACGATGCTCACCCAGATGGGAGCTCGTATCCGAGGTGCCGGCACGTCGGTGCTGACCATCCAGGGCGTCAAACGGCTCTCGCCGACCACACATCGGGTGATCGGCGACCGTATCGTCGCCGCGACCTGGGGTATCGCCGCGGCCATGACGATGGGCGATGTCCGGGTGAGCGGAGTGAACCCACAGCATCTGGCACTGGTCCTGGACAAACTGCGCTCGGCCGGCGCGCGTATTTCGTTCGAACAGGACGGTTTCCGGGTGATCCAGGCCGACCGGCCGCGGGCGGTGAACTTCTCGACCCTGCCCTTCCCGGGATTCCCGACCGATCTGCAACCGATGGCGATCGGGCTCGCATCGATCGCCGACGGTACGTCGATGATCACGGAGAACGTATTCGAAGCACGGTTCCGGTTCGTCGAAGAGATGATCCGGCTGGGCGCCGACGCCCGGACCGACGGGCACCATGCCGTGGTCCGTGGAATCCCGCGGTTGTCCAGTGCGCCGGTCTGGTCGTCCGATATTCGTGCCGGCGCGGGACTGGTGCTGGCCGGACTCGTCGCCGACGGGGTCACAGAGGTCCACGATGTATTCCACATCGATCGCGGATATCCGGCCTTCGTGGAAAAGCTGCAGGCGCTCGGGGCTCAGGTGGAACGGGTGGGTACGCCGGCATGAGAGTTTCCGGGCTGCGGGGTGTGTCGGTGCATTACGAAAGCTTCGCGATTTACCCACTCTGACCAGGCGATTTGACATCGAATTAGATGCCACGTAACTTTATCCAAGTCAGAGCGACACGGACACCGACCCGGGGCCCGGAGCGAGGCGGAAACGCCGAGCCGGAGGGACCAGGGAAACGAGGTAGGACGAGGAGCGCCTGGCGATCACACTGGCTCGGCCGGAAGCCCCGATTTGCAATCGGGAAAACGGATGAGCTAAGCTTGAGAAGTTGCCTCACGGAAGCACCGGCTAGCCCGGATGTCGAAGTGTGTGCGTGTGTTCTTTGAGAACTCAATAGTGTGTTGATGAATGTCAGTGCCAAATATTTGATTTGGTTTCGGTTCTTCATACCCCCGTGTGGAGGATCGAACATTTGAGTCAGCTAAATTCCAGCTGGCGATTGTTTTGCTAGGTTTTCGGACTCTAGTTTGTACTTTTGATTGCGCCCTTTCGGGGTGTGATTGTGAGTCTTCAACGGAGAGTTTGATCCTGGCTCAGGACGAACGCT
>NZ_JARWPM010000071.1 GCF_029869215.1 Nocardia carnea
GGCCGGGCCCGAAGCCGTGAGGCCGAACGGCGCCGACCGCATCACCGTCCCGCAGCCCTTGGAATGCGCGTTCACCGGACCGGGTTCGCCGAACGGCCGCGGCCGCAGCAACTCGGTGGATTGCCGCCGCAGGCCGGCACCCCCAGCGCGCCCCGGGACGCCCCCCCCCCGGCGTCGGGGCCAAACCCTCCATGGGCCTCGTAAGACTCGGCACCGCCGTGGTTGCGTTCGACTCCGAGGAAAGGTGAACTCGCAGAGCCTCGTAGGACTCGGCGCCGCCGTCGTCGCCCGCGGTTCCGGGTCTTATGTGAGCCTCACGGCCTCATGAGACTCTGCACCGCCGTCGTCGCGTTGGGGGTTCGGGTTGTGCGAACCTCTCGGAGCCTCGTAGGACTCGGCGCCGCCGTGGTCGCGTCCGGTGCCGGGGTTGTATGAACCTCAGGGCCTCGTAGGACCCGGCACCGCCATGCGGTTCGGGGTCGGGGTTGTGGCGCTGTGAGCGGTAGGGCCGCCGGGGCGTGTTCGGGGGCTGTGGTCGACCGAACCTCTGTGCTCGGTTGGAGGCAGCGGCGCGGCTGGGCGGCAGGTCCGGATACCGGTGGGAGGGCTAGCGGATACTTCGTTCGATCAGGGGGAGGGTGCGGAGTTCGCGTTCGAGGTGCCATTGCAGGTGGGCCGCGATGAGGCCGCCGGCCTGGCGGCGGGCCGAGTCAGGGATCTGCGCGACCCGGTCCCAGCGGCCGTGGCGCAGGGCCAGTAGCTGGTCGAAGACCGCGGGGGGCGGGGTGGCGGCACCGGGTGGGCGGCAGTGCACGCAGACCGCGCCGCCGGCGCCGATATGGAACGCGCGGTGCGGGCCGGGGGTGGCGCAGCGGGCGCATTCGTCGACGGCGGGGGCCCAGCCGGCGTAGTCCATGGCGCGCAGCAGGAAGGCGTCGAGGACGAGTTCGTGCGGGCGTTCCCCGGCGGCGATGGCGCGCAGGGCGCCCGCGGTGAGCGTATGTAGCCGGGGCACAGGAGCGCGTTCCTCACCGGCCAGGCGTTCGGCGGTTTCCAGCACGGCGCAGGCGGTGGTGTAGCGACCGTAATCGGCGACGATGGCGGTCGCGAAAGCCTCCACGGTGTGCACCTGGGTCACCGTGTCCAGGTTGCGGCCCGGGTACAGCTGGATATCGACGTAGGCGAACGGCTCCAGCCGCGCACCGAACTTCGACTTCGTCCGCCGCACCCCCTTCGCGACAGCCCGCACCACCCCGTACTGCCTGGTCAGCAGCGTGACAATGCGATCGGCTTCGCCCAGCTTGTGCTGGCGCAGCACGACGGCATGGTCCCGGTACAACTGCACGGGCTCAGTCTATTGGCGGCGGGTGCGTACCAGGAGACCGGCCACGTGCGCACACGCCGCCGTCCGCGCGCCCGCGGCGTCACCGGAACGGACCGCCGGCGAGGATCCGGCTGGTGTTCGTCGACGGCGATCTGCCGGTTGCCGGCGTGGGGCCACAGATCCGGGCGGTACAGATCGGCGCGGCCACCGAGCCGGGCCAGCGCCTCTTCGCTGGTCACAGCACACGCTCGGGCTCGGGTTTGTCGGTGTCCCTCAGCCGAGCCGGACCGGGAAGGCCGCTGGATCGTTCTGGGTGAGGACGGGGAGGTTGCCGTGTTCGGTGAGAGGGATGGCGGCACGCAGGTTCGGGAAGCGGTCGAACAGGGCGGGCAGGGCGATGGCGGCTTCCAGACGGGCCAGGGCGGCGCCGGGGCAGATATGCGGGCCGTGCCCGAAGGAGATATTGCGGTTCGCGGTCGGGCGGGTGATATCGAAGGTGTCGGCGTCGGCGCCGTGTACGGCGCGGTCACGGCCGATGGCGCGATAGGACATGACCACGCCGTCGCCTTTTTCGATGGTGACGTCATCGAAGGTGATGTCCTCGGTGGCGAAACGCATCAGCAGGTGGATGACGGGGCCGTCCCACCGCAGGGCCTCCTCGATCGCCTCCGCCCAGGTGCGGTCACCGGCCCGGATCGCGGCGAGCTGTTCCGGATGCCCGAGCAGCGCGCGGGTGGTCATGATGATCAGGCTGACCGTGGTTTCGTGTCCGGCGGCGACCAGCGCCTTGAGGTTGCCGTGCACCTCCTCCTCGGTGAGCGGGGTTTCGCCTTCGGCCACATCGTGGATGAAATCGGAGGTGAGATCGTCGGCCGGGTTCGCGGTCTTCTCCCGGATGAGCCCGGTGTAGTAGCCGTCGAGTTCGGTGAAGATCCGCATCCGCTCGTCGTGCGGGGTGAGCAGTGAGAAGAACTTCTTGTACGCCTCGAGCAAATAGGCGTGGTCGGTGCGCGGCACCCCCATCAGTTCGCTGACCACGCGCATCGGCAGCGGATAGGCGAAGATCTGCTTCAGGTCCACCACCTCGCCGTCGGCACCGGCCTTCGCCAGATCGTCGAGGAGTTCGGCGGTGAACTGTTCGATCTTGGGCCGCAACGCACCCAGGCGGCGCGGCGCGAGCGCGCGGGTGGTCTTGATCCGCAACCGGCGATGTTCGGCGCCGTCGACGGTGAACATGGACCGGCCGGCGTCGATCATGCCGATCAGCGGCCATTCCCGGGTCACCACGCCGGACTGCCACAGATTCCACTGCGTGTGGTCCTTGACCAGGCGGGTGTCGGTGAGCAGCTGCCGGGCCAGATTGTGCCGGGTGACCGTCCATGCCGGAGCGCCCAGCAACTCGATCTTCGCCAGAGCCGGTCCCTCGCACAGGGTGCGGGTCTCACCCGCGAGATCGGCGACCATCGGATCGATGGTCAGGGTCGCGGTATGCGGGCATTGCTGGCTCACGAGCCACCTCCAACGGCGGGAACAGGAGTGAAACGAACTGGGAGCGTGGTGAACCCGCGCAGGAAAGGCGAAGGCCGGCGGACCAGGGCTTCGGCCGGAACCGCCGGGTCCAGATCGGGCAACCGGTCGAGCAGCACCTCGATCCCGGTGCGCGCGATGATCTCGGCGATCTGCTGGGCCGGATAGGGGCAGCGGTATTCGCCGTGACCGAACGCGAAATGCGCGGCGTTCCCGGAATGCGCCGGATCGGCGTCGGTGCCGGTGTACTGGCGGATATGCGGGTCGGCATTGGCAGCGGCCAGACCCAGCAGCACCATATCGCCGCGGCGGACCAGCGCCTCGCCGAGGCGGGTATCGCGCGCGACCCAGCGGCCGGCCAGGATCTGGGTCGGCGTATCTTCCCAGAGCACTTCGGTCATGGCCTGCCCGATACTGTGCCGGGCGGCGCCGAACGCGGCCGCGAACCGGTCGTCGACCAGCATGAGCCGGATCGAATTGCCGATCCAGTCGGCGGTCGGCAGATGCCCGGCCGCCATCACCGACTGCATGTTCAGCACATATTCCTCATCGGCGAACGGCGCGGGATCGGCCAGCATCCGCGACACCAGATCCTGGCCGGGCTGCTGTTTCTTCTGCGCCAGCAGCTGCTGCATGTACTCCACGAACCGCTGGTAGGCGGCCGGGGCCTCGGGCCCGCCGTCGCACAGCACCTGCATGGTCTGCGCCAGATACGGTCCGTCGGATTCGGGCACGCCCATGATCCACGCCAGCGTCAGCACGGGCAGGAGTTCGGCGAATTCGGTGATCACATCGGCGTGACCGCGCCCGCAGAACCGGTCGATGAGGCCGTCGGCGAGTTGTTCGCAGGCACTGCGCAGCGCGAACGGGTCCACCGATTCCAGCGCGGGTTCCACCAGCGCCACATGCCGGGCGTGCGCGGCGCCTGCGGTGAAGTAGATACCCGGTTGCGGGCGGCCCACCATCGGCAGCAGCGGCCAGTCCGGCGGGATCGCCGGCCACTGGTTCCACAGGCTCGAATCCCGCGGGAACAACAGGCCGTCGGTGGTCACCTGGTGCAGTTCCCGATAGCCGATCACCAGCCACGCCGGAATGCCGCCGATGAGTTCGACCTCCACCACCGGGCCGTGCTCGGACCGCATCCGGGTGTAGAGCAGGGCGGGATCGGTGTGGAAGCCGGGGCCGTCGAGCCGGACCGCGCCCGGCGACGCCACCGGGCAACCCGCCGTGGGCGTACCGGTGTTGTACTCGAGCGGGGTCATGGCCGCTCCTCCGCTCCGGCGGACGGGTCCTGCCGCTCGATGAGATGTTCGACGAGACCGATCAGCACCTGTTTGCCCGACTCCCGGGACCGGGCATCGCACGTGAACAGCGGCACCTGCGGGTCCAGGTCGAGGGCGTCGCGGACCTCGTCCAGCGGCGGCGGGACCGGCTCGAAGGAATTGCACGCCACCACGAACGGGGTGCCCTGGTATTCGAGCCGGTCGATGGCGTACCACGAATCGCTGATCCGGCGTGGGTCCACCAGCACCACCGCGCCGAGCGCCCCGGTGAACAGCCGGTCCCACAGGAACCAGAACCGCTCCTGCCCCGGTGCCCCGAACACGTACAGCACGTATTCGTCGGACAGGGTGATCCGCCCGAAATCGAAAGCAACCGTGGTGGTCGACTTTTCGGTGATACCGGCCAGATCGTCCACCCCGACACCGGCGTTGGTCATCACCGCCTCGGTGTCCAAGGGCTGGATCTCGCTCACCGCGCGGACCATCGTCGTCTTACCGACCCCGAATCCCCCGACGACAACGATTTTCAGGCCGTGCCGCACCGAACTCGACAGCGGCGCCCGGGCACGAGTGGGGCGGTCGTCATAGGCTACGGAGTCCAACTAGCACCTTCTCGAGCATGTCGATATCGAACGTGTCGCCGTAGCGCCCGGTGGCGAGCTCGGGGTGGCGTACGGTGACCTTGCCGGTGTGCAGCAGATCCGCGACCAGGACCGTCGCGATGCCGATCGGCAGCCGCAGTTCGGCGGCGATCTCCACCACCGCGGTCGGCTGCCGGCACATGGTCAGGATGGCCACGTGTTCGCGCTGCATCGCCGGTGCGGGCGCGCATTCACTGACCACCAGGGTGACCGGGTCGAATTCTTCGGTGGTGGGGGCGGCGCGGCCGCCGGTGAGGGTGTAGAAGCGGTCGGGTTCGTCGTCGCGGCCGGGGCGGGTCACAGCAGTCTCGCTCTGCTCCCCCGCGGCGGCGCGGACAGATACTCCCCGACCTGCTCGATCAGCGCCGCCATCTGCGCTCCGACCAGTCCGGCATCGGCGTCGTCATCGGCCAGCACCGCGATCTGGGCGCCCGCGCCGGCGCCGACGATGAACAGGATCCCGCCGTGGAACTCGGTCATCGACTGACGCACCCCGCCGCGGCCGTTACCGAATTCCGCGGACGCACTGCCCGCCAGAGCCTGGACGCCGGAGGCGATGGCAGCGAGCCGGTCGGCCTGATCCATGGTCAGGCCGGCGGTATGGCACATCTGGATTCCGTCCGCTGCCAGCAGTACCGCGTGCCGGGCACCGGCGGTTTCGCTCAGCAGCCGCTGCAGCAGCCAATCCAGTTGCGCTGGATCCGATGTCATCGTCATCGATCGTTCTCCCGGTCGGTGGTCATGGAGTGACGGGACGACCACTCGGCGTCGTTGCCGGGCGGCCGGATCGGCCCGCCGAAAGGCTGGGGGTCCTCGTCGGCCCGGCCGGTGACCGCGCGCTGGAACGCCCCCATCGCCGCAGCCGTCGATCGGTGTTTCGCGGTGGTGTCCTCCCGGGCGGAACCGTCGTAGGCGCCGGGCTCGGGCGTGGCGGGCAGGCCCTCGGGATGCGCGGCGGCCAGGGTGCTGCCGCGGCGCCGCTTCGGCAGCACGGTGGTGGTGGTCGCCGCGTTCTCGGCCGGAGCCACCGAGAACTGGCCCGACGTGTATTGCGGAATCTGGTGCCGGCCCGAAACATACTGGGGCCGGTCGTGATTCCCGGATCGGTACGCCGCGGCGGTATCCGGTTCGGCGGCGGGTGCGGTCAGGTACCGCGAGCCGGTATCGGTGAGAGCGGCGAACGGGCCGGTATCGGTGGCGGTTCCCGCGGCCGGCAGCAGTCCGGCCGGTGTGGCGGACGGTCCGGCGGGCAGTGCCGGGGTGGCGGGTGGTTCGATCCGAGCGGTCAGTTCGCGGGGAATCATCACCACCGCCGCGGTACCGCCGATCGCCGACGGACGATAACTCACCGTGAGCCCGTGTTTGCGGGCGAGCCGGCCGACGACGGCCAGCCCGAACCGGGTGCCGTTCATCGAGGACAGCCCCTCGTCACCTTCCGCACCGGATACCGTGGCCTGGGCGCGCCGCAACGAGGATTCGCTCATCACCAGCCCACTGTCCTCGATGGTCACCACCACACCCGCCGGGATCTCGGCCGCGTAGATATGCACCTCGGTGGTGGGCGGGGAGAACCGGCAGGCATTGTCGACCAGCTCGGACAAGGCGTGGATAACACCCTCGGCGGCGTGCCCGGCGATCGCGATCTCGGCGATCGCCCGCAGCCGCACCCGCTGGTAACCGCCGACCCGCCCGATAGCGGCGCGTAGAACCCGTTCCATCACAATGGGTTTGGCCCAGCGGCGGCCGGTGCGCGCACCGCTGAGAATGGCGATACTGTCGGCGAGGCGGCCGGCCTGGGCGGTGGCGTGATCCAATTTCAGCAGATCGGTGAGTACGGCCTGATCGGCGTAGCGATGCTCCAGGTCCTGCAGATCGGCCAGCATACTGGTGGTCATGGCCTGCATCCGGCCGGAGGCGTTGGCCAAGGCCGCGATAGCCGCCGACCGGCGCCGCTCGCTGGCCGCGGCGGCCTCCTTCTCCACGGTGACCGCCTGTTCCGCGGCGGCCGCGCGCGCCCGCGCCTGCGCCAGCAGCTCCGCTGCCGCCGCGCCCCGCCGCTGCTCGGCCACGAACAGACCGCGCACGTACACCGCCGTGGTGACCGCGGTGCAAGCGGCGACCACCGCGACCGAAACCCAGATGGCCGTGAGTATCCGCTCGGCCGGAGCCACCGAGAGCATGGCGCCGCCCACCAGGGCGACGCCCACCGTCACCGAAATCGCCAGCGCCAGCGCCGGGGCGACCCATTGCCGCCGGCCGGCCGGGCCCGCTGCCACCGATTCATACATAAGTCGGGTACACCCCCGCTCGCGCAAAGTCCTGCCGACTCAACGCCGAGCCCGCATACCGGCACCCCATCGTGCCCGTTACCGAATCGTCGGATGAAAAATGGTTTCATACCGCTGCATTCGGGTACTGGGCCCGAAGCATATCGGCCTAGTCCAACCAGCGCCACCCGAGTAAGCCAACCCTCAGCTAACACTGGGTGTTTTTTGGCGCCGACTTCGTCGGCGCGGGGGTTTGGCCCCCTTGGTCCCCTCCAAGGGCCTCGTAAGACTCGGCACCGCCGTGGTTGCGGCCGGGGTTTCGGGGTTCCTCGGACCTCCGTGTGCCGCGCAGAATGCGGCGCACCGCGGTGGCATTCGTGTTCGGGAGTACGTGAGCCTCCGGGGCCTCGCCGGAAACGGGACCGCCGCCGGGCTCGTCCGGTTGCGGGGCCTACGTACACCCGCAGGGTCTCGCAAAACCCGGCGCCGCAGCTGGACACGCAGGGGCGGACGGCGGTGACCGTTACGTGGGGCCGGCCCGCGAATCGGTTCGCGGCGCCGCGGGGCGGGATGGGTGGGTTGGCGTGGGCATTTCGCCCGTCGAACTCAGAAGCCCAGTTTGCCGAGTTGTTTGGGGTCGCGCTGCCAATCCTTGGCGATCTTGACGTGTAGGTGCAGGTAGATGCGGGTGCCGAGGATGTGCTCGATCTGTTTGCGCGCGTTGGTGCCGACCTCTTTCAGGCGGGCACCCCCCTTGCCGATGATGATCGCCTTCTGGCTCGGCCGCTCCACGTACAGCAGCGCGTGCACATCGAGCATGTCCTCGCGTTCCTCGCGCGGCAGCACCTCTTCGATCACCACCGCCAGCGAATGCGGCAGTTCGTCGCGGACCCCCTCCAGCGCGGCTTCCCGGATGAGCTCGGCCATCAGGGTTTCCTCGGGCTCGTCGGTGAGTTCGCCGTCGGGATAGAACGCCGGGCCGGGCGGCATCTGCGAGGCGATCAGGTCGACCAGCACCTCCACCTGTTCACCCTTGACGGCGGAAACCGGGATCACCTCGCACTCCGGTCCGAGCAGCTCGGATACGGCCAGCAGCTGTTTCGCGATCTGTTCCCGGCCAACCTTGTCGATCTTGGTAACCACCCCGAGCAGGGTCGTTTTCGGCGCCATCTGCCGCACCTGCTGCACGATCCACCGGTCCCCCGGCCCGATCTTCTCGTCCGCCGGAATACACAGCGCGATCACATCGACCTCGGAATAGGTATCGCGCACCAGATCGTTGAGCCGCTGGCCGAGCAACGTCCGGGGCCGATGCAGACCGGGCGTATCGACCAGGATCAGCTGGGCGTGCTCACGGTGCACGATCCCGCGGATGGTGTGGCGGGTGGTCTGCGGGCGCGAACTGGTGATCGCGATCTTCGCTCCCACCAGGGCGTTCGTCAGAGTCGACTTCCCCGTGTTCGGCCGGCCGACGAAACAGACGAAGCCGGAGCGGAACTCCCGCGATTCAGGCATCGGTGGCCTCGTACCCCTCGGCGATATCGAACACCGCGCCGGAGGTATCGGCGAAGATGATCCGCGCCCCCGCGGATACCTCACGCACCGCCGAAACGCCCGCGTCGGCGAACTTACCGCCGACCACCACCGCCGCCTCGAAACCCTCCGCGCCGCTGGAGATCGCGGCGGCGACCGCCGACTGCAGCGCCGTCAGCCGCAACGCCTGCAGACCCACCTCGCCGGCGGCGTAGGTGCGGCCGTCGGTATCACGGATCGCCGCCCCCGCGGTACCGCCGGTCCGCCCGAGCGCCCCCCGCGCCAGCACCAGCAGCTTGTTGTCCTCGGCGTCCAGTTCACTCATGGCCTGCTCCCTCGTCGTTGCGGGCGGCCGGGCGATCCCGTTCCGTCGCCGCCTCGGTTTCTGTCGTCTCCTCCGGCGCCCTGGTCACCACCACGGTGTGTACCCGGACCCGGCCGCGGGCATCCGCTCCGCCTTCACCGCGCAATTCGAGCCCGTGCGCGACCACTTCCGCGCCGGGTAGCGGCACCCGGCCCAGTTCGTGCGCGAGCAACCCGCCGACGGTATCCACTTCCTCCTCGTCGATCGGCAACCCGTACAGTTCGCCCAGGTCGGCGATCGGCAGCCGCGCCGAGACCCGGTAGCGGCCGGGTTCGACTTCCTCGATCGGCGGTGTTTCGTCGGTGTCGTATTCGTCGGCGATCTCACCGACGATCTCTTCCAGCACATCCTCGATGGTCACCAGCCCGGCGATACCGCCGTATTCGTCCACCAGCAGCGCCATATGGTTGCGCCGGCGTTGCATCTCGTCGAGCAGATCGTCGAGCGGTTTGGAGTCGGGCATGAACACCGCGTCGCGCATCACCTCGCGCACCCGCACACTGCGCCCGCGATCGGCGTAGGGCACCAGATCCTTCAGATATACGACACCGAGAATGTCGTCGACGTTCTCCCCGATCACCGGGATCCGGGAATGCCCGCTGCGCACCGCCAGCGACATCGCCTGCGCCACCGATTTATCGGCTTCGATCCACACCATCTCGGTGCGCGGCACCATCACCGCGCGGGCCGCGGTATCACCGAGTTCGAACACCGACTGGATCATCCGGCGCTCGTCGTCGGCCACCACCCCGCGTTCGCGGGCCATATCGACCACTTCGCGCAGTTCGATCTCCGAGGCGAACGGCCCGTTCCGGAATCCTTTACCGGGCGTGATCGCGTTACCGAGCAGGATCAGCAGCCGGCTCACCGGACCCAGCAGGGCGCCGATGAACTGCAGCGGCAGCCCCGCGGCCAGCGCGATCGAATACGCGTGCTGGCGGCCCAGGGTGCGCGGGCCGACCCCGATCACCACATAGGAGACCAGCACCATGATCACGGCGGTCAGCAGCAGCGCCCACGCACTGTCGAAGAACCGGCTCAGCGCGGCAGCCAGCAGTACGGTCGCGGTGATCTCGCACAGGATGCGCAACAGCACCATCAGGTTGACGTAGCGCGGCCGGTCGTCCACTATCCGGCTCAACCGCACGGCCCCGGGACGCTCGCCGCGCGCCATATCGTCGAGCCGCGCCGGTGACAGGGTGTTCAGCGCCGAATCCACGGCGGCGAAGACCCCGCCCACCGCAGCGAGCAACACAGCGAGCAGTAACAGGGTTATCTCGTTCACGCGGGTGCGTCACCCGGCCACGATCGGCCCTCTTCCGGCGCCACGAACCCGGTCTTCCCCAACAGCCGCGCATCCCGTTCGGCCAGTTCGGCCCGCCGCTGCGCCTCGTGCAACTCCTCGTACCACTGTTCGAGCAACCGGCCCTGCAGGGCGAACATCTCCTTTTCCTCGGCCGGTTCGGCGTGGTCGTAGCCGAGCAGATGCAACACCCCGTGCACGGTGAGCAGGGCGAGTTCGTGATCCAGCGAATGCCCGGCCTTGGCCGCCTGGTCCAGCGCGAACTCGGGGCACAGCACGATATCGCCGAGCATGGACGGGCCGGGTTCCGGACTGTCGGGCCGGCCGCCGGGTTCGAGTTCGTCCATCGGGAATGACATCACGTCGGTGGGCCCGGGCAGATCCATCCAGCGCATATGCAGGTCGGCCATCGTGTCGAGATCCACCAGCACCATCGACAGTTCGGCGGCCGGGTGCACATCCATCCGGCCGATCACGAACCGGGCGACCCCGACCAGGTCTTCCTCGGGCACGTCCATACCCGACTCGTTGGCGATCTCGATACTCACCTGATCAGCCTAAAGGGTCGGACCCGGCGCAGCCCATCCGACGCCCGCGGCGGGTACGCCGACGGCCGGCGAACAGGACGGGCCTCGCTACCCGCGGGCGGCCCGGCCGGCCGCCCGCCGCTGCGCCCGGTTCCCGGACATATGCGGCGGACCGACCGGCGGCCGTGTTTCGGCCTCGAACTTCTCGTAGGCGTCCACGATGTCCGATACCAGCCGGTGCCGCACCACATCGCTGCTGGTGAGCTCCGCGAAATGAATATCCTCGATCCGGGTGAGGATCTCGCTGGCCGCCCGCAACCCCGACCGCGCCCCATGCGGCAGGTCCACCTGCGTCACATCCCCGGTCACCACAATTTTCGAACCGAATCCGAGCCGCGTCAGAAACATCTTCATCTGTTCCGCGGTCGTATTCTGCGCCTCGTCCAAGATAATGAACGAATCGTTCAGGGTACGGCCCCGCATATACGCCAGGGGCGCCACTTCGATAACCCCGGCGGCCATCAATTTCGGGATGGCTTCCGGGTCCATCATGTCGTGCAGGGCGTCGTAGAGGGGACGCAGATAGGGGTCGATCTTCTCGTTCAGGGTGCCGGGCAGGAAGCCGAGCCGTTCGCCCGCTTCCACCGCGGGGCGGGTGAGGATGATGCGGTTGACCTGTTTGGTCTGCAGCGCCTGCACGGCCTTCGCCATCGCCAGATATGTCTTTCCGGTACCGGCCGGGCCGATACCGAAAACGATCGTGTTCTCGTCGATCGCGTCGACATATCGTTTCTGGTTCAGGGTCTTGGGGCGGATCGTCTTTCCGCGGCGGGACAGAATATCCAGGCTCAGCACCTCGGCCGGGGATTCGGCGCTGCCCTCGGTGAGCATCGACACCGTATGCCGGACCGCCTCGGGAGTGATGACCCGGTTGCGGCCGGTCAGCGCGACCAACTGCTCGACCACCCGTTCGGCGAGCGCCACCTCGGCGGCGCGGCCGGTGAGGGTGACCATATTGCCGCGGACATGGATATCGGCGGACAGCAGGTCTTCGAGTTCACGGAGGTTCTCGTCGGCCGAGCCGAGAAAGGGGAATACCGATTCGGGCGCGAGTTCGATACTGGAACGGACAGTACGCGCCGCGGGCCCGGAGGCGCCGCCGTCGGCCGCGGAGGGATTCTGATCGCCGATATCGCCTTGTGATCGCACGTAGTGGCTATGGCCTGCTTTCCGGTCTCGACAGGCGCGGTGAGGCGCACTGTTTACTCTGCTCGCGAACGGTATCGCTGCCTCCGAGTCTAACTCCCGGCCCCGACAGGTCCCACCGGAATTACGGCCGCCCCCACCCGGTGACCGGGCCGAACCGTGCGTTCACCGGATCGTCACCAGCGGGCGGTGAGCGCACCGAGCGCGCCCAGCGCCACCGCGGCCGCGGTGGACGTGCGCAGCACCGTGGGTCCGAGCCGCACCACGTCCGCGCCGGCCTCGGCCAGCGCGGTGAGTTCCGCGTCGTCCAGGCCGCCCTCCGGGCCCACGATCAACGTGATGGCCGCCGCCGAATCCCACGGCAGCCCGGTGAACGGCCCGGTACCCGATTCGTGCAGGGCGGCGACCACCGCACCCTGCGCCTTCGCCGCCCGTACGGCATCGACCACCTCGGGGGTGCGGTGCAGCGCGGTCACCTCGGGGATATAGGCGCGGCGCGACTGCCGGGCCGCGGCGCGGGCCGCGGCCCGCCATTTCGCCACACCCTTGTCGGCTTTCGCCGCCCAATTGGAGACACAGCGGGCGGCCTGCCACGGCACGATCACATCGGCCCCGGCCTCGGTCATCAGCTCGACCGCCAGCTCCGAACGCTCGGATTTCGGCACGGCCTGCACCACCGTCACCGCGGGTGCGGCCGGCGCGGCGCGACCGCGGTCGCGGACCAGCAGTTCGAGCTGATTCTTCTGCGCGGCAACCACTTCGGTTTCGGCGAGCAGGCCGCGGCCGTCGGAAAGACTGATCGCCTCGCCCACCCGGATCCGGCGCACCGTCGCCGCGTGCCGGCCCTCCGGGCCGTCGAGCACGGCGATACCGCCCGGCTCCGGGATCTCGTCGAGATAGAAGACGGTGGGCGCGGCCATCGGGTCAGCGTCCGCTGAACGAGGCCCGCAACCGCGCGAACAGGCCGCTGTTGTGCTCGGACTGCGCCGACATCACCTCGGCCTTGTCCCGGCTCCGCAGGCCTTTGTATTTGCGCAGCAACTCGGTCTGCTTACTGTCCAGTTTGGTGGGCACGACGATATCCAGATGCGCCATCAGATCGCCCCGCGCGCTGGAGCGCAGTCGCGGCATACCGTGGCCGCGCAGCACCGAGATCTCCCCGGGCTGGGTACCGGGCGCGATGGTGAGTTCGGTGGGGCCGTCCATGATGGTGTCGATCACCACGGTGGTGCCGAGCGCGGCGTCCACCATGGGAACCCGCACGGTGCAGTGCAGATCGTCGCCGTCGCGGACGAATACATCGTGCGGCTGTTCCACGATCTCGACGTACAGGTCACCGGCATGACCGCCGCCCGGGCCGACCTCGCCCTGCGCCGCCAGCCGCACCCGCATCCCGTTGGCCACACCCGCCGGGATCGGCGCCGCGATCTCGCGCCGGGCCCGGACCCGCCCGTCGCCGCCGCATTTGTGGCAGGGATCGGGGATGGTCTCGCCGGCCCCGCGGCAGGTGGGGCACGGGCGGGAGGTGAGTACCTGGCCGAGGAACGAGCGCTGCACCGACTGCACCTCACCGGCGCCGCCGCAGGTCTCGCAGCGCACCGGTTTGGAGTTGCCGTTGGTGCCCGCGCCCTTGCAGAGGTCGCAGAGGATCGCGGTGTCGACGGTGAGGTGTTTGGTCACCCCGACCGCGCATTCGGCCAGGCTGAGCCGGGTACGCACCAGCGAATCGGCGCCCGGCTGCACCCGGCCGCGGGCCTTGCGCGCGCCACCACCGGCGCCGCCGCTCATCCCGCCGAAGAAGGCCTCGAACACATCACCGAGACCGCCGAACCCGGCTCCGCTGAACCCGCCGGCGCCGGCTCCGCCGGTCTCCAGCGGATCGCCGCCCATATCGACGATGCGGCGTTTCTCGGGGTCCGACAGCACCTCGTACGCCGCGGAGACCTCTTTGAACCGGGCCTGCGCGGCCTCGTCCGGGTTCACGTCGGGATGCAGTTCGCGAGCCAGTTTGCGGTACGCGCGTTTGAGCTCCTGGTCGGAGGCATCCCTGCCGACACCGAGCAGTCCGTAGTAATCCCGTGCCACTTGAGTTCTCTTAGTCCTTGGTCGCTGTCCACGGCTCCGGCCGCACCCGGCCGACCGCGTGACTCCTGTTTGTGGTGTAGCCGCCCGGCCGCCCGCAATGTTAGCCGGGTCGACTCAACTTTAAACCGGCCGAAGCCCCGAGCCTAACAGCGCCCGGCTCAGGACCC
Source organism: Nocardia carnea (assembly GCF_029869215.1). Lineage (GTDB taxonomy): Bacteria > Actinomycetota > Actinomycetes > Mycobacteriales > Mycobacteriaceae > Nocardia > Nocardia carnea_B. The sequence goes on from NZ_JARWPM010000071.1 coordinate 14,228, forward strand.
GTATTCCCGACCGGACCACCGGCGACCGAACCTCCATGCCCCCGCGCACACCGTCCCCCGCGCAGACGGTCGCACGCGGTGCGCCGGAATCACCGCTCGGCGAGAACCTCGCCGATGTAGCGGGCCACGGCCGCGACGGAGGCGATGGTGCCCGGGTAATCCATCCGGGTCGGGCCGAGGACGCCCATCCCCCCGAGGACCGCGCCCGCGGCTCCGTAGCCCGTGGAGACGACCGAGGTCCCGCGCATCTCCTCGACCTGGGTTTCCTCGCCGATCCGCACGGTGACCGTCCCGGGCTGCTGGGCCGCGGCCAGCAGCTTGAGGACCACCACCTGTTCCTCGAGGGCTTCCAGCACGGTGCGCAGCGAACCGTGCAGACCGAAATCCGCGGCATTGCGGGTGAGGTTGGCGGTACCGCCCAGCACCAACCGCTCCTCGGGGTGCTCGACCAGGGTCTCCACCAGCACCGTCGACACTTTGATCAGCACATCGCGCAGCTTCGGCGGCGCCTGTTCGGGCAGTTCGGCGACCGCGGCGGAAGCGGAAGCGAGCCGTTTGCCGTCCATCGCGGCGCCCAGCATGCCGCGCAGCGCGGCGAGGTCCTCGTCGTCGACCACGGTCCCCAGATCGACGATCCGCTGGTCGACCCGCCCGGTATCGGTGATCACCACCAGCAGCAACCGCGCCGGGTTGAGCGCCACCACCTCCAGGTGCCGCACCGTCGACGCGGAAACGGTGGGGTATTGAACCACCGCGACCTGGCGGGTGAGCTGAGCAAGCAGCCGGACCCCGCGACGCAGCACATCGTCGAGGTCGACCCCCGATTCCAGGAATTGCATGATCGCCTTGCGCTCGGCCGGCGAGAGCGGTTTCACCTCGGCGATCCGGTCGACGAACTGGCGGTAGCCCTTGTCGGTGGGAATCCGCCCGGAGCTGGTGTGCGGCTGGGCGATATATCCCTCGGCTTCCAGTACCGCCATATCGTTGCGTACGGTCGCACTGGAAACACCGAGGTTGTGCCGTTCCACCAGAGTTTTCGAGCCGATGGGCTCCTTGGTGGCGACGTAGTCCGCGACGATCGCCCGCAGGACCTCGAACCGCCGATCCTCGGTGCTCGACATCGACCCCACCTCCTCGCTGTGCTGTACGCCGCCACTACCGGCCGGCGCACCGGCTTCCTCCGAACCCGGCCCGGACGCCCGGTTCGCCACCCAGTCTAATTCCGTAAGCCCCGCCTTCCAGGGCGCAGACGCCCGAAGGACCGCGCTAACGTCCCCGGGACGACAGCAGAAACCAGCGCCCAGGGGGAATTCGGTGTTCGACGACCCGTCGGCAACCGCCGCCGGCCTGGCCCAGTGGGCCGAGCAGATGCAACGTAAGACGCAGCGATTCCAGGTTCTGCAAGACCGGCTGGCTCAGCTGTCGGTGACCGAGACCGCCGCCGACAACAGTGTCCGGGTCAACGAACTCAACGGTTCCGAAGAAGCCCCGGCGCCCGCCTGAATACGGACGCGGTCAGCCGAGCAGTTGGAGGACGACGCCATCGGCCAGTAGGCGGCCGCGGTCGGTCAGGACGAGGCGGTCGTCGCGGATCGAGATCAGACCGTCCGCGGCGACCTGTTCCGCGGCGGTCCGGCCGGCGGCGTCCAGATCGGACAGGGGCAGACCGGTGCGCAGGCGGAGGGCGAGCATGACCCGCTCCAGGTAGCGGTCTTCGGCTGTGGGGGCTTCCCAGCCCGCGGCGGGGAGATCGCCGGAGGTGGTGCGGTCGGCGTAGCGGGCCGGATGTTTGATGTTCCACCAGCGCACACCGCCGATGTGGCTGTGGGCGCCGGGGCCGGCGCCCAGCCAGTCGCCGCCGTCCCAGTAACCGAGGTTGTGGCGGCAGCGGGCGGTATCGCCGGACGCCCAGTTCGATACCTCGTACCAGGTGAACCCCGCGGCGGTGAGGCGGGCGTCGATTCGTTCGTAGCGGGCGGCCAGAACGTCGTCGTCGGGGGCCGGGAGTTCGCCGCGGCGGACCCGGCGGGCCAGCGCGGTGCCGTCTTCGACGATGAGCGAGTACGCCGAGACGTGATCCACACCCGCGGCCAGTACCGCGTCCAGGCTGGCGTCGAGGTCGCTGTCCCGTTCCCCAGGGGTGCCGTAGATCAGGTCGAGGTTGACGTGGTCGAATCCCGCGGCGCGGGCCTCCCGGGCGGCGGCGACGGCCCGGCCGGGCGTATGGGTGCGGTCCAGCACCGCGAGGACGTGGGCGGCGGCGGACTGCATACCGAGCGAGATGCGGGTGAACCCGGCCGCACGGAGCTGTTCGAAGAATTCCGGCGAGGTCGATTCCGGATTCGATTCGGTGGTGATCTCCGCATCCGGTGCCAGGCCGAACTCGGCCCGGATCGCGTCGAGTACGCCGGCCAGCCCGGCCGCGCCGAGCAGAGAGGGGGTCCCGCCGCCGACGAATACCGTCTCGACCTGCGGCGTCGGGCTCGGGAGCGCGGCGAACCGTTCGGCCGCCGTCGCCAGCTCCCGGCGCAGCGCTACCGACCAGGATTCCGGAGAGGCGGAAGTGCCCAGTTCACCGGCGGTGTAGGTGTTGAAATCGCAGTATCCGCAGCGGGTCGCGCAGAAGGGCACATGCACGTAGATGCCGAACGGCCCGCCACCGAAATCGCGCAGCACCGGGGTGGTGTCGCCGTGCGGGGTCGCGGTGGCGGGCGAAGTCATCGTTCCAGTGTGCCGGGCCGCGGCTCAGCCTGCGATAACGGGGGTGTTCTGGTTCGCGGCGAGCATCCAGTGCCCGTTCTCCCGGGTCATCACGTACAGCGGCGTTCCTTCGCTTTCCAGGTCGCCGGCAGTGGTGTAGTAGCGCTGCCGCACCTTGACCGCCGCGACGTCGGGCCGGAGGAAGAGAATATGTTCGATCTCGTAGGTCGCCCGGCCGTGCGCCGTGGAACCCGGCAGCACTCGTGCGGTGAACTCCGCGATCGCCGGCTGTCCGTACAGCCGTTTTCCGTGGCCGGTGGTCCACAGCGCATCCGCGCGGAACAGTGCCGCGAATCGGTCGACGTCCTCGTTCGCCTGGGCCTGCGCGACAGTGTCGACCACCGCATGGATCGCCGCGAGCGCGGCTTCGGTATCCGCCGGCGCGTAGGGCTGCCGGGTCGTCTCGGTACTCATGGCGCCGAGTATGCAACCTCGAGCTCACTCGAGGTCAAGACCGTTCCCCCGGTCGGCCTGTCAGCACTCTACGCAAATATGACGGCCGTCACATATGACCCCGCAGAACCAGGCGATTTCCCGGGAGTGCACGGGAAATACTGGTAGGGCGGTCGGAATGCGCGGCGCGGCGTGGCACAATGGGTCGCATGCGCGCATCCGGAGTTCGACTTGTGGCCCGTCGCCACGTCGACTACAAGCGCGTCTGCAGCGCCTGTTGTCTGCCCGGTTCCGCCCGGTAGCTCAGCTGCGCCCGATCCCCGGTTTTCCCGGCGATATTTCCGTTTCGAGGATTTCGGCCCGCTGACACCGCGGGCGCGAGATCAGCCCCTCGCGCCCTCAGCACGGACGTAAGCCATACCCAGCAGGAGCGAATTCATGACGTCGAGCACCGACGCCACCACCCCCGCGAAGGCCGAGACCCCGGCGAAGGGCGAGGCCCCCGCACGCCCTACGCGCGCCCGCACCGGTAAGCCGGTGCGCCGCCGCGCCGAGGGCCAGTGGGCGCTCGGTTACCGCGAACCGCTCAACCCCAACGAGCAGTCCAAGAAGGACGACAACCCGCTCAACGTCCGCACCCGGATCGAGAACATCTATTCCAAGAACGGCTTCGACAGTATCGACAAGGGCGATCTGCGCGGCCGTTTCCGCTGGTGGGGTCTCTACACCCAGCGTGAGCAGGGTTACGACGGCACCTGGACCGGCGACGAGAACATCGATCTGCTCGAAGCCAAGTACTTCATGATGCGGATCCGCTGCGACGGCGGCGCGCTCAACGTCGCGCAGTTGCGCACCCTCGGCGGGATCTCCACCGAGTTCGCCCGCGATACCGCCGATATCTCCGACCGGGAGAACGTCCAGTACCACTGGATCGAGATCGAGAACGTGCCGGAGATCTGGCGGCGCATCGAATCGGTGGGCCTGCAGACCACGGAAGCGTGCGGCGACTGCCCTCGCGTGGTGCTCGGTTCCCCGCTGGCCGGCGAATCCCTGGACGAGATCATCGACCCCACGCCCGCGATCGAGGAGATCGTGCGCCGCTATATCGGCAAGCCGGAGTACTCCAACCTGCCGCGTAAGTTCAAGACGGCGATCTCCGGTCAGCAGGACGTGGTGCACGAGATCAACGATGTCGCGTTCATCGGTGTGAACCATCCCGAGCACGGGCCCGGCCTGGACCTGTGGGTCGGCGGCGGCCTGTCCACCAACCCGATGCTGGCGCAGCGGGTCGGCGCGTGGGTGCCGCTGGACGAGGTGCCCGAGGTGTGGGAGGGCGTCGTCAGCCTGTTCCGCGATTACGGCTACCGGCGGCTGCGTACCAAGGCGCGGCTGAAGTTCCTGATCAAGGACTGGGGTATCGAGAAGTTCCGGCAGGTGCTCGAGGACGAATACCTGAAGCGGAAGCTGATCGACGGTCCCGCGCCGGAGAAGCCGAGCCGGCCGATCGACCACGTCGGTGTGCAGAAGCTGCGCAACGGGCTCAACGCCGTGGGCTTCTCCCCCATCGCCGGCCGGGTGTCCGGCACGATCCTCACCGAGGTCTCGGAGGCGGTGGAGCGCGCCGGTTCCGACCGGGTCCGCTTCACCCCCTACCAGAAGATCGTCGTGCTGGATATCGCCGACGACAAGGTCGAGCAGCTGATCGCGGAACTGGAGCCGCTGGGCCTGCAGGCGCGGCCGTCGGTGTGGCGGCGCAACCTGCTGGCCTGCAGCGGAATCGAGTTCTGCAAACTGTCGTTCGTCGAGACTCGTAAGCGCTCGCAGGTGCTGGCGCCGGAGCTGGAACAGCGGCTGGCCGATATCAACGCCGAACTCGATGTACCGATCACCATCAACATCAACGGCTGCCCGAACTCCTGCGGCCGGTCCCAGATCGCCGATATCGGGTTCAAGGGCCAGCTGGTGGACGACGGTGACGGGAATCAGGTCGAGGGCTACCAGGTTCATCTGGGTGGCAGCCTCGGCCTCGACAGCGCGTTCGGCCGCAAGCTCCGCCAGCACAAGGTGACCAGCACCGAGCTGGGCGATTACATCGAGCGTGTGGTGCGCAACTTCGTCAAACTCCGCCAGGACGGGGAACGGTTCGCGCAGTGGGCCGTTCGCGCCGAGGAAGCCGATCTGCGATGAAACCCGCAAGTGTGGTGACGGGAGAAACCGACGTGACAACCGAGCAGAAACAGCTGCCCGCCAAGCTCAGCGCCGACGAACTCCGGGCGCTGGCCGAACGTGGGGCCGCCGAACTGGGTCCGGATGCCTCGGCCGAGGAACTGCTGGCCTGGACCGACGAGAACTTCGGCAGCGGCTATATCGTCGCGTCGAATATGCAGGACGGGGTGCTGGTCCAGCTCGCCGCGCAGGTGCGGCCGGGTGTGGACGTGCTGTTCCTCGACACCGGCTACCACTTCGCCGAAACCATCGGCACCCGCGACGCCGTGGAAGCGGTGTACGGGGTGAACGTGGTGAACGTGCGCCCGGAGCACACCGTCGACCAGCAGGACGCGCTGCTGGGTAAGGACCTGTTCGCCCGGGACGCCGGTGAGTGCTGCCGGCTGCGCAAAGTGGTGCCGCTGCGGGGAGCGCTGGCCCCCTACAACGCCTGGGTCACCGGCATCCGCCGGGTGGAGGCGCCCACCCGGGCGAACGCGCCGCTGATCTCCTTCGACGAGGGTTTCGGGCTGGTGAAGATCAACCCGATCGCGCCGTGGTCCGACGACGAGATGCAGGCCTACATCGAAAAGCATTCGATCCTCGTCAACCCTCTGGTGGAGGAGGGGTATCCGTCCATCGGCTGCGCTCCGTGCACACGGAAGCCGGAGCCGGGTTCCGATCCGCGAAGCGGCCGCTGGGCCGGGCTCGCCAAGACCGAATGTGGGTTGCACGCATCATGACCGACGTCATCACCGAACGCTCTGTGGGCCTCTCGGATTTCGACACCCTGGCCGCGCTGGAATCGGAGGCCATCCATATCTTCCGCGAGGTCGCGGGCGAGTTCGAACGGCCGGTCATCCTGTTCTCCGGCGGTAAGGATTCCACGGTTCTGCTGCATCTGGCGCTGAAGGCGTTTTGGCCTGCGCCGCTGCCGTTCGCGTTGCTGCACGTGGACACCGGGCACAACCTGCCCGAGGTGCTGGAATTCCGCGATCATGTGGTCGAGAAGTACGGGCTGCGCCTGCATGTGGCCAGCGTCGAGGACTATCTCGCCGACGGCCGCCTCACCGAGCGGCCGGACGGTATCCGCAACCCGCTGCAGACCGTGCCACTGCTGGACGCGATCAGCGAGAACCGGTTCGACGCGGTCTTCGGCGGCGGCCGCCGCGACGAGGAACGCTCCCGTGCCAAGGAACGGATCTTCTCGCTGCGCAACGCGTTCGGCCAGTGGGATCCGAAGCGGCAGCGGCCCGAACTGTGGAATCTGTACAACGGCCGGCACGCGCCGGGCGAGCATGTCCGGGTGTTCCCGCTGTCCAACTGGACCGAACTCGATATCTGGCGCTATATCGCCCGCGAGAACGTCGAACTGGCCACCATCTACTACGCCCATCAGCGGCCGGTGTACCAGCGCGACGGTATGTGGATGACCCCCGGTAGCTGGGGTGGCCCGCGCGACGGCGAGGTCCTGGAGACCCGTTCGGTGCGCTACCGCACCGTCGGCGACGGTTCCACCACCGGCGCCATCCTGTCCGACGCCGCCGACAACGAGGCCATCCTGGCCGAGGTCGCCGCCTCCCGGCTGACCGAACGCGGCGCGACTCGTGGCGACGACCGGGTCTCCGAGGCCGCCATGGAAGACCGTAAACGAGAGGGTTATTTCTGATATGTCCGACCTATTGAGGCTGGCCACCGCCGGTTCTGTCGACGACGGCAAGTCCACCCTGGTCGGACGTCTGCTCTACGACACCAAATCCGTGCTCGCCGACCAGATCGATGCGGTGACCCGGGCTTCGGTGGACAAGGGCCTGTCCACCCCCGACCTGTCGTTGCTGGTGGACGGTCTGCGGGCCGAACGCGAGCAGGGCATCACCATCGACGTCGCCTATCGGTACTTCGCGACGCCGAAACGCTCGTTCGTGCTGGCCGACACGCCCGGGCACGTGCAGTACACCCGCAACACCGTTTCCGGCGCGTCCACCGCGCAGTTGGTGATCCTGCTGGTGGATGCCCGTAAAGGCGTGATCGAGCAGACCCGCCGCCACGCCGCGGTGCTGGCGCTGCTGGGGGTGCCGAAACTGGTGCTGGCCGTGAACAAGATCGACCTCATCGGCGGTGACGAACCCGACGAGCAGGCCCAGCAGGCCGCGGCCGCCAAGGTTTTCGCCGAGATCTCGGCCGAGTTCTCCCACCTCACCCGCACGCTCGGCTGGTCGGACGAGGATGTGCTGGAGATCCCGGTCTCCGCACTGCACGGCGACAATATCGCCTCGCGGGCGGACAAGACCCCGTACTACAGCGGCCCCTCGCTGATCGAACATCTCGAATCCGTGCCGGTGGACGCCGATAATTCCGGCGCCCACGCCGTGGGACTGCGGTTCCCGGTGCAGTACGTGATCCGGCCGCGTACCCCGGAATATCCGGACTATCGCGGGTACGCCGGGCAGATCGCGGCGGGTTCGGTGGCACCCGGTGACGAGGTGGTGGTGCTGCCCTCCGGTATCCGCACCACCGTCGAACGCATCGACACCCCCGACGGCGAACTCGCGGTCGCCCAGGCGGGACGCAGTGTGACGCTGATCCTGACCGACGAGGTCGATATCTCCCGCGGCGACACCATCGCCTCCCCCGGCGATGCCCCGGAACCGGTCGGCGAATTCGACGCCACCGTGTGCTGGCTCGGCGACAAACCGCTGCGCCCCGGCGCCCGGCTGCTGCTCAAGCACGGCACCCGCACCACGCAGGCGATCGTGGGCACCCTGACCGAACGCTTCGACGAACAGCGCCTGGCCGCCGATCCGGACCCGGAGTCGTTGTCGCTCAACGATATCGGGCGTATCTCGGTGCGCGTCGCGGAACCGATCGCGGCCGACGACTACCGCACCAACCGGCACACCGGCAGCTTCCTGCTGATCGACCCGGCGGGCGGGAACACGCTCGCGGCGGGTCTGGTCGGGGATGTGCTCAGCGCGGTAGAGGTCGGAACCGAGGCCTGATGCCGGCACCCACGCTGGTCGCGGTGGCGCACGGCAGCCGGGATCCCCGGTCCGCCGCCACCGTCGCCGCGCTCATGGAGCAGGTCCGGGCCGCCCGCCCGGAAGTGCCCGCGCGCCTGGCGTTCCTGGACCTGAACGCGCCTTCGGTCGGGCAGATCCTGGATACGGTTGCCGCCTCCGGCGAAACCCGCGCCGTAGTGGTTCCGCTGCTGCTGGGCAGTGCGTTCCATGCCCGGGTCGACCTGCCGGGGTTGCTGGCGGAGGCCGCGGCCCGGCACCCGCGGCTCCAGGTCACCCAGGCCGATGTCTTCGGCGCCGACCCGCGCTTGATCTCCGTGCTGCATCACCGGGTTCGCGCGGCCTGCGCGAACCACGGCTGGGTGGCCGCGCGCGACCGGGTGGGTGTCGCTCTCGCCGCGGTCGGGTCGTCCTCGGCGGCCGCAAACCGGAACACCACGCGCCTGGCCCGCCGGTACAGCGCACTCACCGGGCTTCCCACCGAAGTGTGTTTCGCCACCGCCACGCCCGCGCTGACACACGCGGTTGCGCGGCTTCGCGCTCGCGGCGCCGAAAACCTGTTGGTGGCCCCCTGGTTCCTGGCCCCCGGGCTGCTCACCGACCGGCTACACGACCAAGGCCCCAGCCTCCCGCACGCCGCGGTTCTGGGCCCCGACCCCGCGCTCGCCGAGATCGTCTGGGATCGCTACGACGCCGCGGCCGGCCGAGCCCTGCCACTCTCGGCCTGATCGGCCCACGGGATTCGCCGCCACGGTCTCAGAACCAGCGTTCCAGCACGGCGGCGACCCCGTCGGCGGTGACATCGGCGGTCACCTCGTCGACGACCGCGTGCAGTTCGGTGGGGGCATTCGCCATGGCGACCGAACGCCCGGCCCAGGCGAACATTTCGCGGTCGTTGAACCCGTCGCCGATGGCGAGGGTGGCTTCGCGCGGGATATCCAGTGTCCGGCGCAGCCGTTCCAGCGCCCAGCCCTTGGAGACGCCTTCCCGTGAGATGGTGAGCCACGGCCCGAATTCCCCGTAGACCCAGCTGATATCCGGAACGGCCAGCGTTTCCAGCAATCGCCGCATCTCGGTGACCGAACCTTCCGGCCACCAGCAGTTCAACCTGGGCGTGGGCACGCTGCACAGTGTCTCGTAGTCCACCACCACGTATTCCCCGCCGGGATAGTACTCGCCGGGGCTCATCCCGGTCGCCCAGAAACCCTTCCCGACCTGTTCCGCGGTGAAGATCATGTCCGGGAACAATTCCCGCAGCGCGGTCACCGCCGGCAGCGGGTCGAAACTGTGCACACCGACCGGCTCGGCCGCTTCGATATCGATCTGCACGGCCCCGTTGGAGCAGACGGCGTGCCCGCGCACCAAACCCAGCTGGTCCAGTACGGGCCGGGTGGTCATCACGGTCCGCCCGGTACTCACCACAACTTGCGACCCCGCCGCGACCGCCGACCGGACGGCAGCCACCACCCGATCCGTCACCGGCGCCCCCGTTTTCAGCAACGTCCCGTCCACATCCAGCGCAATCAGCCGCGGTGAGCCCCCGTCGATGTCCACCCGACGATTCTCCCGCGAACCGGATCCCGCGGCACCGCATTTCCGATTCCGGCAGACAACGATTCCACTCCGTGCCGGGATGCGGACCTCAGTCGTCCGAACCGCCACCCGAGGACTTTCCTCGCGAGCTCTTACCGCGGGAGGATCCGCCGTCGTTGCCGGAGGAACTGGAGCCGCCGGAATCGGAACCCCGGGATTTCGCACCGCTCGGCGAATCGGAGTCGCCGGAGTCCGAACGACCGCCGAAACCACCGAATCCGCCGGAGTCGCTGTCCGAATCACTGGACGAATCGGAACCTCCGGAGGTGAAGCCACCCGTTCCGCTGAAACCACCCGAATCGCCGGCGCCGAAGCCGCCGGTGCCGACACCGCCCGCACCGGCCGGTCCCGAGGCTCCCGGGCTACCCGCACCGAAGCCGCCCGAATCCGCCGGTTCCGAAGTTCCCGGGCTACCCGCACCGAAGCCGCCCGAACCGGCCGGGCCCGAGATTCCCGGATCGCCGGCGCCCTCGTCCCCCGGGGCGGGGGTATCGCCGGGTACCGGCGATCCGTTGCCGGACCCGTCGTCGCCGCCGGACCAGCTGCCACCCGGCGCTTCCGGCGTACCGGGGTTGCCGATATCCGGAAGATCCGGCGTACCAACGGGATTCTGGCCGCCCGGCTCCACCGGCGTCTCCTCCGGCCCTCCGCCCGGCGGATCGACGACGGGCGTATCGTCCGGGTCCACTCCACCGGGGAGTTCGCCGCCGGGGGTCTCCGGCTCCGCGGGATCCGGATCCGGCGGGGCGGGCAGTTCGGGGCGCGGAAAGGGGATGGGGTTCTGGAAACGGGCGGGATTGCTGTAGCGGGATTCTTCGTTCGCGTGCCGGTCGCGGGGCGAGGTGTGTGAATCGGTCCGGTCACCGCGCTCCGGCGTGAACTGCGCGGGCGCCGGCGCGGTCCCGGGCATGGGCGGACCGTACGGTCGCGATACTCCCGCCGGCATGATCCGCGCCGGGGTGCCGAGCGGGGCGTAGGACACGCTCCAGCCGGCGCCGGATCGTTCCACCTGTGCCTCGCCGTGAATTTCGTACAGCACCGCGCCTGGGATCTGGATCGGCATCCGGTCCTCCTCGGGACCGGTGTCGGCGGCGCCGTTGCCGAGGATGGTGGCCGCCGACATGGCGACCGCGGAGAAGACGGCGGCGCCGGAGAAGATCGGCGCGTGTTTCGCGCGGGAGGAGCCCACCAGCGCGACACTGTCCGCGGCCATGGCGGCGGCGCCGAGCGCGACACATTGGCCGGAATCGGCGGCGATCGTCACCGGCAGCCCCAGTTCGGCCAGTGTTTCAGCGACCTGCGGGGGCCTGGCCGCCCCGCCGACCACCAGGATCCGGCCGATATCGGAAAGCGCCACCCCGGCCGACCGCACGGCCGCGCGCACCACCTCGAGCGAATCCCGGATATGTTCCCGGCGCAGCCCTTCCGGGTCGACGAACGACATCAGCGATACGGTGCCGGTTTCCGGTTCGGCCGGGCCGATCGCCCGGTCCCCGGCGCAGCGGGCGATCATGGCGCCCAGCGGCCGCCCGCCGAAATCATAGGAGCGCACCGGTTTTCCGACCACGGGGTGATCCGGCCAGTCCGCCCCGGTGCGGACCACCGCGACATCGAGACTGTTCCCGCCGAGGTCGTAGACCAGCACGAACCCGGTGTCGAGTGGGCCCTGTTCGGTATCGAGCCAGTGTGCGGCGGCGACCGGTTCCGGAACCAGCTGGACGTGACCGACACCGGCGAGGTCGAGGCTCTGCCGGAGCAGGTCGAGTTGTTTCGGGCTGTATCCGGCGGGATGGGTGGCGACCACCCCGGTCGCGGGTTCGGCGGCGACCAGTCCCTGCACCACGGAGGCGAAGATGGTGGCCGGCGACCAGATCCGGCCGTCGACGTAGACCGATTCCGGGTTGCGGCCGAGGTCGGCGAATTCGTTGACCGCCGTGGAGAATCGGGTGATTCCGCCGAGCCGGGCCGTGCCCCGGCTGTCGAATCCGACGGCGGTTCGCCGTGTCCGCACCACCGGCCGGGGTTCGCGATCACCCACCCGCGCCGAGACAACGTTCACCGTGCCGATGCTGATACCCAGCCCAGAAGTCATTTGCCATCCCGTCAACGCACCGAGACCACGTCCGGTGAAAGAGCCATGGGCGCGGTCGTTTTCCAAACAGCGACCACAGGTTAGCTGTAACGGGCGGAAGAAATCGAATAAATGGCGATGAAAGCCGAAGTTACAGAACAACTCCCCGTTCACGCGCCGGAAAACAAACCGGCGGTTCAATTGTCCATTTCTGCGAAAACGGCGTCTGAACTGCAGCTTCAAGGAATACGGACGCGGACACGAGGTTGTCCGGTAGGTTGTCCGCGCGTAAGCCCTGCTGACACCCGGACACCCGGACGTCCCCACCTACCCACCGGTAACCGATCAATAGCTGTCGCGGTGGAATTCGGGTCCGCGCAAACGAAGTCCGCCCGCCCCGGGCGGTACCGGACGGGGGGAAGGCGCAGGGTTTGCTCAGATAAGGGGGAAAAAGCGGCGGGCCGGTTTTACGGGTGGGGTCACCGCCCCGGGCGCGCGTGGCTGCGGGG
>NZ_JARWPM010000072.1 GCF_029869215.1 Nocardia carnea
GATGGTGCGGGCGTGGGGGCGGGACCCCGCCCGTTAGTCGATGACCCCCCGCGCGTCGCAAACCGCACCCCTATTCGGACGCCCGCACTGGGCGAGGCCCGTACGCCAATAGGCCCGCCCCGCGGCGCTGCCCCATGGGCGTACGGCCCCCCACCCGGGGGGGGGCCCCAAGTGGGGTGCGGCGTGCGCCGCGCGGGGGGTTCCCCACCACCGGGCGCGGTCCCCCCCCCACGCCCGCACCATCCCCGACACCGATCGCGACGGCTGGTGTCGGGCCGCGTCGCAGGCGTCGGGGATGTTCGCGGCGTTGTCGGTGAACACCGAACGCTCACCGGGACCGATTCACCAGCTGGCCCGCCAGCTCGGCCGGGCCGGGGACCAGCCCGCTTCCCGGCGACGGCCCCGGACCGTGACTCCGCATCAGCGGGAGCGCGAGCGGGGGTTGCGCCAGATATCGCGGTGGCTGTGGGCGACACAGTCGCCGGTCACGGCCAATGCGGCGTTGCTGTACGCGCTGACCGATTGCCTGCTCGCCGTGCAGGAAACGCTGGCGGCCGGGGATAGGGAGCGGCTCGCAGCGGGGATGGCGTTCAAGGCGCGGCAGAGCCTGACCGAGATCCATATGCGCCAAGCCGGGATCGATCCGAAAAGGGAGTACGACCGCAGCGAAGGTTCGCCGGCGTGGGTCTCTGCCGTTCGAGCCAACGCAATGGTCGAGCGAATACCCGCTACCGAGATCGAACCCGAACTCGCCATGGCCAACCAGGCGTGGCAGGCGAACCGGGTCGCGCTGGCGGGACGTCCCGGCTATGACACGGTCGACGAATTCGGGCACATCACCCGCAAGGCGAGCGAGCGGAAAGCCGCACCGCGGCCGACGAAACCGAGCGTGGCCGGGCAGCGGACGGGCACTGTGCGCGGGCGGCCACGGCGCCGGCCGGAGCAGCAGAACGACCGGGACTTCGATCGCTGACCCGCACCGGGGTCGTTCAAGGAGAGCTGATCCCGCCAGTGTCGTGCTGGCGGGATCAGCCTTTTGCTTCTGGGAAGTCGGTGGCTGCGGTGATGATGGGGGTATGGACCGCGTCAACCCGTTTCGGTACGACCGGGGCTATCCGTGCCGGAATCCGCGGTGCTACGCCTCGGTGCATGTTTCCCCGTTCTGCCCGGTGCCGGGCCCGCCACCTCGGCGCGCTACGCCGAGCGAGGTGCGAGGCGCGCAGCGCCTGGTGCAGCTGCAGCGTGAGGGCAAGGTGCCGTATGTGGAACCGCCGCCGATGTGGTGGCTCTGGCTGGTACCGCCGGCCGTGGTGATCTTCGGTCTGCTCCTGCTGTTCGGCGGGTAGGTTCGCACAGTGAAGGGGCCCCCCCCGGGAGCCAGAGGCGGGGGCGGGGGGGGTGGTGTGGGGGGTTTTGCCCCCCAGTGCCCCGCCCCCCCCCACCCCCCCCCGGGGGGGCCCCTTCGTCTTGGTGCTGGTGGTTCTACCGCACGTAGCGCTCGATGGTCTCGCCGGTGATGGCTTCGACCAGGGCACAGCCGATCACTTCCGCGCTCGGCGGAGTGACCGCATTGCCGAACCCTCTGGCCTGGGTGCGTTTGGCCATTCCCGGGGTGACCCGATAGGAGTCGGGGAAGGCCATCCCGCGCCGGATTTCCGAGGTTTCCAGCATCCGGAACGTGCACTCGGCGATGACCCGTTCCGGATCGACACCGAGCAGCCCGTGGCGATCCCTGGTGGTCACGGTGCCCAAGGGCTGCGACACCGGCCGCGCCACACCGGTGCGATGGTAGGGCACGAGCATCTGATCGCGCACAGTCTCCGATCCCGGCGGCTGGACCAGGCCGTGATGGAACCCGTTCGCGGAGAACGTGGCCAGCGGGTCGGTAACCCCGTACGACGATGCCTTGGAACCGCCACCGCGCAGGGTGGTCAGGAACGGCGGGATCACCATCGCCAGCTCCCGCCGGGTGGTCTGGGTCGGCATCACCGCGTGCACGGTGCGCGCGATCTGGGTGGAGCGTTTGCTGGTCTGCACGACCATCGGCGGCAGCACCAGGCCATCGGATTCGCGGGTGGTGCGAGTCGGCATCGGCGCCGACAGCGGCGTCGGGTCGGTGCGCCAGGTTCCGCCGGCGGGGGCCAGGAACGGTTCGTGCGCATACCGTTGCAGGCCAAGGCGGATCCGCTCCATCGTCGCGGGTGCCAGCGGGTCTTCCCGCTCGCCGATGCGCTCGCCCGGATCCCTGCCAGACCGCCATCCCGACCAGCAGGGAGATGACGATAATGCTGGCCGCCCGCCCCACCAACTCCAGCAGCTGCGCGGAGACACCGGATCCCCGTGGCCCTCGGCCGGCCGGCGAGAGGAGGATGCGGGTGTCCGGTTCCTCCGTAGTGTGCGGGTTCGCCAGTCCTTCGGCGTTCTGCTCGATCACCTCGGTATCGCTCCTTCGCTGTCCACTGGTCGCCAAAATCGGCATCGGGGATTTGTGTTCTCAGCCCAGCATGCGGAAGGCCGCATCCGAGAGATCGCGATAGAAGAACCGCTCCCCGGGCAAGGGCGCGGGCCCGGCGGACAGCCCACCCATCCAGGCGGAGAAGTTCAGCGGTGTCTCCGGCGGCATCAGCGTGAATCCCTGGCGGCCGTAGAAATAGGCCAGACCCGGATTCTTGGTGAGGAACTGCCCGTACAGGATCTGCGCACCACTGAGGTACGCGGTGGACACGGCGGTGCTGATCAGTGCTTCACCGGCGCCACGGCGACGCTGGGAATCGTCGACCGCTACGAGGTGCAGTTTGCTCGTGTGCAGCAGGGCATCCAGCACCGGAACCACACCGAGATCGTGTTTCTCGGCCATATCGTAGAGAAACTGCGCCGACGGGCCCGCGAGCAGACCGCCGACCACCTCACCTTTCAGAGTGGCGACCAGCGCCATCGTCCTCGACCACGCCACAGCCTCGAAATCGTTCTGCATCACCCCGGCCAGCAAGGCCTCATAACTGCGGTGAGCATCGCGCAGTGCGGTGCTGAGGTTCCCGGCCGTGTGCGCTTGGAGCAGCTCCTCGGCCAGTGTCGGGCCGCCCGCCTCGGCCATGGTGGCCCACTTCTCGAACTCCTGCAGCTCCTCGGCCGAGCGGGCCGGGCGGACCCGGAAGTCACCGACCGCCACTTCCCGTAGAGCAGATTGAACCGCTGTGCGCCGACGCGATGCGGTCTTCTTCGGTTTGCGTCCCCTGGACTTCGGCACGGCCGCCCCCTATCGGTGTGAAAGTTGCTGCCGCTCAAAGCTACCGGCGGACACCGACTCTTTGCCGCGGATCAGTTCAACTCGCCCCTGGCTTCGTACAGCCCGCGAGTGTGGCAAAACTGGTCCTCGATGTCGAGACCGTTGACGGTTCGCTTCCGGGTCTCGCACGCCACCGCCCGTAACTCCTTGACGATGCGCGTGGCTGTCTTCTCCTGGTGCCCGGCGAAGTACATCCCCCACGGTTCCCACCTGCTCCACGGCCGCCGCCAGCGCACTGGGTCGAGAACTTCTACTGGGTCCAGTTTCCCGAGTTGGCCCGCGAGGCCTTCGGGGTCGTTCATGTCGATCATGAGCCTGCTCATCGGTTCGGGGACGGCTACATCAGTGTGCGCCAACGGTCGTCGGCCTGCCGCACCCGCCTGATTTCCGCGCTCGCGGTGGGCGCGCGGCCATATCCTGTTGGAGGCCTGCACGTTTGGCGGATCAGCTACAGGAGGCACGATGGACTACGAGGACAAAATCCCCGATCACGTCCTGTTCCTGCTCCCCCGGGAGCTCATAGGCCTGGGTATGGTGCTCGTCGTCGTCGCGGGGACCGCGTCGTTCTCCTTCACCGCTACCCTGGCGCGAGTGGCCGGCGTCCCCGAACCGCTGGCCTGGCTGTATCCGGTGACTGGTGGTCTCGTTGTCGCGGTGATCGCCTACTCCTGGGTGACGCTGGCCGGGTCACCATACAAGCATGTCGCCTCGCTGGCCTGGTGGTATGCGGCTCTGCTGGTGGTGTTCTTCGCGGGCAGCGTTGCCGGGAACGTCTTCGTCATCACCCGGCCGCCGACACCGATGGACACCCTCGAAATCATGACGGTCGTCTGGCTTCCCCCGTTGTGCCTGCTGTGCTGCCTGTTCAACCAAGCCCTGCTCGCCACTGTGGGACCCGCTCGGGCCAGGTCCTCGCTCCGTGAGTCCGGGCAGCGCGCTTGGGCCGCCCAGATGGCCGCCTTCGGGAAAGTCCCTCCCTTCGCCCCCAAACCGCGCGATCAGGAGGAACAGCAGCCCTGGTGGAATCACTACGATCCGGACTCTTCCCCGGAGGACTCGCCGGCGGATCCGGAGAAGGGCGATCAGCCTGAACCCGACGAGACCAGCACCGCTCCTCGTGTGCAACCCTGAAATGTGAGAACCGGCCAGCGTCCTTCTGGCCGGTTCTCGTCTTGTTCGGGCTATCAGGCGTCCAGCGCCCAGTACCAGGGTGCCTCTTCGTATCGCAGCCGCTCCCGCGGGCGGCCGCTGTCGACCAGGAGGTCATCCACCTGGCGGCTCACTGCGAGGTCACCGGGCTCGGACCACATAGCGGTGGGTTCGACAGAGAACCGGCCGTCGGGCTGGATCCACAGGCACACATCCATGTACGGGTCGAGGCCGTGAGCGTCCAGGAGCCGGTACGCGGCCGCGACACCGTCACCGCCGGCGCCCATGTTCGCTTCCAGCATTCCCTGGTCCCACATCAAATGGTCGGGGTCTCCGGCGATCAGAGCGGGCCAGTCGATCGGGTGATCGGTTCTTGCCCAGTCCGGCCACGGTCCTTCCGGCGGTTCCAGGGGTACGCCGGCCAGCGCCATTGCCATCGGGCCCGGCATCTCCAGCAGCAGTTCCACCGGCAGCAGGAATTTCGCGCCGTGCCCGCACGCCGAACCGCCTTCGGCGCCACCGAATGCGGCGACCCGCAGGGCGTCGGCCCACATCACTGCCTCTCGGGTGAAAAACGACCGGCATTCGTCCCAGTCGGTCTGTGCGATCTCCAGCACCTTCGGGTCGGCGGTGCGTAGGTGTGTCTCCCAGTTCATCACTGGTCTTCCTTTCCTTCGGTTCCCCGCCGCCCGGTCGGGCGGTGGGGGTCTACGGGTGCGCTACAGCAGCGCGTACTGCTCGGCATCCGGATCCAGGTAGGTCCACTCGATCCGGGTCACGGTGGATTCCGGGGTGCAGCCCTTGTGGGTGCCGCAGAAGAACTCGACGAACTCGGCCGGGCTCATCTCGGGGAAGCCTTCAGCTAAGACCTCATCGGGGGTGATCTCGTCGAGCCGTTCCCGCCGGACGGCGAGCACCCGCACGTCGACGATGCGGACCAGCGGTTCCCCGCGGCGCCGGCCCATCACCTTGCGGCACAGGGTCAGCCGGTCACCCGGTTTCAGGACGTGCCAGCCCATGCGGCGGGTGACTGTTTTACTGCGGGCGCGGACCTGGGGCTCGGTCAGCGCCACCGACATCAATCTCGCCACGGCAGTTCACGCACCCTCCGCTACGGCAGGGGTGTTGCTCGGAAGGTCGCGGGCGCGGCGAGCGAGCCATGCGGCCGGGTTGTCGGCGCGGCCGGCGACGAAGTCCAGAGCGTTGTCGTCGATCCCGGAGACGAGGTCAGCCCAGGCCTGTTCGACGTCGCCGGTCTCGTTCAGGTGGTGACACAGTGCTCCGAACGCGTCGTCGGCCAGAACCGCCTCGGCGACATCGGCGTTGTCGCCTGTCCATGTGTTCTTGATCAGGTCGGTGACGAGCTGGTGTAACTGCGCGCGTCTCATGACTTCTCTTCCTTTCTTTCGGGTTCTCCGGCGTCCTGTTGGGCGTCGGCGGCTTCTGCGAGGTAGCGGTACAGCGTGGCCCGCGACACCCCGAACACTTCGGCGACCTGGCCGACGGGCTGGTCTTCCCGCAGCGCGGCACGGGCCATGGCGAGCTGAGCGTCACTCAGCTTGCGGGGCCGGCCGGGGTGTTTGCCCTGGGCGGAGGCGACCTCACGGGCGTGAGCGGCCCGTTCGCGCCCGAAGACCCGTTCCATGTGGGCGAACAGCGCCAGCATCGCGACGCTGAGTTCGGCCATACCGGAGGTGTCGGTGGTATCGATCGGCAGCGGGTCGCGCAGGGTTTTCACCCCGATACCGCGCTCGCTCAGGTCGTGGATGACGTTGAGGCATTCGCGCAGGTTGCGGCCGAGCCGGTCGAGGTTGGTCGCCACGATCGTGTCGCCTTCGCGGGCGTAGTGCAGCATCTTGTTGAACGCGGGCCGGTCGACCGTGGCGCCGGTTTTCTTGTCGGCGTAGATCCGTTCGTCCGGGATCCCGTGTTCACCGAGTGCGACGAGTTGGCGTTCGAGGTCCTGGTGGGTGGTGGAGACGCGGGCGTAGCCGAGGTCCATCTATGCGACCACCTGTCCGGCCGGGGCGTATCCGCTGGAGAGTGCGTGGTCGAACAACAGTTCCTCCTTGTGCCGTAGCGCGATCCCGCGTTGTGCGGTGTGGATCGGTCCACGACGCCCGCGCACGAGCACGCTGGTCCGGGCGGATCGTGCGTGCACGACCCAGACTCCTTCAAGGTCGAATTCGGCGAGCGTCAGAGTCCTCGGACGACGGGCACCGGTAGCGATCCAGAGACCCGCGCCGTAGCCGGCCAGCGCATCGAGAGCCGCCAGCGCGGCCGCAGGCCGGGGACTGGTGGAGACGAATCCGGCGATCGAGACCGCCGGGTGGGGTGGCGGTGCACCGAGCTCGTCGGTCCAGGCCTCCCAGAGGGAGAGAGTCGACCGGTCGAGCTCCGGCCAATGTCCCGCGGTCACACGCTCGGTCCACACAGGTGCATCGATGTCGACCACCGGATACACCGTGTAGTCGCTGATTTTCGTCTCGGGCAGCACGACGCCGCTCCATCCGACCTCACGAACTGCGTCGCTGACGTAGCCGAGATCCATTACCGCTCCTTCCTGTAGGTGGGTTCAGTCGCTGGCAGGGGTCTGGGGCGTCGGCCTCTCACGACCGGCGCCCCAGATCTCGGCATTCAGGCCAGCTCCCACAGCGCCGGCAGTTCCCCCTCCTTCCTCGGCTGCCGCTTCTGGGCGGCCTTCATGCGGTCCTTGGCTTGTTTCAGCAGGTGCGCGATCTCTCGGTAGTGCGGCTTGCAGAGGTAGAGGAGCACCCACTGGCCGTTGCTCTTCGGGGCGCTCGTCATGTGTTCGGCCGGTTTGCTGCAGTCCGGGTCGTCGCAGAGGAGGGGTGCGGTGTGGTCCATGGTGGCTCCTAACGCGGGATGTCTCATAATTCTACACCGTTACGACGTTTTGCGACGACAATTCGAGACAAGATTTCGAGACTCCTTGACATGGGATTACGTTCCGGGCCCGGGGATCTCGGCGGGGTGTCTCGAAACCTTGGTTATGAGACGGCTTCTCGATGTCGGAGCCCCCCGCGGCGCTGTCGGAGGCGCGTGAAAGATTGAGCCTGTCGAAACTGAGCGTTTAGGAGGGTGTAGAGGTGGGTAACAGCGGCTTCAAGATCAACAAGCAGGGCATTCGTAAAATGACGCGCGAGATCGAACGGGAGTTCGCGAAGAACCCGATCCGGGTGCCCGTCGAAACCGAGTACGACGGTGCCCATCCCGCTGTTGGGTCGGTGACCAACTACCACGGGCCGGTCGTCACGGTCACCGGCGATAACGCACAGATCGCATGGGATAACGACACTGTGCACCAGGAGCAGAACCGCGGCGGCCAGATCGCGCCCGGCTACGAGCAATTGGCCGCAACTCTCGCCGAACTACTAGCCGGCCTGTCCTCGCTCCCCCTCGACGAGAGCGACGAAGCAGAGATCCGCGAGAACGTCGACGTAGTCCTGGCCGAGGTCGTCGAAGACGAGCCGAACCAAGGCATCATCAAGCGTGCGCTGACGATGATCAAGGGTCTGCTCTCGCCGATCGCTGCTGGAGCTATCGCGGCGGCGAGCGAGGAAAGCGCCCAGCTCACTCGTACCGTCATCCAGGAGCTGGGTTCCACCCTGCCGATCTGAACCAGCTCCGGAGGACCTCATCCCCTCGGTTCATGCCCGCGCCGGTCTAAGCGTTGACCTCGCCGGCGCCGGCGGCGTCGACTACTAGCGGGCGTGGGCTGCTCTTGCCTGGGTTGACCAGGGTCGGCAGTAGCCACCGCACCTCCGGCGTTGGGTTGTCTCGGGGGCCGGTCAGGTATGTGTGCCAGTGCGCACGCCGGAGGTGGGCGCGAACTGTGCCCGTGCCCGCGGCACCCACGCCGCTTTCAGAGTTGGGGCTTCGGCTGGCAGCCTCAAGGGAAGGGCCGATCTCGAACCCCATGTCGACTACGGGCCGGTCTTTCTGGCGCCGAGCCTTTCGCCCGCGTCGGCCGGCGGGGGCCGGTGGGCGGTGTTCTCTGATATCGCTCCGGTCGCTGCACAGATACAGCAGCAGGCTGAGCGCCAGGCTGTGAACGCGCTGGTTGCCCTCCTTCGACATATCGCCTGGTCCCCCTCCGAACGCCGTGTTCAGGGCGATCAGGTCGTCGACGGTGCGGGTGCCGGTGAGCGGAACAATCCGGGTCGTCTCCTCGTAGGCGTCCTCGCTGCCTTCGTACCGAAGTTTCGTGGCCAGCGAGATATAGAGGTAGCGGGCGGCCGGATCCGCGGTCGAGCACAACTGATCGTGTTCGGTCATACCGGTAACCAGCATCCCGAGAAACACCGGCGGGACAGCAATCGGAGTCGGTGGGTCAGCCGCGGCCGGCGCAGGCAACGGGGTGGGAAAGACCACGAACGGGTTCGGGTGCGGCAGGCGAGTGAACACTTCGCACGGAACCGCCGCGCTGGTCTCGGTTTCGGTCAGTGCATCGGCCAACCTCGGGTGGACCCGGTAGATCACCCGGTGCTGCCGCCACAGCCTCGCCGCTTCGGCGGTGTAGACGATGACGCCCAGTTGGCTGGTGAACTCCTCACCGAGGACCATGTTCATTTCCGCGAGCAGTTCTCTGACCTGCTGTGCTTCTTCGACTCCCCCACGGGTGATTCCCCACCGAAGCTCGTCGATAGTCCGCCCGAACGCAGGTTTGCTGCGCCACTGGCTCATCGTCTCGATCGTGGCCTTGACGTATTCCTCGGTCAGCTCGACCGCAGCCTTTGCCGATACCCCGCTATCTGTCCCCACCACTGCAGCATGACACGTCGCACCGACAGCCAGGCCCGATCGAACACCTTTCGAGATCCGAAAACAATTGAGCCGCAGGTTCTTCGATGCGCTGGCTCGGCCGGACCGAAATCGCCTACGACAGAGTCGTTCTGCTTATCGTGAGCTCATGGCCGATAAACCAGACATCGTGTACCTCATGGGCGAGGTGGCGCGCACCCTCCCGATGAGCTTCCCTCTCAGCCGGGTCGCCAGCCCTATATCGCTGCCGGATACACCCACATCGAGGAGGGTGGCTGGCTGCGCTTAGGCGTCGTACCACCGGACGGGACCTTCGAGGACAGGTCCACCTGGGTGGACGTCACCCTGCCGCCCACCTCCGTGGCAGCGATCGTCCACGGCTGACACCCAGCCCTTTCCGGAACAGCATTCAGCCCCTGGCGCGTAACGGTCGCCAGGGGCTGAATGGTCTTCGTATATCTGTTACCTGCCGATCTCGGGTTCGTGCAGCTGTCGGAGTCCGACTGCACGGACGGTGGCGTGTTGTGCTGCGCGGGTGGTGCGGGGGGCGTTGCTACGGGCGCCCCGAGGTGCGCGGCTGGCTGCGACGGCCCGCTGCTGCGCTTCGACATCGTCACGAGCGGTGGCGGTCTGCCCGATCCGGGCTTTCCACGCCTGGTCGCGGGTGGTGAAGGTGCTGCCCAGTTCTCCGGCGGTGCGGGCGGATCGGTCGATGACGTCTTTGATCTGGTGTTTGGTGGGTTGGTTGACCCCGGCCTTGGTCAGGTCTGTGCCCAGCTCCTGGACGTTCTCGCGGTAGCGCTGGCGCTGCTGGTCCAGGCCGGCCAGTCCCGGGCCAGTGGCGACGCTGGCCACGGCATCGCCGACACGGGTGACCGAGGCATACAGAGGCTTCTGCCCTGGGTCGGCGGTATCGACGCCGGCAGAGGCCAGCAGCTCGCTGATGTTTCGCCGTGTGTCCTTGCCCAGCTGGGCGGCGATATCGAACCGCTGGGTTGTGTCGACTGCTGCTCGGCTGCGGTCGTCGGCCCACATCAGGGCGGGCAACTGCTGCTCGCCCTGGATGCGGCCGTGGTCGATGTCGTTGAGCGTTGCCTCCAGCTGTGATTTCTCGAGGGCGGTCAGGCCGTTGAGGGCGGTTTTTGCGGTGGCGGCGTCGAGCTGGGCCCGCAGTTGCGACATCCGTTCCAGCCGGGCCGCCGATTCGTCTTCCACGCCGAGCATCTCGGGGCTGTCGCCGCTGACGTCGTCCTCGGCGATCCAGTCCGCGATATCGCGTTGTTCGTCGGCCTCGGTGGCGTACTCGCGCAGCTGCTCAAGGAGCTGGTCGCGGTCGACATATCCCGGCCACACCGCCAGATCCGGGTCTTGGCCGGCCCTGATCTGGCGGCCCACTTCCCGTACTTTCTCCTGGTCGGCGGGAGTCATGACGCTGATCTCTTCGGCCATCGTGGCCGGCGGGATCCGTTTGTCGGCGAAGGCTTCCAGCAGTTGCGGGATCCGGCCGCGGACCTCTTCGCCCGGGTCGACCAGGGTGGGGGTGTCGAGCAGGTCCACCCCGGTGATATCGCCGCGTAGGTAGTCCACGACGAACTCGATACGTTGCCGGTCGGTTTCGGGTATCGCGGCGGCGGTCAGCGCCTGGCCGAGTTGTTCGCGGCGTTGGGTCTGGGTTTCGACGTAGGTGTAGGAGCCGCCTCCGGTGGCCCAGCTGCTGGTCCACTCGGTGAGCGCTTGCTTCGCGGCGTATTTGGCGTCCGCGGTCATCGAGGCAGCGTTGACGATTTCGAGGGCGGCGTCCTCGCGATGCCACACCGCGGCCGCGGTGTTGAACTGCTCGACCGGTGCCGGGTCGAACTGGTCGTCGATGGCGACGGTGAGGTCCTCGGTGTCGATGAGCACACCCCATTCGGCGCGGTAGTGCTCAACGATGCCGTCGACGATGCGCTGGGCTTTGTCCTCCTCGTGCCGCCAGATCAGGGCATCGGTCAGGGCCTGGGGCAGGTCCTCACGGGACCGGTGCCACGGCGCTTCTCCGCCCCACCGCTCCGCTCGCCGGCCCAGCTCCTGGTGCAGGGCATCGAGGGCGGCGCTTACCTCGGCGCTGGTATCGCGCAGTTCCGGGTTCTGGTTGACGCGCAGGATGTCCTCTCGGGCGGCGGTGAGCCGGCCGAGATCGTGGCGGGCGCGGTTGACCGCCATCACGGCGTGCAGGTGCGCCAGGCGCTGCCCGAAACCGGTGGGGGCGCTGCGTTCGACCTGCGTGGTAGCGCGGTCGGCCGGGTTGTCGGCGACCACATCAGCAGCCGGGACGGACAGTGCCGGGACCCCGCCCTGTTCTCCGGTTTGCTGGGGTTGGACGAGGACGTCGCGGGCGAGGGAGCCCTTCGACGGGCCGACATAGCCGGCCATTTCGAGCTGGTCCATGAGCTGGTGGGCTTCAGCGAATCCGACCTGCAGCTGGCGTTGCAGCATCGAGGTGGATCCGTGTTGCGTACGGACGACGAGTTCGGCGGCTTCGCGGAACTTGCTGGGCATTGCGGTGTTTTCCTTCTCGGTGGGCCGGGTCCATGCGGGTCCGGGGTCGTTTTCTTGGGTGAGGTCGGCGAGGGTGAGTCCTCGTCGTTCGGCGGCGCGGAGTTGGTGGGTGGTGGTGGCTTTGCGGATCGCGTCCAGTTGCGCCGGGGACGGGACGCGTTTGGGTTTGGCTTTGCGGATGTCGAACAGGTGCGCGATCAGTTCGCGGCCTCGGCGTTTGCGGACCATGTAGGCGGCGATGTCCTGGCCTCCGGGAGAAAGACCCGCCGACCGTAGTTGTCGGCGGGTCTTGTACTCCGGTGGCGCAGTCATCCACGCGAACGTCGGTGTGGCGGTGTTCTCGGGGTCGTGCGCCATCGCTTCGAACCTGGTCAGCGGCCGTAGCCGGGTTCGCCGCGGTCGTTGTTGCGGTGGTGGACCCGGTGCACACCCGAACCTGGGGCGGTCCGCCGCGATTTGTTCTCCCCCGGTGCGCGTTTGACCGCAGCCGAAGGCGGGTTGGCCCGGCTTCGCGCGGCGGCCATGCGCTGGGCGACCTGGTCCTCGTCCAGACCGGCAGCGGCCAAATCGGCCGCCATCTCGGCCTTGTGCTCGGGCGAGTTGTAGGCGGGCTTGGCCGGTGTCCGGGTGGCGATGATCGCGTCGGTGCGATCGGCCCACCGGTCCCGGATCCGCTGGGCCTGTTTACCGTCGATCGCGGCGTTTCCGGCGGCGTCGTCGATATGGTTGATCGCCCGGTTACGCAACGGTTCGGGGATACCGGCGCCGGCCATCGCGGTGGCCAGCCGTTCCTGGCTTTCCCGCTCGCCGTAGTCGCGGTAGCTCATCCGCCCGGACGCGAGGTGGACCTGGTCTTCCATCACGCGTTCGATATCGCCGCGCACCGCCCGCACCGCGTGCGGGTCGACGAAGCCGGTGGACAGGATCTCGTCGAGCTGTTTGCGGTGGATGCGGGTGGTTTCGCGGGCGAGGATGTCGGCGCGTTCGAAGTCGTGGGCCGCGGCGTTGCGGTCATCGGCCCACAGCATCGGCGGCGGGGACTGCCCGGCGTCGACATCGCGCAGTACGCATGCCAGCTGGTCGCGTTCCAGGTCGTGCAGGCCTTGGCCTTCGGTGAGTGCGGACACGATCTTGCGCCGGTACTTGGCTGCGCTCTCCCGAAGCCCGGCGGCTTCGCCGGCGTTGTAGTCACCGGCGGTGACCACGGCGCGGTCGGCCTGGGGCCGCAGGGAGGCATACATCTGCACGGTGGTGGTGAGCTCGTCGCGGTCGACGTGATCGGGCCACAAGGGCTCGAACTTGCCGGTGGGGTCCTTGCGGATCTCCACGCCCCGGTCCCGGGCGATCTTCTGGTCCTCCGGGGTCAGCAGCGCCACCGCCTTGCCGAGCGCGCCGCGGGTGCGGTCGGTGACCATCCCGGCCCGCAGCTGGTCCTGGTAGGCGATGAGCATCTGGTCGATGCGGGCCTTGGTCTCCTCGCCCGGGTCGACCAGCGGGGCGTCCATGGCCCGCAGCAGGTGGGTGCCGGTCAGCGACGGGGCGCGCCGGTCGCGGTCCTCGTCGCGTTCGGCGGTGTGCGGGGCGAGATAGACCGCAGTGAACCGGATCTGGTCGCGGACACGCTCGGGGACCTTCGCCGCCGCGAGCTTTTTGCCCAGCTCGTCGAGTGTTTTCGGGTTCGGGCTTGACGACCAGCTCCGGATATCGGCGTAGAGCTGCTCGCGGACCGATTCGTCGAGGCCTTCGGTGGCGGCCACGGCCTGCACCATCCGGTCGTGCGCCTTGCGGGTGCGCTCCTCGGCGGCGCGGAACTGCTGTTTGGCGGCGATCTCAGCACTCAGCTCGGCCGGGGTCCCCTGCGTCTCGATCTCATCGGCCTCACCGACATAGATTCCGTACTCCCGGAACAGGTGCGTGCGGATGCTGTACCAGGCGTCTTTGGCCGGTTCGGAGTCCGGCGCCCAGGCGCGGGCCTGGGTGATCGCGTCGGCCAGTTCCTCGCGGGAGGCGGTGTGCCAGCCCTGCTCCTGCATGGCCTGAAGCCGCATCTCCACGGCCTTGCGTTCGGCGGCGAGGCGCTCCTCGTCGGCCTGGCGCTGCGCCTCTTCGCGTTCGGCCAGCGTTTCCAGGTCCTTGAGCCGCTGCTCGGCCTTCTTCTGCGCGATGAGGATGAGCTGGTTGAGCAGCAGCTTCCAGAACATCGCCAGCTGGGCGCCGGCGTGCTCGATATCGGGGGTGGTGTCGACCGGAGCGTTGTCCAGCTCCGGAGCCAGGAGGTATTTCCCCATGTCGATGTCCTCAGTTCCTTCGGGTTGCGGAGATGAAGCAGCCGAGACCGGATCGGCCTCGGCTGCACGGGTTTTGCTCGGCTGCACCTGCGGTGTTGTCCCGGCGCCGGGTGCGGGGCGCGGTGTGGGGCGGGTGTAGGGGTCGAGGTAGGGGATCGGGCAGAGTTCGCCGATCTCGTGCCCGCACTGCAGGTGATCGGTGAGGTCTTTGCCGGTGGCGGCCTCCACCACGCGCACCCGCTCCACCAGGCCGGACAGGCTGGTGCGGACCTTGTCCGCCCGCCGGTACCCGGCGGTGTCACGGTCGGCAACGATGACGACCGTGCCCGCACCCTTCAGCCATTTGGCGTGCTCACCAGACCAGGACAGCGCCCCACCGGCGTTGCAGGTCGCGACCAGCCCGGCAGCCTCGGCGCTGGCCACGTCCTTCTCGCCCTCCACGACGTAGACGACGCGCCCGGACTCGATGGCGTCGAGCACCAGCGGCAACTGGTACGGGATCGGCTCGAACCCACCGCCCTTCATCCGGCCCGCCGCCTCGTCCCAGCGCTGTTGGTGGAACTCCTTGTCCCGGCCGCGTTCGAAGTCGGCTTCCTTGCGGATGACCTCACCGGCGATGGTGCCGTCGGCCCGCATATACGGGTAGGCAGCGACCTGCTGCCACGGCGTGGTCTGGGCGCCGAGGTCGGTTTTCTTGGCCTGCACCAGCGGCATACCGGCGGCCTTGAGCGCCTGGTCGGCACGCGAGACCTTCTTCGCCGGAAGCCGCGGGGCCCGCCGTCGCCCGGGCCCGCTGTAGTTGCGCTGCCCGCGCTGGCGGGGCTCGTCGTAGAGGTCGGCGATCTTCAACCCGACCGCGTCGAGGACCTTCTCGTCGTCACACCCGGCGTGGCAGACGACCTTGGTGCGGCCCGCATCGGGCAGATACTTCGCCGACAACGACGGCCGGTGGCGCCGGCCGTCGTTCTCATGCACCGGGCAGCACCACTGGGTCCACGATCCCGCGGTGCGACCCGGGCCCATCGCGTCATCGAGCGCGGCCGAAACCCGCTCCCACGACCCCTGTTCGCGGGCGCCGGCGTGCTGAGTGCGGCGAACTCTGGCGGGCGCGCTCATTCCGGCCACGCCAACACTGTCCGGGCCTTCGACGGCGCACCGCTGGGCCGCCACAACGACGAGGCGTCCTGCTCGTAGTGCCCGTTCGGGGCCGTCGCGGCCGGGGCCGTGGCCGTCGGCAACGCCACCAGCCGGGTGCTGTGACCGCCGTTGGTGCAGTACTTGAACGGGCCGTCCGGGCTCAGCAGGATCGCCATGTGCGGGTCGATGTGGTTGAGCCACACCGTCGACATCTCCTCACCATCGCCCAGGCGCAGATGCTCGAACGCGGTCCACATCGCATCGAACCGCGCGACGGCCTCACCGTGCAGCCACCACTGCGGGCACCAGCGACGCTGCCGCTCCGACCCCATCGAACTGATCTCCCGGCGATACAGCTGAGAGATGTAGCCCTCCACGAACGCCGCGACCGTCGGGAACTCCATCTCTCGCTCCGGCTCGGCCTCACCCTCGTTCTGGCTCTCGCCGTCGGTCGGGGTGTCGCTGTCTCCCGCGGCGGTGCCCGCCTCGCCAGCGGTGGCTGTGGTGTCGCGGTCGAGAGTGGCCGTGACTTCACGCTCGGCGGCTTCGCGCATCCCCTCCAGAACCTCGGGGGTCAGCATCCGTGCGACCACACCGGTGGCGATCTCGCGTGCCTGGGCAGCGATGCGGGTACCTACCGCCTTGCGCACCGCTTCGTCGAGCGCTTCGGTGACCTCGGCCGGCGAGATCTGCGGAGCCGCCGGTGCCTCCGGTTCCGCACCATTGCTGTTGCTGTTGCTGTTGCTGTGGCCGTTGGTGTTGTTTTCGGTGCTGGTCATGGCTATTCGCCTTCCTTGTCGATCGGGGGAACCAGGTGCAGGCGCGTACCGCTGCCGGTGCCGCGACCGCGGATCGCTTTGTCGATCTGGTCGGCGTAGGGGCGGTCCATCCACGGCACGGCGACGGCCAACGTGGGCCGGTGACCGGACACCGAAACCACGATGCGGCCCTTGGGCAGCGCCGCCAGATCACTGGGAGTCAGCGTCTTTTCGGTGGTCCGGGAGATGGAGTAAGAGCGCCCGCCATTGCTGCGCGAGGACGAGACGGTGCGCTCGTAGTGGTCGCCGATGATCTCGGCGCGATCCCGCAGGAAGCCCGCGTCATCCAGGCCGGCGCCCAAAACCTTGACGTTGGCGGCCGACCACAGCGCCCGCATCCCGTCGTGGCCCCAGCAGCGCTCACCCTGGGCCCAGCTCTGCAGGATCGTCATCACGACCATCCCGCGCGAGCCGAAGTGGCTGTACTGCTTGGGCAAGTTCGCCCACTTCACGATGTTGGCGGCCTCGTCCAGGATCATCGTCAACGGCACCGGCAGCCGGCCACCGTGACGCACGCCCTCCTTCTCCGCGGCATCGGCGACCGCCGCGCACAACGCGGTGATCAGCGGCCCCGCCGACCCGACGCCCTCCTTGCTCAACGGGTAGAGCGTGTCGCGGGAGGTGACGAACTCGGCCACGTCGAAGGAAGTCCGCGGACGTTCACCCTTCTGCGGCGGGGTCACCCACGGCCGGATGGCCTCATACTTCAAGCACGCGGCCATTTTCTTCGCGGTCGAGAAAATGCCGCTGCGCTGCTTTTCCGGGGCGGTGTACTGGTCCGACAGCGCGGCCGCGACCATCGGGAACCTGTGCTCGGTCAAGATGTGCACCGGCTCGTCGTCATGCGAGCGGGTCACCCACTCGAACGCCGAGGTGATCGGCTTCTTGGCCAGTGCGGCCGCCAGGAACAGGCCCGCCAGCAGGTCCTCGCCTTCGGGGTCGAAGAAGGCGTCCTTGGCCGAAGCCTCACCACCGGCAGCGAAGTGGCCGGCCAGCTCAGCGGCCCGTTCCTGCGCACCGGCGCCGCCCTCGTCGCCGAGGACCCAGGTCATCGGATCCCAGAACCAGGTCGGTTCCTTGCCCGCCACGCCCTGCGGGTCGAACACGTGGGTGCGGCGGTTGTAGGTCGAGCGCGGGCCCTCGGTCGCGTCGACCACGTCTCGCTTATTGGACGTCACGACCGCCGGGCCGACCGCCTCCATCACCGCCGGGATCACCCGCGAGGTCGTCTTACCGGAGCGAGGACCCCAGATATCGAGGTGCAGATCCTCGTAGGAGGCGTAAAGCTTCTTGCTCCCCACCACCGACCGGCCGATCAGCACACCGGGCTCGTCGTTCTCGCCGAGCTGCACATTCAGCCGAGCCGCAGTGGCGGCGACCGCTTTCCGCGACAGACCGGACAGCTCCTTGCCGCGGGCCATGAACTTCGCGCGCTCGTCGATCGGCTCCTTGCGCGACCGCAGTCGCCCGGCCATCCCCGCGCACTTGCGGCACCCGGCCGCCAGCGCACCCGCACCGGCCAGCAGTGTGACCGCGCCGCCGGTGGCCGCGCCTGTCCAGGCCACATCACCGGTAGCCAGGTTCAGCCCGAGGCTGATCGGGTTCACCGGGATCGCCTGATCCGGTGCGCCGTAGAGGATCTCGCCCAGCTGCAGACTCGCGTAGGTGCTCAGTCCCACTGTTCCGGCCACACCGACCGCGATCAGCTCTTTCCATTCGTCCAGCCCGGTCCCGGGCTGTTTCACGCTGCGGTCCATCAGGCCGCCCCTTCCAGAAGATCTGTGATGTCGCGGCCTGCGGCGATATCGCGCAACTGAGCTGCGACCGCCTTCCGCATGGCCTTGTAGGTGGTGGTGGAGTAGTCGGCCGGGACACGGACGCCGGCGACCACGCAGTCGGCCAGCAACCGGGACTCGACCAGCGGGGCCGAGAACTCGGCGCACTGCCGACGGATCGGGCAGCCCGCGCAGATCGCCTGCGCCCGCGTCACAACCCGCTTCTGCACAGCCGGCGGCTGATCGCTGGCCGGGAAAAACAGCTCGTCCGCCACGTCCGCGCAGGCAGGTCCCTGCCGCTTCGCTACGGTGCTCATCGCGTGGCCTCCGCACTCTGGACCGGGTGAGCCGTGCTGGTAACGGTGCAGAACGGTTCACACGTAGAGGCCGGAATCTGGGCGCCCTCACCGAAATCGGCGCAAGACACGACCACGCAGGTCAACGCGGCGAAGGCCACAACACCGCCGAACAAGGCGGCCATCGAACCGACGACCCCGACGCCGCTGTAACCGGCGTCCGCACCCGGACCGACCGGGATATACACATCGACATACCGATCGCGGGTCATCACGCCACCACCGGCATAGATACGTACGCGCGAGCCTCATCGGCGGTGAGCCCCACCCGATTTGCCCAGCGCGCCACCTCGGGCAGCTGCGGCGCCACGGCGATGTACATCGCTGCGCGGGCCTGTTCCTCGGTGAGCGTGCGACCGGGCAGCCACGACACCACCCACAGGCCGTGACCGACGCACTTGGCGTGGTGATCGGTGGCTTCCGCCGCCATGCGCCAGCGGGTCATATCGACCGCGGGGATCGTCGGTGTCGCTGCTCTCCGCCATGTCTCGCGGGTCCAAACTGCTGGAATCTGCATCACGCGCTCACTTCCAGCGCGGACGCATCGGCGGGGACCTCACCGGACTGGCAGCGGATGACCGCATCCAAAGCATCGAGACCAAGCGTTTCCGCCTGAAGCTCGATCATCCGCCAGGCCATCCGCGTGTTCGGGGTGTCGAACCACAAGCCCCGGCCCCATCGTGCGGACAGCTCCGCAATCGTCAGGCCGGCGACTGCCGCCCGCGCCGAAACCCGCACTCCCGGCCACAGCGAAAGCCGAAACCTGCCTGGCACAACCTCATACGCGCAGTGCGCCGACCTCTCTGCGGTCAACCACCGTCCCTCACGTCTTACTGCCATGAGGACTCCTCCTTCACTCAATCAGCATGTCTATCTAAGTGAATCAGATTGAGTTGATAGAGTCAATCAAGCCAAGGTGATTGACTTAAGTGACTCAAGGAGACTTACTCTTAAATGGTGAGCAAACCGCGCTACGCCCTGATCGCAGACGACATCCGGGCCAAGATCAGCCGCGGCGACTACGCGCCCGGCGACCAGTTGCCAACCAAGGCGCAGCTGATGGAGCAGTGGAAAGCTGCCCTCAATACCGTTGCGAGAGCGATCACCGAGCTGCAGCAGGAAGGTCTCGTCCAGACCATCCACGGTGTTGGCTCCTTCGTCCAAGCACCCGAACCCGTGACCGAGGACGAAGACGAGATAACGCAGCTGCGGGCTCGGATCGAACACCTCGAAGCCATGTGCTCACGGATCGAGCACATGGAAGCTCTGATGATGGAGGTTTTTAACAACCTCGGCCTCACCTACCCGGATGCGCCGGACAATTCCCTGTCCTCGCGGGAGGCAATGTGAACGTCCGCCGCTTGCCGTCTGCGGGCGGGACCGTCACGGGGCTGCACACACGGCGATCCAGCTATAACCCGGACTACGCCGCTCTTGCCCGAAGCCGGGTATCTATGGCCCGGGCTTCGGCCGGCATGTCTCCTGTCGAATTCGCAGCGGCACTCAGCGACCTGCTCGGCCGCAATATTCAGGCCGGGCACGTGAATTCGTGGGAGAACAAAGCCACCCCGCCAGGCGATGTGCTCATGGCCATCACGGCGCTGGCCCCGACGACCTCCACCACACTCGGGGTGCGGTCGCACAAGTTCATCGCGGCCCACATCGGGCATACCCGCGTGCAGGAGCTCGTCAGCAGGTTGGAGCTGGAGGAGGTTACGGGCTACCTGGGGAAGACTCCGTGCTGGATCGGGCCGATAGCCGATATCGGGGACCACTGCTCACTGTCGCTGTTTCCGTTCGGCACCGCGATCATCCATCTGCTCGAAGACCTCGATCTACCCGACGTGACCTCGCTTGCCTACTGGAGATACCAGTCGTACCCCGAGAACCTGGAGTGGGCCGGCCAGTACCTCAGCGAAGCCACAGGGACGGAAATCGCTGCCGCGTATGTCCTCAGCGCCTACTGGGTCTACGCCGCGCCCTGGGCCGGGGCATCACTCGACACCGGGCTCCGGCTCATCTGTGCCCCGCGTGTGCTCGTAGACCGTGAGGTCACCACCGCGGGCATGGCCGCCAGCGAGCGCACAGAGCACGACCTGCTCGGCGCCGGTTACCACCCACCCGAAATGCGCAGTTTCGGCAGCCCCGGAGTTTCCAGCGCCTGGGCGAGCTGGTCAGGGGTTGTCTACTACCCGCACGATCCTTTACGCGGAATCGCCGAAAACGACCTTGTGCAGTTCGAGATCGGCGCCCAGGCGATCTGGGCGTTCAGCGCGTTTATCAACGAGCAGATCGAATCTGGTGTGGACCCCGATATCTCGCCGGCGCACGGCGGTAGGTTCCTGCGCTCGATGCGGTCGCTGCTGCTCACCCCACGCCCGCAGGAAACCGGCCAGCATCAGCAGATGCGGGAAGCGGTCGTCACCTCGAGCGGCCTGCCCGCACAGCTTGAGCTCGCCCTGGAGGCTCTGAAGGAGGCAGGTAAGTGATCGACATGGACAGGGCGGCCCTACTGGTCGTCGACGTGCAGAACGGGTTCGTCAATGAGTTCTCCGAGCACGTGGTCCCGGTCATCGTGGATCTCGCGACACAGTGGTCTCGGACGGGCCGGCCGACGGTGTACACCCGCTACTGGAACTACACAGATAGCCCGTGGGAGCGACTGATCGGCTGGCGGGCGCTCTACGGACCACCCGAAACCGATATCGTCGACGAGCTA
Organism: Nocardia carnea; assembly: GCF_029869215.1. Taxonomy (GTDB): domain Bacteria; phylum Actinomycetota; class Actinomycetes; order Mycobacteriales; family Mycobacteriaceae; genus Nocardia; species Nocardia carnea_B. Next base: position 20,852 of record NZ_JARWPM010000072.1, read on the forward strand.
TCTGGACTCGTCTCCGAACCCGGATCGCACACGCTGGACAAGAGGGTCTACACGGCACTCACATCCGAAGGCATAGACCTGATCGAGGGCCTCGGCGTCACGGACCTCGTCATCTGTGGAATCGCCACAGATGCCTGCGTGTTGAAATCCGCGCTCGATGCCTTCGAGCGTGGATACACCCCCTGGGTCGTTCGAGACGCCGTCGCTTCCAACGCAACTCGCCACCGAGCAGCCGAAATCCACGAATCCGCACTACTGCACATCTCACGGCTGGTCGGCGGCAGCCAGGTAGTCGACTCCTACGAAGTCCTGGAATCGTTGGGGGAACGCGCAACACAGGCCGCGCGCGAACTGTGAAGAGAATCCACACAAGCTGTGTGTAACCCGGTTCCCACCTCCCCTGTTTTGTACGAACCTGCTTGGGATCCGGCGTGTCGGAAAGGCGTTAACAGTTTGGCCATGGAAAGGTGGGCGCATGGCTCAGCTACCCAAGGGAGAGCGAGCCCAGGTTGGCCCACGCCTGGCGCTCGAAGTATTCGAGGCCGTGCGTCGACTCGCCGAGGAAAATGAGATGTCGATGTCGCAGTACGTGGCGGACGTGATGGCTCTACACGTCGATCGCCCTGACCTCGTGCTGGAGCTCAACAAGCCCCGGCACGTGCCGCGGCGCGCCCAGCCGAAAAAGGGCCGCAGACGGAAGCCGAAGAAGACGGACCAGCAGGAGTTGCCACTGGCTGGATAACAGCTCTCGCGGGTCTAACCCGCGCGACACAACCCCATAAAAGCGAGAAACCCCCGGTGGCCGCCGGAGGTTTGGTCTCGCCCTTCAGGAAAGGGACTTTGCTCTTGCGAAGCAGGTCTCACGGTATCGCACGCGCATGCACAGACTCAACTGCGCCACGCGCGTCTCAACATGACCGTGATCAGCCGCACTCCTCCACGGCACTCTGGCGCACCGGTGTACCTCGCCGCGCTGCTGGTGGCCTCCCGTCCTTGATGGCACTGTTCGCGCCGCCGCCGCTTACGCTGGAGCTGCCTGAGGACGTCTACAGCACCGTCCCAGCCTGCTGGTTGTCTCGCGAGCGGTGGGTCGGGCTGTGCATGGCGCTCTACGATCTGATGTACGCCGATCTGCGCTCTACCCTGCGAGCGCCTTCGGTGTCGCGGGACACCTTCCAGGCGTGGGCGATTGCCGAGAGCGGCTGTGCCGATACTGCGACCGGCCGTGATTGCCGCCCCTCTGTACGTCACCTCACCCGCAAGATTCTCCGTAGCCGGCGCACTGTCCAGCGCTGTCGGGAGCTGGCCAAGATCCTGGACATGCGCCAGGTAGTCTTCCGCGGCCGCCGGCGCACGAAGATCGAGCGGCTGGAGTCCTGGGAACGGGAGGACCGATCCCGCGGCTGGACGGCCGTAGCGGCCCTCATCGACTCCCCCGCTTATGCACACCTTGTGGATAACTCGACCGTGAAATTGACTGTTCAACAGGCCTTTGGCGCCCCCCTGCCCCGTAGGGGCGGTTCAGTTTCTCTCTCACCTTCCAGCTCAATTACTTCAGGGAAGAGCGTGAGGAAACGACGCGCTCCGCGCCACAAGGACACGAGAGGGCGGAGCAAGAGTACCCGCGTTCATGACCAGAAAGCCTTGTTACTGGCCGCCAGAACGCGCGCAGACGAACGTTTCCCGCTCTGGCTACGTCGGCTTGGGGTGAACGGTCTAGCAGGCGTACTGACCTCGTACGCGCTGAGCGGCTGGGAGACAGACGATGTGTTCGAGGCGATCGAGGACGTGCGGCGATCCGGCCAGCGGATTCTCGACTCCCCCCGCAACCCCCACGGCTACCTGCGATGGTTGCTGCACTTCACCGCGATCGACGCGCCGCCCGCGGCGCGGGGCCGGGGGCGGGGGGCCGCGCAGGAGGAACGGCGGGGGGGGCAGGTGCGGGAGGGGGGCGAGCCGCGGCGGAGGGGGGGCCAGGCCGCCGGTGCCGCCCCGCCGG
>NZ_JARWPM010000073.1 GCF_029869215.1 Nocardia carnea
TTGTGTTTCTTGTGTGTGGCGGGGGGCGGGGCGCGCGGGGGGGGCGCCCCCCCCCCCCCCCCCCCCCCACGATATGGTGCAATCCCTGGCGGCATTCGTACTCGGGTACGCCGCCACGGGCTTACGTATGACCCCGGATTCCCCGGTGGAAACGCCCCGGGAACCCGCGGTGGACGCCGGTAGCTATCCGCTCTTCGCCGTGGCGGCCGGACGATCCGACCGGTCATCCCGGTTCGAGTTCGCCCTCGACGCGCTGCTGAGTGGCTTCGGCACCGCGATTTCCGCCGCAGCAGTTACGGATTCGTGACCGTCTGTTCGGACAGGATGCTGATGGCGTGCACGGGGCAGTCCAGGAGTGCGCGAGTGACCGCGGGCTCGTCGGCGGGGGAGATCACCGGATCGCCGGCGAGGGAGGCGTAGCCCCAGTCGTCGAGGGGGAAGTGATCCGGGGCGTGTTTGGCGCAGAGGCCGAAACCGTCGCAGAGTGTGCGGTCCAGTTTGATCTTCACAGGACGGCCTCCGTGTGGACGCAGTAGGGCGCTCGGTCGGTGGCGGGGCTACCCGCGCAGTCCGGGCAGTGGTTGTCGAGATGTGCGGCGACTTCCTGCGGGAAACGGTCCAGCAGGCTCGCCGCGGTATTGCAGGCGGCGTCGAGCGTGCCGCAGGCGCCGCGGCCGCGCAATACGGTCGACCAGCGGCGTAGCCGGGCCAGATCGTCGCCGGTGGCATGGCCTTCGGCCAAGGCGGTGGTGGCGGCGGCCATGGCGGCGGTGCCGTGGAAACACGACCCGCACTGTCCGGCGTTCTCCCGGTCGAAATAGTTCAGGACCGCGGCCGCGACCGCGACCGGGCACTCTTCGGTGAGGAATACGATCGCGCCGCAGCCCAGGCCCGCGCCGGCGCGGCGCAGGGTTTCGTGGTCGAGGGTGAGTTCGGTGATCCGGCGGTCCAGGAGTCCGGTGAAGTATCCGCCCACCAGTGCGCCGCGGACCGATTCCGCGGAAATCCCGTGCAGGCCCAGGAGTTCGGTGACCGGCAGGCCGTGCGGGAGTTCGTAGAGGGTGGGTGCCCGGCCGGCGGCGGTCACGGTGGACAGGAAAGTACCGGGGGAGAGTGCGGTACCCGCCGCGCGATAGGCGTCGGCACCCCACCGGTCGAGGAACGGCAGGTTTGCGAGGGTTTCGACATTGCTGACCAGCGTGGGCAGCCCGGCGACGCCCGCTTCGTAGGGGCGCGGGGGTTTATCGGTCGGGACGGCCCGGCCACCGTTGATCGCCTGGACGGCCGCGGTTTCCTCACCCGCGACGTACCCGGGGGCGACGCGGACGACGGTGAGTTCGGGCCCGCCGGGGATCGCGCCGCCGAGTTCGTCGAGGGCCGCGGTCACCGAGCGTTCTGCTTCCGGGTCCGAGAGGTAGAGGTACCCGCGCCGGGCGCCGGCCAGGGCGGCCGCCAGGCGCAACCCGTCGAGTACGAGATGCGGGCGGTGGCGCAGCAGCCAGCGGTCCTTGAACGAGGCGGGTTCGCCCTCTTCACCGTTGGCGACGACCACGGTTTCCGTCCAGCCGGCGGGCGCTCCCGCCCCGGCACGGCTCCCCGCGCGCACACCGCGCACCTTCACCGCGAACGGGAACCCGGCGCCCCCGCGCCCGCGCAATCCGCTGTGTTCGATGGCGTCGGCGAGCGCGGCCACCGAACCGAGCGGGCGATAGCCGCCGCTGTCCCGATATTCGTACGCGGACTCGACTCCACCACCGAGCCGCAGCAGGCGCGGTTCGCTACCGGGATACGGAACCACGGCCAAGCCCCCGGCCGAGGAGAAAATATGCTGCATCGTGCCTCCTGAGTGGGCGCGGCGCCGAGCCGCTCGTATCGGAGTACTGCCGGTTCGCCGCGGCCCCGGGCGGGACAAGGCTGGGTTGCGTCACACTGCGCCCATTAGGCTCGTGCGCATGCGAACTGCGGTGCTGCGGGTGAACGTCGATCCGGCCGGTGCGCTCAGCGGCGAATCGCTGGCCCGCGGGATGGCCGAGCTGGCCGCCGCGCTCGCCGGAACCGGCGGCGAAGTCCTGGAGAAGGATCTCCGCGCCGCCCCGCGGTCCCGGCGCGAGGTGCAGGTGCTGCTCGATACCGCGGATGCCGGTGCGGATACGGTGCGGGTGGCCGAGGTCTGCGCGCGGGTGTTCGGCACCGAACCGGTGCCGGGTGTGGTCACCTATATCAGCCGCGGTACCGATGCCGACGCGTACGGGGTGCTGGCGGGGTTCGGGCTCACCGGGGAGATCATTCGCACGGCGGGACCCGACGGTTACGACATCCTGCAGGTGCGCCTGCGCGCGGCCGATCTCGAGCGGGTCCCGGAGAGCCGGATCCTCACCGCCCTGGAGGCCTCGACCAACTGCGAGGTCCGGATCAGCACGGTCTGACACGGGGCCGGGGGTCATCGGGCGCCCAGGAATTTCAGGATTTCCGGCGCGGCCAGCACCCAGGTGTCGAACATGTTGTAGTGCTGCACCCGGCCCTGCGCGCGGTCTTCCATGGCGCGCTCCCACGCGTCCTCGGGCCACGGCGGGTCGATCAGCGTCGAACCTTCGATCAGGCAGTGCACCTCGAGCGAGGTGCGTTTCGGATGATCCAGATCCTTGGCGCCGCCGCGGATGATCAAGGTGGGCACCTGGATTCGCTCGAACATCTCGTCGTCCACTCCCGGAATCGTCTGACCCGGTTTCGGCACATAGGCGTTGAGCCAGCGCAGGGAGAGTTTCACGAACTCGTCGGCGTCCAGGGCACGAAGCCGCTGTTCGTTGTCCGGGTTCTCGGCGATCCGCTCCCGCCATTCCGTCATCCGCAGCAGGCCCTCGGTCCCGAGGGCCCGTACGGTCTGCAGGCTGGGCAGGACGTAGTAGGCGCCGAGGTTGAAGGTGCCGTAGACGCCGCCGACGATGTTCCACAGCACGAGATCGGTGACCAGGTCCGGATACAGCATCGTGGTGAGCATGGAATCGCGCGCCCCACCCGACCCGCCGGCCAGGATCACCGGCCCCGTCCCCAGCTCGGTCAGCAGCCCGTGCAGGGTTTCGGCGCGCATATGCGATTCGGTCTGCCCGGTGAACTGCACATCGGAGGCCCCGCAGTTGGGCCGGTCCCACAGCAGCACCCGGTAACCGCCGGCGACCAGGGCCTCGGCCAGCGGTCGCAGGCCGGGGATCTCTTTGCTGTACCGGCCGCCGGGCGTCAGCACGATGAGATCGCCGGTGTCACCGAGGATCTCGTAGACCACCTTGCCACCGTTGACCGTTACCGCGGGCATCTGCACACTCCTGCCAAGGGTCCGGGGAGTCGCCCGGGGCGGGAACTCCCGCGGCCGGCCGCAGCGGGCGGCCGGCCGGATCTGCTGAACGGGTCAGGCGGTGACCAGGACGTCTTCGCCGACCACCCGCACCGGATAGGTACGGATACTCCATTCCGGTTTCACCGCGGTGGTGCCGGTGGCGAGTTCGAACCCCCACTGATGCCACGGGCAGTAGATGAACTCGTTGTCCCGCACCATCACCGAATCACCGGGCACCGATTCGTCCACCACCGTGCGGCCGCGGGTACGCCCGGCGCACAGCGGACCACCCTCGTGCGGACAGTAATTGGCGATCGCATAGAACGTGCCGTTGACGTTGTACACACCCACCCCGTGCCGCCCGATCGGCACGACTTTCGACGAACCGGGCGGAATCTCGTTCACTGTCGCGACGATATGCTCCCGGCCCTGCGCGAGTCGCCGGCTCGTGCCGGATGCCGGGGACGCGTCTCCGGCACCCCGGTTCCGCCGTACTGCGGTGGCACCCGCCGTGGGCGCAGCCGCGCCCGTCGCCGGAACATCTGCGCTGCCCGCAGGGCCGGGGACCGGTGGGCGGGCTGCCGGCTCCGCCGCTGTCCGGGGGATCTCCGGTGTCGCTGCCGTTCCGGTGCTGCCGGACTCCGGCGCGGAGCCCGCGCCCGAGGACATACGCGCGGGGGTTTCGCTGACGTCACCCATCAGTGCACCCGTACCTGTCCGGGCAGTGCCGGAACGGTCTCCGGCAGGTGGTAGGTCTCGATACCGTTGCGGAACATCACGTTCTCCCGCGCCGCGGGCGGGAGGTGTTTCACCAGCCAGCGCGGATCGTCGAAGGTCCAGTGCGGGTAGTCCGAGGAGTAGAGCAGGATCTTGTCCGCTTCCATCCATTCGAACGCCCGGGTGAGCTCGGTTTTGTCCTCCGGGTAATCCAGCGGCTGAGTCGTGAACTTGATGTGTTCCTTCACGTACTCCGACGGCTTCCGCTTGATCGACATATAGGAACCGCGAGCCGCGTAGATGGCGTCCATCCGCCACATCAGCGGCAGGATCCAGGTGAAGGCGTGCTCGACGAAGACGATGCGCAATGCCGGGAACCGGTCGAAGACCCCGTCGAAGATCAGGCTCATCACCTGGTTCGCCGCGAGCAGCGAGTAGGTGACCATGAAATCGTGGTTGTAGCTGGGGAAACCGACCGGTGGCATCGGCATGGTCTCGTAGGCGCCGCGGCTGAGGTGGCAGCTCACCGGCAGGTCGTGTTTCACCGCCGCCGCCCAGATCGGGTCGTAACCCGGATCGCCCCAGGAAGGGCGCGGTTCGGCCTTGATCAGGATCTGCGCCATATAGGGATGCCCGGCCCACTTCTCGATCTCGGCGACCGCGGAACGCGGATCGTCGATCGCCACACAGATCGAGCCGCGCCAGCGCCGATGCCAGTTGTTGTGGGAATCCAGCCATTGCGCATTCAGCCAGCCGTTGACCCCCGTCGCCATCGCGGCCGTGGCCTCGGGCAGGCGGGTCGCCTTCACGGTCGGCTCGAGGATGACGATATCCGAGCCCGCGTCCATGATGAGCTGGCGGAACGCCATATCCGGGTCACTGCCGGGGAATTCGCCGTTCTCGGGAAACGTATCGACCCGCATCGCCTTGGAATGCGCGTAATCGGGCGCGTCGTAGATGATGGTGTCGCCGACACGGTGACTGAGAAAGAACGAACTGCGCCACGGTTCCGGAATGTGCTCCACCAGGTCTCCCCGCCGGGGGACCGGGTGGACATCGGAATCGACGACGCGTACCGGAACCAGTTCCGTGGAGGGAATACGCGCCCGGTCCTGTGCCCTTGTCATAACGCCTCCTTCGTACGGGTTGCATGTGGTCGGCGGAGGCCGTAGCGAAGGCGGAGGTATCGCATCATAACGCCTCCTTCATCGGGGCTGCGTGCGGCCGGCGGAGGCCGAAGCATTGGCGGAGGTATCGCATCAGTGCGTCTCCTCGAGCACCATTGCGGAGTGATCCGACCGTCCGAACAGCGATCGCGGAGCAGACATCAGCCGACAGCCGTTACGGTGTCTACATCGATGCTGTACAGCCGCGCCGCGTTACGCCAGTAGAGTTTTTCCCGCTGTTCGGTGGTCAGCGCGGCCGGCAGGGTGTCGGTATCCCCGGAATGCCAGTGCGGATAACTGGACCCGAACATCACCATGTCGTCTTTGCCGGTGAAGCCCAGCCATTCCGCGGCGAACGAGGCATCGCCGGGACCGTCGATCGTCGCGTGTACGAAATACACGTGTCCGGGCAGGTAGTCGCTGGGCATCCGGGGAGCCCAGGGGGTCTGTTCCAGATGCGGCCGGCCGAAGGTGTCCATCCGCCAGGTGAACGGGGTGAGCAGATCGGCGCCGCCGTCGGCCCAGACGAATTTCAGGCCCGGATACCGCTCGAACACACCCTCGGCGATCATGTTCATCAGGTGATAGAGGTAGTTCAGCCCCATGAACCCGTAGTACTGCTCGTACGTGCGCGGATGGCCGGAAGGGGTCGGCGGCAGACCGATACTCTCGCCGGTTTCGATATGCGCGGCCACCGGCAGGTTCGCCGCCGCGGCGGCTTCCCACAGCGGCCAGAACTGCGGTTTGCCGTACAGCTCGCGTGATTGCAGCGGGATACCGAGCTGGACGATGCGCGGATGGCCGCCCAGGCGGTCGATTTCACGCAACGCACCGCTGATGTCCTCCGGATTCACCCGTAAGGTGCCACGGAAGCGGTCGTGGTAGGTGCCGCCGTCGAGCCAGCGCGACACCATCATGTCGTTGTGTGCCGAGAGCACAGCGGTGGTGAGGTGCCGGTCGGGGAGAATGCCGCGCGTCATCGGATGCAGGACGGCCACATCGACACCGCGGGCCTCGAACAACTGCTGTCCGACGAACTCCGGATCCGATCCCGGGTAGCCCTTGTGCGGTCCGCGGGCGCCCTTGACGTATTCACCGCCGGGCGCGCCGTACCAGTCCATTTCCGGGGCGGGGATGCCGCGGCTCTTGAAGGGCTCGCGCAGATACGAGCGCATATCGTCGTTGGAGCGGAAGAAAATATGCACGCTGGTATCGATCACCGGGGTGCGGGTGCCGCCGGGCAGATCCTTCATCGCGGTCCTCGTCGGTAAGTCGAGGGTGCCGGCCGGAGCTCACCGGTCCGGCCGGCACCGGCGGTCAGTACTCGAAATCGATCACCGCGGCATCGGGCCGCTCGGTCACCGGGGCGGCCAGGCCCTGCTCATCGCAGATCCGCTGCAGATGTTCGATGGTTTCGTCCAGGCCGGGGCCGAGGCGTTTACCGGGGGTGAAGGTGGCCGGCAGGTTCCGCATCCCCTGGATGACGCCGATGGTGTCGTAGTGCACCGTGCCCTCGGGATCGCAGGTGTAGTCCGGCATCCGGTCGAGCACGGCCAGCAGCATGGATTTGAACACCGTGCGGGCCACATTGGAGCCGATACACCGGTGCACGCCCAGCCCGAAGCTGAAGTGCCGGTTGCCCTTGCGGTCCAGGACGATCTCGTCGGCGTCGGGGAAGATGGTCTGGTCGCGGTTGGCCATCGCCCAGGACAGCCACAGCCGGTCGCCCTCTTTGAAATCGATGCCCTGATAGGTGCAGTCGTCGGCGATGGTGCGGCCGTCACCCGGCGCGGGGGTGAAATAGCGCAGGAATTCCTCGGTGGCCGAATCGAGCAGTTCGTCGCGGTCGCGGCTCAGCTCTTCGCGCTGTTCCGGATTCTCCGACAGCCATTCCAGGGAATGCGCGGTGAGCGCGGTGGTGGTATCGAAACCGCCGCCGATCAGCAGGCCGATCATTCCGAGCAGTTCCATATCGGGCGCCGGCTCGCCGTCGATCCGCAGTTCGGTGAGCGCTTTGATCAGGCCCGGACGCGGATCGGTCTTCGCGTCGTTGAGGCTGGTCAGGATATCGATGCCCATGGTGCGGTGCATTTCGGCGACACGGGCGGCATCGGGCGAATCCTCGGGAGTGTAGACCGAGGCGTGCACCGGATCGCTGTACACCGACCATTTCTTCAGCGGAATCCCCAGCATGGCCAGCGTCAGCACGGCGGGCACGATATTGGCCAGATCGTCGACGAAATCGATCCGGCCCGTCTCGATTTTCTCGTCGAGGCAGGCGCGCACGACTTCGTCGATGAACGGCTGCCAGCGCTTGACGGCCGCGGGGGAAAGGTAGGGGTTCAGCACGGAACGATAGGTCCGGTGCTCCGGCTCGTCCATCTCCAGCATGCCGCCGCGCACCATCGCGGCGCGGCGCGGTTTGGGAATGGATATGCCCTGATAGCCGCGGCGTTCGTTGTGCACATCGTGGTCGACCGACACCTCGGGACACCGGGCCAGTTCGAAGACCGCGTTACCGCCGGCGGCGACCCAATGCCCGTCGTACGTCTCGCTCCACGCCACCGGGCATTTCGCGTGCATCTCGTGCGTGATCTCGGTGAACTGCTCGCGGTATTCGGGGGTGTGCCGATCGAAATGGAACCGCGGCTCTTTGCGCTGGTCGTTTTCCGTAGAAGTCACGGTCTGTAGTCCCTCTGCTGGTCACTGGGTGGCGAACCTTCGCCGGGGGCCCGGAACTCTGCGCCGCTCCGGGAATGGTCGGGGAGGCCGGCTCGCCACCGGGCGGCGGCGCGCGTCTCGATCGCCTGCGATATTCGCGCGCCGCCCGCGCCGGCGTGGCCGGAGGAGGATCAGAGTTTGTGGTCGTACCACTTCAGGTAGCCACCACCGTCGACCCGCATCTGCATACCCGTGACGAAGCGGGCTTCGTCCGAGACCAGATACAGGATGGCGTTGGAGATATCGACCGGTTCGATCCAGGGGGTCTTCATGGCCTGCTGCACGTAGAAGGCCGGTTCGGCGTCGGCGCGGCCCGGGTTCTCCAGGTCGGGCCGGAACGAGCGGTACATGGGCTCGCTCTGCAGCATGTCGGTATTGCAGTTGGTCGGGTGAACCGCGTTGGCGCGGATACCGCGGGGCGCGAGATGCCGGGCGATGTCGTAGATGTAGTACGACAGTGCGCGCTTGGAGTGCACGTAGGCCATACCGCCGAGATCCGATCCCGGATTGTCCATCTTGCCGGTGTCCATCATCGCCGCCGTCGAACCGGTGGCCACGATGGCCGCACCCTCACCGAGATGCGGAAGCGCGGCCTGAATGGCGTTGATGGTGCCGACCAGGTTCGTGTTGATGACATCGGTCCAGGCCTGGATATCCGGTTGGCCCTTCATCCCGGCAACGCCGGCCTGCGCGATGACGATATCGAGTTTGCCGAATTCGGCCACACCGGCGTCGAGCGCGGCCTTCAGGCCCACGGCGTCCCGGACATCGGCTTTGCTCGCGACGATACGGCGGCCGGTCTTCTCGACCAGGCGCACGGTTTCTTCGAGGTCCTCGGGCGTGGCCAGCGGGTACCCGATGGTCGACATGTTCTCGCAGATGTCGACGGCGATGATATCGGCGCCTTCCTCCGCGAGCCGTACCGCGTGACTACGGCCCTGACCGCGCGCGGCGCCCGTGATGAATGCGACTTTGCCCTCAACACGTCCCACAGCATTCCCTTTCGATCTGTATTCGGGAGTGACCTGCCCGGTGTGCCGGTCCACCGGGAGCGGCAGGCGGCACGGGACAGGGTGCGCGGCGACTGCCACGCGTCGATCCGGCCGCGGCCCCGATGCGGTGTCGACCCAGCACCGCCGGGTACCGGCTGCGGATATACGGCTGTTCTCGTATGCGAAAAGAACTGCGTTTTCGCATACGAGAACGGTACTCTACCCGTGGGGTCGGCGGCAAGGTTTCGGCAGAAGCCTGGTCGGCTGCGCTGTTTACGATCGGCGGGCAGGCTCCGCTGCTCTACCTCGCGCAATGACCTCGGCGGTCGCGCGTCGCTCGGCGCGTAAACCGTTTTCTTATTAAGAGAATTCTATTTTCACCAGCCGGCTCCGGTGGGTTCGCCCGGACGACCCGAGTGGTGGGCCCGCGACTCCGGCGGTGCGAAAGGGGTGAACGGTCATGACCCTGCGAGGCCTACGAGGTGAGCGCGGATGACCCGCGCTGTTCCGGACGAACTGCGGCAGCGCTACGAAGCGGCCGGTTGGTGGACCCGCGACACCATGGGCGACCTGCTGAGCCGGTCACTGGCGGCCGCGCCCGGCGTCGTGTTCCGGGTGTATTCCGATACCCGGCCGTGGCGGGGCACCTTCGCCGAGGTGGAACGGGTGGCGCGGTGCCTGGCCGCCGGGCTGCGCGCTCGCGGGGTCGGGCCCGGCGATGTGATCGCGTTCCAGCTACCGAACTGGATGGAGGCCGCGGCGACCTTCTGGGCGGCGTCCTTCCTCGGCGCCGCGGTCGTACCGGTCGTCCATTTCTACGGCCCCAGCGAACTGCGGCATATTCTGCGGGTTTCCCGACCGAAGGTTTTCGTCACCATGGCGGAGTTCGGCCGCCGCACCTTCGATCCCGGCGTGTGCGCGGAGGTGCCGATCGTCGGTGTGGTCGGCCGGGATTTCGACGATCTGCTCGCCGCGGAGCCGATGCCGGGCGTACTTCCGGCGGATCCGGCCGGGCCGGCCCTCATCGCGTTCACCTCCGGTACCACCAGTGCGCCCAAGGGGGTGGTGCACAGTCATCAGACCCTCGGCTGCGAAACCCGGCAACTCGCGGAACGCAACCGCGACGATCGTGGTGATCAGCTCACCGCGACCCCCGTCGGCCATTTCATCGGTATGGTCGGTGCCTTCCTGTTGCCGGTACTGCACGGGCGCCCGGTGCATATGCTCGACGTCTGGGATCCCGGCCGGGCGCTGGCGCTGATGAAGAACGACGGCCTCGTGGTGGGCGGCGGGCCGCCGTATTTCGTCACCAGCATGGTCGAACATCCCGACTACACCCCGGAGCATCTCGCCCATATGCGGTATGTCGGGCTGGGGGGTTCGGCGGTCCCGGCCGCGGTGACCCGCATGCTCACCGAATTGGGCATCGTCGCGTTCCGGGCCTACGGCAGTACCGAACACCCTTCTGTTACCGCCTCGGCACTGGACGCACCCGAGCACGAACGGATCGGCACGGACGGCCGGGCGATGCCCGGGGTGGAGATCCGGATCGCCCCGGACGGGGAAATCCTCAGCCGCGGGCCGGATCTGTGCCTGGGATACACCGATCCGGAGCTCACCGCGCGGGTGTTCGACGCCGACGGCTGGTATCACACCGGCGATATCGGTGTGCTGGATGCGTCGGGCTGCCTGACCATCACCGATCGCAAGGCCGATGTGATCATCCGCGGTGGCGAGAACGTGGGTGCCCGCGAGGTCGAGGATGTGCTCGACGCGATGCCGCAGGTGGCCGAGTCCGTGGTGATCGCCTTGCCCGACAGCCGGTTCGGTGAGGTGGTGGGGGCGGTACTGCGGTTGAACCCCGGCTGTGTGCTGCCGTCGCGGGACGAGGTGCGCGCGTTCTTCGAGCGCGCGGGGGTCGCGCGGCAGAAGTTGCCGGCCCGCTTGTTCGAGGCCACGGACTTCCCGCGAACCCCCAGCGGCAAGATCCAGAAACATTTGATCCGGCAGGGTATTGCGGCATCCATCCTGCGAGAATAATATTCTCGAAAAGGGAGATTAGCGTTTTACGCGAGTCGGTCCGGTTCGTGCCCGCACGACAGCCCGCCGGACCGGCGCTTTCCGCTCCGCCTGCTCGCCGAAAGGACAGCGCAGTGCCCTCGCATCAGCCCCCGGTCGCCGAATCCGATCCGCCGACCTGGGACGAAGAGACCGATATCGTCGTCCTGGGTTCCGGTGCCGCCGGACTCACCGCGGCGCTCACCGCCGCGGTGGAGGGCGCCGCCGTGGAGTTGTTCGAGAAGGCGCCCACGGTCGGCGGTACCAGTGCGGTATCCGGTGGCCTGGCCTGGATTCCGGCGCATGCGCGGGCCGGTCGCGAGCTGACGGTCGAGCACGCGCTGGCCTATCTCGGTGCGCAATCACTGGATTCGATGGACGACGAACTGGTCGAGGTGTTCGTCCGGACCGGGGCGCGGATGCTCGACTACGTCGAACAGCACAGCGCGGTGACCTTCGAAGTGGCCGAGGGTTTCCCGGACTACAAGCCGGAACTTCCCGGTGGGCGGCCCGCCGGTGGCCGCTCGATCGGGCCGGCGGCCTACGACCTGGCCCGGCTCGGCCGGTGGCGGGACCGCCTCACCACCTTCCCGCTGGACTGGAGCAATGTCGGATTCGACGCCGAAACCCGGGCCCGGTTGCGGGCCGTCCTGGGCGATGCCTCGGCGGATGTCTGTGTCGCCGGGCAGGCGCTGGTGGCCGGGTTGCTCGAAGGTGTGCTGGCGGCGGGGGTCACTCCGCGTACCGGAGCGCGCGGGCTCGAGTTGATCGCGGACAACGGTGCCGTCGCCGGCGCGCGGATCGCACTCGGCGGCCGGGAGATCACGGTGCGCGCACGGCGCGGCGTGGTGCTGGCCACCGGTGGGTTCGAATGGGACGCCGGGCTGGTCAAGGCCTTCCTGCGCGGTCCGATGACCGGCCCGGTGTCGCCGCCGAACAACACCGGTGACGGGCTGCGGATGGCCATGGCGCACGGTGCCGACCTCGGCAATATGGGTGAGGCCTGGTGGGTGCCGGTGGTGCAGTTGCCGGGCGACACCATCGACGGCCGGCAGCGCAGCCGCAGCGTGCGGCTGGAACGTACACGGCCGCGCAGCATCATCGTGAACCGGGCCGGGAAGCGGTTCGTCAACGAGGCCGCCGAATACAACTCGATGGCGGGTGCCTTCCACTATCTCGATCCGCGCGGCGGCTACGTCAACAACCCCGGGTGGATGGTCTTCGACGCCGAACATCTGCGCCGGTACGGGTTTCTCGGTGTGGAGCCCGGTGGTACAGCGCCGGACTGGTTCTGCGAATCGGCCGATCTCGCCGAACTCGGCGCGAAAACCGGTATCGACCCCGAGGGTTTGCGGCGCACGGTCGCCGAGTGGAACCGCGCCGTGGCCGCCGGCGCCGATCCCGATTTCGGCCGCGGTGCCAGCGAATACGACGGCTACTGGGGTGATCCCGAGGCCGAGACCGTCGCGGGCCGCACGCTGGGGCCTGTCGACACCGGCCCCTACTACGCGGTCCCGGTGACGGTGGGGGCCATGGGAACCAAGGGCGGCCCGCGTACGGATCGCGACGGCCGGGTCCGGCATATCGGTGGCGCGGTCATCCCGGGCCTGTACGCGGCCGGTAATGCGATGGCGGGCGTGACCGGGCGGGCCTACGGCGGCGCCGGCGGGACGATCGGGCCCGGGATGGTCTTCGGATTCCGGGCCGGCTACCACGCCGCCACCGGTGAGTCGGCGAAGTGCTGAGCGAGGACGTGCGGCCGGGACCGGTCACCGCGGCGTCGGTGCGCGGGCCGCGGGTGTAGACGAACGGAAGGTAGCAGTGGCGGAATACGAGAGCGTGTGGTGCGATCTGCAGGGGGTCGCGTTCAGCCAGGGATACCTGGATGTGGCGGGGGTGCGGACGCGCTACCTGCACGCCGGGGACCGGAACAAACCGGTGCTGGTGTTCCTGCACGGGTCCGGTGGACACGCCGAGGCGTATGTCCGGAATCTGGCGGCGCACGGCGAGCATTTCTCCACCTGGTCGATCGATATGCTCGGGCACGGTTACACCGATAAACCCGGGCATCCGCTCGAGATCGAACACTATGTGCGGCATCTCGTCGCGTTCCTGGATACGATCGGCGCCCCCCGCGCGCATATCAGCGGCGAATCGCTGGGTGGCTGGGTGGCCGCCCGCGCCGCCTGCGACCATCCCGGCCGGGTCGACCGGCTGGTCCTCAACACCGCGGGGGGTTCGCAGGCCGATCCCGAGGTGATGGCGCGGATCGTGCAGCTGTCGATGGCAGCGGCCGCCGATCCCACTTGGGCGACCGTGCAGGCGCGGATCAAATGGCTGATGGCCGACAAGTCGAAGGATTACGACGATATCGTCGCCAGTCGGCAGCGGATCTACGCCCAGCCCGGTTTCGTCGAGGCCATGCGCGACATCATGGCCCTGCAGGATCCGGCTATCCGAGCCCGAAACCTGCTGGGCCCGAAGGAATACGGCGCTATCACCGCACCCACGCTGGTGGTGTGGACCAGCGACGACCCGACCGCCGATGTCACCGAGGGAAAACGGATCGCTTCGATGATCCCGGGCGCCCGGTTCGAGGTGCTGCCGGAGTGCGGGCACTGGCCGCAGTACGAGGCGCCGGCGGCGTTCAACGCGCTTCATCTCGAATTCCTGCTGGGTGGTTGATATGGATACCGGGAACGGCAGCGCCCCCGCGCGCTACGACGTCGTGCTCGTCGGCGCGGGCCCGGTGGGGCTGACACTGGCGAATATGCTGGGCCGCTACGGCGTCCGCACCCTGCTGGTGGAGGAACGGCCCACCCTCATCGACTATCCGCGCGGTGTCGGAATCGACGACGAATCGCTGCGCACCCTGCAGTCGACGGGGCTGGTCGAGCAGATCCTGCCGCATACCAATCCGAACCAGATCATGCGGTTCGTCGACGGCGAGCGGCGGCTCCTGGCCGAGATCGCACCCACCGAACAGCAGTTCGGCTGGCCCAAACGCAGTGGATTCATCCAGCCGCTCGTCGACGCCGAACTGTTGCGCGGGCTGGACCGTTTCGACAGTGTCGAGATCCGCTGGGGCACCGCCATGGTCGACTGCACGGACACCGGCGCCGAGGTCCGGGTGCAGTTGGAAGCACCGGACGGCCCGGAGACCGTCCGGGCCCGCTACGTGGTGGGCAGTGACGGCGGCCGCAGCGCCACCCGGCACCGGATGGGCGTGAGTTTCGAGGGCACCACCTCCTCGACCCGCTGGCTGGTGGTCGATATCGACGGTGACCCGCTCGGCCACCCCAATGTCGAAGTCGGCGCGGATCCGGCCCGGCCCAACGTCTCCATCTCCCTGGCGCACGGCATCCGCCGTTTCGAATTCCTGCTGCATCCGGGTGAATCCGACGCGGACGCCGAGACTCCGGAATTCCTGGCGCGGCTACTGGAACCGTTCGTCCCGCACCCGGAACGGCTGGATGTGATCCGGCGCCGGGTCTACACGCACCATTCCCGGATCGCCGGCGAATTCCGCAAGGGCAGGTTGCTGCTCGCCGGGGACGCCGCGCATCTGATGCCGGTCTGGCAGGGGCAGGGGTACAACAGCGGGATCCGGGACGCGGCGAATCTGGGCTGGAAGCTCGCGGCCGTGGTCACCGGACTGGCCGATGACGTCCTGCTCGACAGTTACGACCAGGAGCGGCGGAAACACGCGCGCGCCATGATCGATCTGTCGACCATGGTCGGGCGGGTGATCTCGCCGACGAACCCGCGGGTCGCCGCGGTGCGTGATGTGGCGGTGCGCGCGCTGGCCGCGGTACCGCCGCTGAAACGCTACGTACTCGGTATGCGGTTCAAACCCATGCCGCGCTACGACCGGGGCGCGGTGGTGCACGGCTGGTCGCGGTCGCCGCATTCGGCGGTGGGCACGCTGTTCATCCAGCCCCGGGTCGCCACCCGGGACCGGCCGGATGTGCTGCTGGACGACATCCTCGGCCCGTGGTTCGCCGTGCTGTGCTGGAACAACCAGCCGCGGAAAACACTGGGCGAGGCGGAATTCGCGCGCTGGAAAGAGCTGGGTGCCCGGTTCGTGGAAGCGCGTCCCGCCACCCAGTTGCACTGGACCGGCCACGACGATCCCGAGGTGCTGGTGCTCGGTGATCACACCGGGGCGCTGAAGAAATGGTTCGACGGCCAGCTCGATTCCGTGCTGTTCCTGCGCCCCGACCGGTTCGTCGCCGGCGCCTGTATCGCCCAGCATGCCCCCGAACTCGGTGCGGCACTGCGGAAAACGCTCGCGCTCACCCCGGGAGGTACCGATGCCGCTGGCCGTATGCTGCGTCTCGCACAGCCCGCTTCTTGAACTACCGGGACCGGGCCGCGAGCTGCTGACCGAGATCGGCGGCGCCCTGGACCAGGCGCGGGAGTTCGTGCGGGACTTCGACCCCGATCTGGTGGTGTCGTTCGCCCCGGACCACTACAACGGGTTCTTCTACAAACTCATGCCCCCGTTCTGCCTGGGCACGGCGGCGGCCGGCGTCGGGGACTACGGCACGTACGCCGGTCCGCTGAACGTTCCCGAAGAGCAGGCTCTGGCACTGGCCGAGGCACTGCTCGAGGCCGGCATCGATATCGCCACCTCGGCGGAGATGTCGGTCGATCACGGCACGGTGCAACCACTGCAGCAGTTGTTCGGGGATGCCTGCGCCCGGCCGGTGATCCCGATCTTCCTGAACTCGGTCGCGACCCCGCTCGGGCCGTTGCGCCGGGTCCGGGCCCTCGGGACCGCGGTCGGGCAGCATCTGGCGACCCTCGGGAAACGCGTCCTGGTTCTCGGTTCCGGGGGACTGTCGCACGATCCGCCGGTTCCGCGGCGCGCGACCGCGCCGTCACCGGTGCTGGAGCGGATCGTGCACGGCCGGCCGATGACCCCCGAACAGCGACAGGCCCGGCAGACCGCGGTGATCGCGGCCGCCCGGGAATTCGCGGCCGGGGACGGTCCGCTGCAACCGCTCAACCCGGACTGGGACCGGGAATTCCTCGACCTGGTCGACACCGGCCGGCTGGCGGCCGTCGACGGCTGGTCCAACACTGAGATCACCCGGATCGCGGGCAATTCCGCGCACGAGATCCGCACTTGGGTCGCCGCGTTCGCCGCGCTCGCCGCGCAGGGGGCCTATCGGACCACCGTGCGCTATTACCGGCCCTCGCCCGAACTGATCGCCGGTTTCGCCGTCCGCACCGCGTATCCGGCCGACCCCGGGTAGCCCGCCACCGCAACCCCGTATCGACCACCCCCGACGAAAGGTGAGGGCATCGTGACCACGGACGAACCGGAAACCACCGGCTACGACGAAACCGTCGATGTGCTGGTGATCGGGTCCGGCGGCGGCGGGATGTCGGCCGCGCTGAAGGCCGAGGCCGAGGGCCTGGACGTCCTGATCGTCGAGAAGGGGGCGAGATACGGCGGGTCCACGGCGCTGTCCGGCGGCGGAATCTGGGTGCCGAACGCCCCCGCCCAGCGGCGGGCCGGATACGAACTGGAACCGGACAAGGTGGTCGAATACCTGAAGACGATCACCGGCGGGCTGGTCACCGAGCAGCGGTTGCGGATGTATGTCGAGAAGGCGCCGGAGATGATGGCCTTCCTCGAAGAGCGCAGCGAGTGGATGCAGTTCGTCTGGAAGCCCGGATACGCCGATTACTACCCGGAACTCGACGGCGGCTCCGGGCAGGGCAGCACCATCAACGTCCCGCCGATCGACACCCGGGCGCTGGGGGAACACGAGAGCGAACTACTCGAACCGCTGGCCTTGGCGCCCAAGGGAATCTGGCTGGGGCCGATGGATCTGCGGCTGTTCTATCAGGTGCGGCAGAACTGGCGCGGTAAAGCGGTGCTGCTGAAGCTGATCTGGCGGATGGTGCGGGCTCGCGTCTTCGGCGACCGGATCGTCACCATCGGGCAGTCGCTGGTGACCCGGTTGCGGCTCGCGCTGGAAGAGCGGGATATCCGGCTCTGGCTGAGTTCCCCGATGCAGTCGCTGATCACCGGCCCGGACGGCCGGGTGACGGGCGCGGTCGTCGAACGGGAGGGTGTACAGGTCCGGATCGGGGCACGCCGCGGGGTGATCCTGGCGACCGGTGGTTTCGAGCGGGACATGGAGTGGCGGCGCGCGGAACTGCCCGAGGTGGACACGGACTGGAGCTTCGGTAACCCGCTCAATGTCGGCGACGGTATCCGGGCCGGGGAGAAGGCCGGTGCGGCGACCGATCTGATGGACGAGTCGTGGTGGTTCCCGGCGGTGCAGTGGCCGGACGGCCGGATGCAGTTCATGCTCAACGAGCGCATGATGCCCGCCCAGTTCATCGTCAACGGGGCAGGGGAGCGGTTCATCAACGAAGCCGCGCCCTATATGGACTTCGGGCACGCCATGATCGAAGGGCAGCGCAGCGGTGTCACCCATATCCCGTGCTGGCTGATCACCGATGAACGATCCTGGCATCGGTATGTGATCTGCGGACATCTGCCGATCCCCAAGGTGCCGTTCGCGCCCGTGCCGACCGGCCGGAAGGTTCCGGCGGCCTGGCTGGAATCGGGCGTGGTGGTCGAAGCGCGGTCCTGGGACGAACTCGCGCGCAAGATCGAGGTGCCGGCCGACAAACTGAAAGCCACCGCGGAACGGTTCGGCGAACTGGCGCGTAAAGGCCACGACGACGATTTCGGTCGCGGTGACAGCGTCTACGACAACTACTACGGCGACCCCACCCTGCCGAACCCGAACCTCTTCCCGATCGGGAAACCGCCCTACTACGCCTTCCGGATCGTGCTCGGCGATCTCGGCACGTCGGGCGGGCTGCGAACCGACGAATACGCCCGGGTGCTGCGTGCCGACGACACGGTGATCGACGGACTGTACGCGACCGGGAACGCCTCGGCCGCGGTGATGGGCCGCAGCTACGCGGGTGCGGGAGCCACCATCGGGCCGGCCATGACCTTCGGATACGTCGCGGCGCAACACTGCGCGCAGCGGCAGCTGTCCGGAAACAACGGTGCCGCAGGGGAAAAAGGCACGGTCTCGTCCGGAAACGGCGCGGCACCGGGCGAGGCGGGCACGGCGGGGGACGAATCAGCGACGATCGAATCCACCGGAGGTAATCGATGAAAATATCCCTCTTCTACGAGTTCGCCCTGCCGCGGCCGTGGACCGACGACGACGAGTTCCAGATGTTCCAGGACGGGCTGGACGAGGTAGAAGCTGCGGACAGAGCCGGTTTCTCCACGGTCTGGCTCACCGAACACCACTTCCTGGAGGAGTACTGCCACGCCACCGCGCCGGAAATGTTCCTGGCCGCGGCCAGCCAGCGGACGAAGAACATCCGGCTCGGTTTCGGTGTCATGCACCTGCCGCCGGGGATCAACCATCCTGCCCGCGCCGCGGAGCGCGTCGCCACCTTGGATCACCTGTCCGGCGGCCGGGTGGAATTCGGTACCGGTGAATCGTCGTCGGTGGCCGAGCTCGGCGGATTCAATATCGACCCCGCGGATAAACGCGCCCAATGGGAGGAAGCCCTCGAGGTCACCGTCCGCGCGATGACCGAGACCCCGTTCAGCGGGTTCACGGGCGAGCACATCTCCATGCCGCCCCGCAATGTCATCCCGAAACCGCGGCAGACCCCGCACCCGCCGCTGTGGGTTGCCTGTACCCGGCCGTCGTCGGTGCAGATGGCGGCCCAGAAGGGAATCGGCGCACTGAGTTTCGCCTACACCGGCCCCGAGGCGCTCGGGGAGCGGGTGCGTGGTTACTACGCGGAATTCGAGAATGCCGCCGCGCCCTCGGTACCGCAGATGAATCCGAATATTCTCGCCATCGGCGGTGACCTGTCGATGATGGTCGCCAAGACCGACGAGGAAGCGGTGAAACGCCTCGGCCTGGGCGGCGGCTTCTTCTCGTTCGGCATCATGCACTACTACATGACCGGTATGCACACCCCCGGCCGCACGGGTGTGTGGGATGCCTATCTGGACGCGGTGAAGGAAGACGACACCCTCGCCTACGGTCCCGGCCGCGGCGCCATCGGCGGCCCCGAGACGGTCCGCGAATTCCTGCGCGGCTACGAGGAGAGCGGGGTCGACGAGATCATCCTGCTGCTGAACCCGCGCAGCCACGAAGGAACGATGGAATCCATCGAGATCATGGGCAAGGAGATCCTGCCGGAATTCATCGAACGCGACGAAGTGGCCCGGGCCGAGAAGGCCAAGCGGCTCGAACCGGTACTGGAGAAGGCCGAAGCACGGCGCCGGCCCTGGGCGGTACCGGAATTCGACGAGAGCTACGCCATCGGCGGCCTGCCCACCGGCCGGGGCGGCAAATTCACCGCCAGCGAGATCCCCGAAGCCATGGCCGAGATCAACGAGGGCCGGGTGAAGGCCGCGCAAGCCCTGAAAGAACAGCAGCAGGGCTGAGCGACGGCAGCGAGAGAGGAGAGCGCGGTGCCCGAGGTGGACTCGATCGCCCGGCGGTGGCGTTACGACGGCAAACGGGTGGTGGTGACCGGTTGTGCCTCCGGTATCGGGGCCTGCCTGGTCACGCAGTTGCGGGGGCTGGGCGCCGAGATCGTCGGCCTCGACCGGCTGCGCCCGGGCACCGAACTCGACGAATTCCACGAGATGGATCAGGCCGATCCGGCGTCCATCGACCGGGCCGTGCGCAGGATCGGGACCGAGGTGGACGTGCTGTTCAATATCGCCGGCGTCTCCTCGGGTATCGGCGATCCGCTGCGCGTCGCCACCATCAATTTCCTCGGGATGCGGCATATCACCGAAGCGCTGGTCCCGCATATGGAACCGGGTTCGGCGGTGGTCAGCGTCTCCTCGCTGGCCGCATCCGGATATCTGGAGAACCGCTGGGCGGTCAAGGGATTGCTGGAAACCTCCTCGATGGAAGAGGGAATCGGCTGGTGCACCGCGCACCCCGAAGCCCTCGCGGACGGCGGCTACCGGCTGTCCAAAGAGGCCATCATTCTCTACACCGTGCGCACATCGGTGGAACTCGCGCGCCGCGGTATCCGGATGAATTGCACCGGCCCCGGTGTCACCGAAACCCCCATCCTGGACCAGCTGCGCTCGGCATACGGCCAGGACTATCTCGACGGGATCCGCAAACCGCTGGGCCGGTCGGCCGATCCGGTCGAACAGGCGTCCGCACTGCTGTTCCTCGGCAGCCGCGCCGCCGGATACATCACCGGACAAGTGCTGTGGGTCGACGGCGGCAACCTCGCCGCGCGCTTGGCGGACGAATTGGCCGGGCCACCGCCCGCGCAGACCACCGGGGCGGAATCGCCCGGAGCCACCGGGGCGGTCCCGGGCGAGCGGGCATAGGCAGCTGGAAGGAAAAGCAACGTGGCAACTCTGACCGATTTCTACAAACTCGGTGACACCGTGCGCAATTGGGGCCGGTGGGGCGCCGACGACGAACTCGGCACGCTGAACTTCATCACCCCGCAGAAGGTCGCCGCCGCAGCCGGACTGGTCCGGCACGGACGAGTGTTTCCGCTCGGTATCGACTTCGGCTCCAACGGCCCGCAGGGCGCGTTCAAATTCCGGGCCAATCCCACGCACGTCATGACCGTCGACGGCGGCGACGCGGAAACCTTGACCCAGTACGGTCCGAAATGGCTGCAGAATTCGGTGGCCGGTGAACTGGCCGGCTTCTTCGCCGACAACCCGTTCCGGTTCAACGACGATATGCTCATCATGCCGCTGCAGGCCGCCACCCAATGGGACGCCTTCTCCCACGTCTACTACGGGGACAAGCTCTACAACGGTTTCCCGGCCGATTCGGTGACCAGTATGGGCGCCTTCCACTGCGGTATCGAAAAGGTGGACAGCAAGGGGATCACCAGCCGCGGCGTCCTGTTGGACCTGGTGAAGTACCGCGGCGCGGACACGTTCCTCGAGGTCGGCGAACCGATCACCGGCGACGAACTCGACGAATGCGCGAAACGCCAGGGCGTGACCGTCGAATCCGGCGATATCGTCCTGGTCCGCACCGGCTGGTGGAACCGCTTCCTCGAGGCGGGCGATGGTTCCGAACCCTATTCGGGCCTGGACTGGACCTGCGCGAAATGGCTGCACGACCACGAAATCGCGGCCGTCGCCGCCGATAATCTGATGGTCGAGCATCCCGTATCGGGTGTCGAGGGAACCTTCCTGCCGATGCATATGCTGTGCCTGCGCGATATGGGCCTGATGCTCGGCGAATACTGGGATTTCACCGCCCTGGCCGCCGATTGCGCCGCCGACGGTGTCTACGAATTCCAGCTCATCGCCCCGCCGCTGCGTGTCGTGGGGGCGGTCGGTTCCCCGATCAACCCCATCGCCATCAAATAGGAGACCGGCCATGACCGTGGGAAGCACAATGGTGGATCGCACAGTATCCGAAACCGGTTCGCGCCCGTTCGTCGTCGGTGTCGGCGGTACCTTACGCCCCGGCTCGTCGACCGAGCGGGCCCTGCGGCACTGCCTCGACGCCGTCGAACAGCGCGGTGGCCGGACGGCGTTGTTCAGTGGTGAACAGATCAATCTGCCCATGTACAACCCGCACGATCCGGTGCGCACACCCCAAGCTGTCGCCCTGGTCGAGGCGCTGCGAGCAGCCGACGCGGTGATCGTGGGATCGCCCGGCTATCACGGCGCGATCTCCGGTCTGGTGAAGAACGCCCTCGACTACGTCGAGGATATGCGTACCGATCCCACGGTCTATCTGGACAACAAGCCGTGGGGCTGTATCACCTGCGCCTACGGCTGGCAGGCCGCCGTCGGAACCCTGGGCCAGCTGCGCGGGATCGGGCATGCGCTACGGGCCTGGCCCACACCGATCGGCGTCGCGATCAATTCCGCCGACAAGATCTGGGACGACGCCGGCGCCCTGGTCGACACCGGCGTGCGAGGCCAGCTCGAACTGCTCGCCGTACAGGTGCTCACCAGCGCCCGGCCGATCGGCACCGCATGAGCGAGTCAGGCCCGGAGGCGGTAGCGGAGCGTGACCACGCAGGGTCCTCGCTGAGCGAGTCGAGCCGCCGGGCGAGGGCAGTTGCCGGATACGAGCATCGGTCGATCGAGGTCGACGGGCTGCGCACGCATTTCCTCGAAGCGGGCTCCGGCGAACCTGTCATTCTGCTGCACGGTGGTGAATTCGGTGCGAGCGCCGAAATAGGCTGGGAGCATACGATCGATGCGCTCGCCCAGCGCTATCGCGTCCTCGCCCCGGATATGCTCGGTTTCGGCGATTCCGCGAAGGTCGTCGACTTCACCGACGGCCGCGGCCTGCGGATCCGGCATATCGCCCGATTCTGTGCCGTGCTCGGTATCGAATCGGCGTATTTCGTCGGCAACTCGATGGGGGCGGTCAATCTGCTCGCCGACACCACCTCCGATAATCCACGGCTGCCGGTGCGCGCCATGGTGACGATCTGCGGTGGCGGGCAGATCCAGGCCAACGAGCATATGCGCGCGCTCTACGATTTCGACGCCACCCTGCCCGCTATGCGGGCGATCGTCACCGCCCTCTTCGCCTCGCCGGCCTATCCCGCCGACGCGGACTATGTGCAGCGCCGGTTCGAATCGGCCACCGCGCCCGGTGCCTGGGAAGCGCTCGCGGCCGCCCGCTTCCGGCGACCCGGTGCGCAGACGCCGCCCGCGCCGGGGGACCGGCCGTTCGAACGGATCCGGGTGCCGACCCTCGTGATCGAGGGCGGTGCCGACAAACTGCTGCCACGTGGCTGGGCCGCCGAAGTCGCCGCTCGGATTCCGGACGCCGAATCGGCGGTGGTCGCCGAGGCCGGGCACTGCCCGCAAATCGAACGCCCCGAGGTGGTGAACGCGCTGCTCCTGGATTTCCTGGAGCGGCAATCCCGAGTCGCTGCCGCCGGGTACGCACACAGCGGATGAACCGGCGCCCGGACAGGCAGGTTTTCGTGACGGAAGGAAAGGCAGCGCATGGGTAACGAGTTGGCGGGCAAGGTCGCGGTGGTGACCGGTGGCGCGTCCGGGCTGGGCAGCGCCATGGTGGAACGGTTCGTCGCCGAGGGCGCCCGGGTGGTGGTCGGTGATATCGACGCCGAGAAGGGCCGGGCACTGGCCGATCGCTGCGGTGCCGCCGCGCTGTTCCAGGTCAGCGATGCCGGCGACCCCGGCCGGCTCGCCCAGCTCGTCGACCTCGCCGTCCAGGAGTTCGGCGGGTTGCACATCATGTGCAACAACGCCGGTATCTCCGGGACGATGCACCGCAGCATCCTCGACGACGATTTCGCCGATTTCCAGCGCGTGATGTCGGTGAACGTCCTCGGCGTCATGGCCGGGACCCGGCTGGCCGCCCGGCAGATGGCGGACAACGGGGGCGGATCGATCATCAACCTCTCGTCGGTGGGCGGGGTGCAGGCCGGCGGCGGGGTGATGACCTACCGTGCCTCCAAGGCCGCCGTCATCCATTTCACGAAATCCGCGGCCATCGAACTTGCCCAGTACGACGTGCGGGTGAACTGTATCGCCCCCGGCAATATCCCCACCGATCTGCTCGCCAAGGCGTCGAGCACCATGGCGCCGGAAAAGGCCGAGCGGATGACCCGCACCATGCGCGAGATGATGAACCGCGACCGCCCGCTGCCCCGCGAGGGCACGCCCGCGGATGTCGCCGAGGCCGCGGTGTACTTCGCCGGCGACCGTTCCCGCTATCTGACCGGCACGGTCCTGGCCGTCGACGGCGGCACCACCGCCGGGAAGCCGGTGCCGCGCCGCGAGGCGGCCAATGGTTGCGCCCCGGCGGCGAAACCCTGAGCGGCCGCAGCTCCCGACCCTTCACCCAGGAGAGAGAACGTCATGAAAGTGACTGTCGAACAAGGGAAATGCATTGCTGCGGGGCACTGCGTGATGGCGGCCGACGCGGTTTTCGACCAGCGTGAGGAAGACGGCATCGTCGTGCTGCTCGACGAGAACCCCCCGGACGATCTCGCCGACGACGTCCGCGAAGCCGCCGCCGTGTGCCCCGCCATGGCCATCCACGTCCACGAGGAGTCACAGTGACCGAAACCCATGCCGCGCCGGAAGCCGCGGACATATTGAACTACCCACTGGAGCGGGATGCCGCCTGCCCGTTCGCCCCACCGCCGGAAGTGCTCGGCCTGATCACCGAACGGCCGCTGAGCCGGGTCCGGATCTGGGACGGCAGCACGCCGTGGCTGGTCACCGGCTATGCCGAGTTGAAAACGTTGATGTCGCATCCGGGGATCAGCACCGACGACCATCAGCCCGGGTTCCCGCACTGGAACGAGGGCATGCTCGATATGGTGCCGCATCGGGCCCGCTCGGTGTTCAACACCGACGGCGCGGAACACAGCCGGTTCCGCCGGATGATGACCAAACCGTTCACGGTCAAACGGGTCGACGCACTGCGCCCGGCGATCCAGCAGATCACCGATGAGCATATCGATGCGATCCTGGCCGGGCCGCAGCCCGCCGACCTGGTCGAAGCGCTCGCTCTGCCGGTGCCGTCGCTGGTGATCAGCGAGATGCTCGGCGTGCCCTATTCCGATCACGAGTTCTTCCAGCAGCACGCGTCCACCGGTGTCTCCCGCTACGCCACCGCCGAGGAATCGCAGCAGGGCCGGGTGGGACTGGCGCGCTACCTGATCGACCTCATCAAAGCCAAGATGGACAATCCGGCCGAGGATATGGTCAGCGAGCTGGCCGAACGCGTCACCGCCGGGGAGATCTCCATGAAGGAGGCCGCGCAGATCGGCACCGGTGTCCTCATCGCCGGCCACGAGACCAGCGCGAATATGATCGCGCTGGGTACGCTCGCGTTGCTGCAGAACCCGGACCAGCTGGCGTTGCTGCGTGATACCGACGATCCCAAGGTCGTCGCGAACGCCGTCGAGGAACTGCTGCGGTATCTGAGCATCATCCAGAACGGGCAGCGGCGGGTCGCGGTGGAGGATATCGAGATCGGCGGCCACACCATCAAGGCCGGTGACGGGGTCATCATCGACCTCGCCCCCGCGAACTGGGATCCGAGCCAGTTCCCGGAGCCGGGCAAACTGGATCTCACCCGCCCCGCCCGCCTGCACGTCGGTTTCGGTTTCGGTCCGCACCAGTGCGTCGGCCAGCAGCTGGCCCGCGTGGAATTGCAGATCGTGTTCAGAACCTTGCTGCAACGCATGCCCGGCCTGCGCCTGGCCATTCCGTTCGACGAGGTCGAATTCAAACACGACAAACTGGCGTTCGGCGTGTACCGCTTGCCGGTGACGTGGTGATCCGCCGTAACGACTGCGCCCCGAGGAGAAAACAGCTGTGACCGCCACCGCGCCCACCGACGTCTACTACGACCCCTACGATGTCGAGCTGAACGCCGACCCTTACCCCATGTTCAAGCGGATCCGCGAGGAAAAGCCGCTCTACTACAACGAAACCCACGATTTCTACGCGCTCAGCCGGTTCGCCGACGTGAATGCCGCACTGATCGACAAGGACACGTTCAGTTCCGCCCGCGGCGCCATCATCGAACTGATCAAGGCGAATATCGAAATCCCGCCGGGCGTCCTGATTTTCGAGGACCCGCCGATCCACACCATGCACCGCAAACTGCTCTCCCGCATGTTCACTCCGCGCAAGATCGCGGCGCTGGAGGCGAAGGTCCGGGAATTCTGCTGCCAGAGCCTGGACCCCCTGATCGGCACCGGAAAGATCGATTTCATCGCCGATCTCGGCGCTCGGATGCCCATGCGTACGATCGGTATGCTGCTCGGCATTCCCGAGGAGGACCAGGAAGCGGTCCGCGACTTCGCCAACGAGCAGATGCGCACCGAAGAAGGCAAACCGATGAAGGCCTCCACGGAAGGGATGGTCAGCGGTGAGCTCTTCGAGAAGTACGTCGACTGGCGCACCGAGCACCCCTCCGACGACATCATCTCCGAATTGCTGAACGTCGAATTCGAAGACGAAACAGGTACGCTGCGCCACCTCACCCGCGACGAAATCCTCACCTACATCAACGTGGTCTCCGGCGCCGGTAACGAGACCACCACCCGGCTGATCGGCTGGGCCGGGAAAGTCCTCGCCGAACACCCGGACCAGCGCCGTGAACTGGCCGGAAACCCGTCGCTGATCCCCGCGGCCGTCGAAGAACTACTGCGCTTCGAACCCCCGGCTCCGCACGTCGCCCGCTATGTCACCCGCGATATCGAATATCACGGGCAGACGGTCCCCGAGGGCAGCGCCATGATGCTGCTCATCGGCGCCGCCAACCGCGACCACCGCCAATTCGCCCCCGACGGGGACGCCTTCGATATCCATCGCGCGAGCAAACCCCACCTGGCATTCAGCGTCGGCACCCATTTCTGCATGGGCTCGGCCCTGGCCCGGTTGGAGGGCCGGGTCGCCCTGGAGGAAATCCTGAAACGCTTCCCCGAATGGGAGGTCGACCTGTCCCAGGCCACACTCTCCCCGACCTCGACGGTCCGCGGCTGGGAGAGCATGCCGGCCTCGTTCTGACCGGAACCGGGATCGGGGCCGAGTGTCCGCCATTCCGCCCCGATGCCGGGAATAGGTGAGCGGCTACCGTAGGCGCCGACCGCCTCCTTTGCCGCGATCGGTAATCCCGGGATGCCCGGTTTCAGCCTTCGTCACCCATAGCGTCCGCTGCCGGTCGTCGATCGCGTACCGGATTCGTGCCCCGCTGGTGACTTCGTACTGCCACTGCTCCAACTCGGTACCGTCGATCTTCACTGCGCTCAGAGTCGCCTTGAGCCGGTGCTGGCGGCCCGGATTCTGCACACTGCGCGGCTCGGACGTAATGGCCATCCATGCGCGATCCAGCGCGTCGACCGCCTGGCGTTCCAGCTCGGACCACCCACGCGCGGATTCGGTGTTGTGCAGTAGTACCCGCCACGGTTTAGGCCGAGGGACTTCGTCGCCTCGCTTGTGACGGATCATTTCCGTCTTCCCGGGCGGTGGACCTCCACGAAGTCGGAGGTGTCGAACGGACCGCTCAGTTGCGCCACCAGCGCTGGGTCGGTGTAGATCTCGGCGGTGTGCTTCCAGGCGATCAGATCCCGCAGAAAAGGAAGATAGTGCCCGGTATCTGCACCGGCGAGCAGATCATCGAGAAGTTCCCCGATTGCTTCGGGCCGGTGCTCCGCCGGTAGCCAACGTAGCCAGGGTAGCTCTTCGGCCAGAACATCCTCGGCCAATCGGCGGTTCGCTTTGGCTACCAGACCGAGCGATCGTGCCGCAAGCCGCAGCGCACCATCCATGGCGCGATACCGTTCGTCACGCATCAGGACGACGTTCTCGGCGTCTCTGCGCTCCAAGAGCACATCTGCGTCGGCGAGTAGGGGGAAAACCGACGTCTGTTTCCGCACCAACTCGCTGAAGGGAAGGCTCTTCATCGCGCTCATCCACCCAGTGTAGCGCTGTGCTGAATTAGTTCAGTACTCCCCGGGGTGGCTGGCATCTACGCTGGTCTGGTGTTCTTCATCTTCGGTTTCGGGACCAAGCGGCAGAACCTCGGTGCGGGGGCGACCCGGACCTGCGCGCGCTGCCACAACACGACGCAGTGGCAGCGGGTGCGGGAGTTCAAGCAGTTCACGCTGTTTTTCATCCCGGTCGCCCGCTGGAAGCGCCGTCAGCTCGAGGTCTGCGGCATCTGCGGCGCCGCGATCGAAGCCTGACAGGATCCGTCGGCCACGTTTCACTGCCGCGCTGTTCGGGGTCCGGGCGGGATCGATATCGCCGCCTGCCCGCTAACCTTCTTCTGCTTGCCAAGGCATCCAGCACCATGTCGCCGGAAAGGCCGAGCGGACGACCTGGAGCATGCGCGAAATGATGAACCGCGACCGCCCGCTCCCGCGCGAGGGAACCTTCGAAGATGTCGCCGAGGCCGCGGTCGGCACCCATTTCTGCATGGGTTCGCGCCGGCCGGGTCGAGGGCCGTATCGCGCTCGAGGAAATACTGGGCGTTTACCGGAATGAAAAGTCGATTTACCCGATACGAAGCTTTCTCCGATTTCCACGGTCCGGGGCTGGGAGAACCTCCCCGCACAGGTGCCCGGCTGGCCGGCGACTCTGCGGTTCTGCGGATAGCAGTTGCAGTCCAAACGGAAGGTAAGTTTTTCGGACGGTGCCGCCGACGGAGTTGACCCGCCGCTTATTCATAAGATTTTGTGGCATCTGCTGGATATCGGTTTCGAATTCGGGATGTGAAGAGAATATGAAGAAGAACGGTGCACGCGCGATGGGAATCCTTGTCTCATTGCTGTTGTTCGGTGGCGGTCTCGGTGCGGTGTTCGCGGCTCCTGCCGTGGCGGGCCTCCCACGCTGCGACGCGACGGGAACAACGGGTGCTGGGAACTACTCGGTCGCGACCGTTCCCGCCAAATCGGGCGTTGGTTCGAATTGCACGATGTCCGAAGGGGCGTCCGGTGATGGAGTAAGGGCACTGCAAACCGCACTCCGGGCGTGTTACAACGCGGATATTTCGACGGACGGTCAGTTCGGGCCCAAGACCAAGGCGGCGTTGAAGAGGGCGCAAGCGTCGGCCGGGACCACTGCGGACGGCATCTATGGTCCGAAAACCCGGGATGCCCTGAAGTGGCCGAGTCGTATGCACGACACCCCGAAGGGGTGTAATCGTTTGACCTGATCCGCAAGAGTCGAATCAACTCTGCCCGGTGTCTATGCGGTCGCTCACTCTACTGCTCCGAGTGAGCGACCGCATGCTGCTTACCTACGCACCGAACTCGCTTCCACCGCGACGGTATGGGCTGAGAAGGCATGCCAGCATCCATCTGTGCACGAGTGGCGTCGCGACCTGGGGTGAGACAGCGGCTCGATGCTGTGCGCCGGCTTGCGGGTGGAAGCAGTCCGCGAATTGCCAACATGGATTGGCGCGCCTTCCCCCATCTCGTCGAATGCCCAGGTGAATCTCGTCGGCCCCCCGGCCCCCCGGCCCCCCGGCCTCCCGGGCCGGCTGATCAGTTCAAGAACATGTCCGGAATCGGGTTGGCGCCGCCGCCGTATTCCGACAGGTCGGTGCGGCCTGATTCGATGAGCGTCGTGGCATCGATGTAGGTGTTGCCGGTGTTGTACTTCGACTCGCGGGACAGGATCTCGGCTGCGGCATCCCCCATGATGCGGGGGCTGCGGGAGGATTCCAGGAGGTTCGTGCCGTCGGGCAGGTTGGCGACGGCGGAGGTCGCGATATAGGTCTGCGGCCACAGGCAGTTTGCGGCGATACCGGCGTCGGCGTATTCCGCGGCCCAGCCCAGCGTCAGCAGGGTCATGCCGTATTTGGAGAGCGTGTAGGAGGGGTGGGCTCCCAGCCAGCGGGGGCTCGTGTTCAGGGGTGGGGCGATGGTGAGAATATGCGGGTTCGGGGCCTGCCGCAGGTGCGGTAGGCAGGCGCGGGTCAGCAGGAACGTGCCGCGCAGGTTGATCTGCTGCATCAGATCGAATTTCTTCGCCGAGAGGTGCTCGGTGGGGTCGGTGGCGATGGCGCTGGCGTTGTTCACGCAGTAGTCGATGCGGCCGAAACGTTCCAAGGCGGTCTCCACGACACGCGCCACATCGGCTTCTTCCCGCACGTCACCCACGACGGCCGCGGCCTTACCGCCGGCCGCCTCGATCTCCGCGACCGCGGTGTGCACGGTGCCCGGCAGCTTCGGATGGGGTTGCGCCGTCTTGGCCAGAAGCACCACATTCGCCCCGCGGCGGGCCGCGGACAAGGCGATGGCCAGGCCGATCCCGCGGCTGGCTCCGGACACCACGAGGGTCCGGTCGGTGAAGGTCTGCTGCTCGGTGGACATATCACTCCTGGTCGATTACGCGTTCCCGCAAACCGGTATTGGCATTCTCATTTACTGCAAGTAGCATATTCAACGATGAACGACGCAGTCCATACCTCCTCGGGTATCCCGCTCGAACCGGTCTACGGGCCGGCCGACCGGCATACCGAACCACCCGCGCCCGGCGCGTTTCCGTTCACCCGGGGCAACTACGCCACCGGTTACCGGGGACGGCTGTGGACCTTCCGGCAGTACTCGGGATTCGGCACGGCCGAAGAGTCCAACCGGCGCTATCGCTATCTCCTGGATCAGGGCGGTACCGGCCTGTCGGTCGCGCTGGATCTGCCGACGCAATGCGGTTACGACTCCGACGATCCCGAAGTGGGGGAGGAGGTCGGCCGGGTCGGTGTCGCGGTCGATACCCTCGCCGATGCCGAGATCCTGTTCGACGGCATCCCGCTGGACAAGATCAGTACCAGCTTCACCATCAACGGCACGGCCGCGATCCTGCTCGCGTTCTACGTGGCGGCGGCGGAGAAGAAGGGCGTGCCCCGGGAAAAGCTCACCGGCACCATCCAGAACGACATCCTCAAGGAATACGCCTCCCGCGGCACCTGGATCTGGCCACCACAGCCCTCGCTGCGGCTTATCGCCGACACCATCGAGTTCTGCGCCGCCGAAGTGCCCCGCTTCAACGCCATCTCGGTGGCGGGCGCGCATTTCCGCGACGCCGGCGCGACCGCGGTCCAGGAAATGGCGTTCACCCTCGCCGACGGTGTCACCTACTGCGATACCGTTGTCGAACGCGGCCGGATGAGCATCGAGAAGTTCGCCCCGCAGATCTCCTTCTTCTTCTACACCCACGGCGATTTCTTCGAAGAGATCGCCAAATACCGGGCGGGCCGGCGTCGCTGGGCGACCATCGTGCGCGAGCGGTACGGCGCCACCACGGACAAGGCGTCGATGTTCCGCTTCGGCTGTGTCGCCGGCGGTGCCTCGCTGTACGCGCCCCAGGCGCAGAACAACCTGGTCCGCATCGCCTACGAGGCGATGGCGGCGGTACTCGGTGGCGTGCAGTCGATGTTCACCGCGGCCTGGGACGAACCGTTCGCGCTGCCCAGCGAGGAATCCGCGACCATGGCGCTGCGCACCCAGCAGATCCTGGCCTACGAGACGGGGGTCACCCGAGTCGCCGACCCGCTGGGCGGTTCCTACTTCATCGAGGCGCTCACCGACAAAACCGAAGAGGCCATCCAGGAAATCATGACCGACCTGGAGAACCGGGGCGGAATGGTCCGCGCGATCGAGGACGGCTACCTGCAGGGCCTCATCGCCGACGAAGCCTACAAACTGCACCAGGACATCGAATCCGGCGCCAAACCGGTGGTGGGAGTGAACAAGTTCGTCTCCGACGAGCCCGCCCCCGAGATCTCCACCTACGAACTGGACGCCGAGGGCCGGGAAACCCAGTTGAAGCGGCTGGCCAAGGTGAAAGCCGAACGGGATTCCGCTGCGGTGCGCGACACTCTGGCCGCATTGTCGCGGGCCGCGGAAGGAGACGACAACCTCATGCATCGTCTGATCGACTGTGCCAACGCCTACTGCACGGTGGGCGAGATGACCGCCGCCCTCAAAACGGTCTGGGGCGAATTCCAGCAGCCGGTGGTGTTCTGATGACCGCGCGTGTACTGGTCGCGAAACCCGGCCTGGACGGCCATGATCGAGGTGCGAAAATCGTCGCGCGGACATTGCGCGACGCCGGATTCGAGGTCGTCTACACCGGTATCCGGCAGCGTATCGAAGATATCGTCTCGATCGCGGTGCAAGAAGATGTGGCGGTCGTGGGCCTGAGCATCCTGTCCGGTGCCCATGTAGCCCTGACGAAACGGGTGGTCGACGCCCTGCGCGCGGCCGACGCGGGCGATATCGCGGTGGTCGTCGGCGGCACCATACCGCAGGGCGATATCGAGAAATTGCAGGCCGCGGGCGCCGCCGCCGTTTTCCCCACCGGTACCCCGCTCGACGTTCTGGTCACCGAAATGCGGGCACTCACCGGGACCGCGGCCCCGTCCTGATCACCCGGACGCTCCGGCGTCCGGGCCCGGGGGCCCCCCCCCGGGGGGGGGGGGGGGGGGGGAGATATATTTTTTTTTTTTTTTTGTTTTAATTGTGTTTGTGGTTTTTTTTTTGGACCCCGCCCGCCGCCCCCCCCCCCCCCACCCCCC
>NZ_JARWPM010000074.1 GCF_029869215.1 Nocardia carnea
TGACCCGCAGCCAGCTGCGACCACGCCAACGCCAGATCCGGAATGATCACCCGCCACGACACACCATCGATCACGAAGTGATGCGCCGCGAACAGCAGCACATCACGCCGCTCACCAGCGAAAGAGAACCAGACGAACTGCGCCATCGCCGGCGCCACCGGATCCAGGCGACCGAGCGCCGCGTCCAATTCGGCCGAGGCGATCCGGGTGAGCTCGGCGTCGTCGATCGCGTCGTCGAGTTCCACCGTGTGGATCAGTGCGCCGATATCGATTGCGCCCGGTGGGAGCACCTCGAACACCGGGGAGCCGTCGCGCTCGCCCACCCGGGCGCGCAACGCGTCGTGGTGGTCGAACAGCGCCGACAACGTGGCGATCATGGATTCCCGGTCGATATCGGCTGGCAGCCGCAAGGTCATCTGCTGGGCGAAGCGCCGGTAGGCCTGGCTTTCGCCGAGGATCTGCGACATGAACGGCAGCACCGGCATCTCACCGACCCCACCACCGGGCAGTTCGGCCAGCCGCTGTTCCTCGGCGGCCAATTGCAGCGTGGTCCGGCTCCAGACGACCTTCACCCAGTGGAAGGTCAGCACCATGATCGCGATCGTTCCCAGGATCAACCCGATCCCCGGGCCCGCCCCCACATAGTTGTTGATACCCGGGGTCTGGCGATGCCAGATCGAGAAGACCCCGAAGGCGCTCGCGATCGCCGAACCGGCCACCGCGAGCCAGGCCAGCACCCAGCGCCGGGTCATCAGCGCCAGCAGCGAGAACCCGATCCCGAATACCAGCACGAACCAGACGAAGATCCGCGACGGCAACCCGATGTGCTCGAACCCGGCCACGTCCGAGCCCAGCAGCACGTCGAAACCCCGCGCGGCACCGGCATGCGGTAGCACCAGCGAGAGCAGCAGCGCGAACACCGCGCCCGCAACCACCATGGCCCGCACTCCGGGATCGATCTCGCCGGCGATCCGGCGTTCCACCGCGTCCAGATCGTCGCGGAACTGCTCGAACTTCTCGGTGGTCTCCGCCGGGTTCACTGGCTCCTCGTTTCCATCGGCCGATTCGTCGTTTCCTGCCGCCGGCTCCCCGGCCGGCCGGGGCTCGGGACCACTCGGACCGGGTTCGGCGGCCGATCGCTCCGCCGGATCCCGGTTGTCGTCGCCGGGCACCGTCATACTCCGCACCCGGAGCCGCAGCCCGAAGCCACCGGCTCCGGCTCGGGCGCCCCGATCCGCGGCAGACCGAGTCCCACTCCGATGGGTGCGGTCTTGGGCGTGGTACCGGCCGCATGGGCGTCACCGGCCCGCGTACGGCGATGACCGCGGACACCACTGTCGGCCACCAGGTGATGCGGTGCCGCACCGGTCACCGCGACCGTGACCAGATCGCCGGGCCGGATCTCCGCGTCGGCGCCCTCCGGCTTGAAATGGACCAGCCGGCCGTCCCGGGCCCGGCCGCTCATCCGGGCGGTCGCGGCGTTCTTCTTCCCGGCGCCGTCGGCGACCAGCAGCTCCACTTCGGAACCGATCAGGTCCCGGTTGGCCTCCAGGCAGATCTGATCCTGTAGCGCGGTCAAACGGTCATAGCGTTCCTGCACCACCTGCTTGGGCACCTGATCGGCCATCTCCGCCGCCGGCGTACCCGGACGCGGCGAGTACTGGAAGGTGAACGCGCTGGTGAACCGGGCGCGGCGGACCACCTCGAGGGTCTGCTCGAAATCCTCATCGGTCTCCCCCGGGAAGCCGACGATGATATCGGTGGTGATCGCCGCATGCGGCATGGCCGCCCGCACCTTGTCGATGATCCCCAGGAAACGAGCCTGCCGGTAGGAGCGCCGCATCGCTTTCAGCACCCGGTCCGAACCCGACTGCAGCGGCATATGCAACTGGGGGCACACATTCGGGGTTTCGGCCATCGCCTCGATCACATCATCGGTGAACTCGGCCGGATGCGGCGAGGTGAACCGCACCCGCTCCAGGCCTTCGATGTCCCCGCACGCCCGCAGTAGTTTCGCGAACGCACCGCGGTCGCGCGGGTGATCCGGATCGGCGAACGAGGCCCCGTAGGAATTGACATTCTGCCCGAGCAGGGTCACTTCCAGCACACCCTGATCCACCAGCGCCTGCACCTCGGCCAGCACATCGCCCGGGCGGCGGTCGACCTCCTTACCGCGCAGCGACGGAACGATGCAGAAGGTGCAGGTGTTGTTACAGCCGACGGAAATCGACACCCACCCCGCATACGCCGATTCGCGGCGCGCGGGCAGCGTCGAGGGAAAGGCCTCCAGCGACTCCAGGATCTCGACCTGGGCCTCGTCGTTGTGCCGGGCGCGTTCGAGCAGCACCGGCAGCGCACCGAGATTATGGGTGCCGAACACCACATCCACCCACGGCGCCTTACGCAGTACGGTCTCGCGGTCCTTCTGCGCCAGACAACCGCCGACCGCGATCTGCATCCCCGGCCGCGAAGCCTTGATCGGCGCGAGATGACCGAGCGTGCCGTACAACTTGTTATCGGCGTTCTCCCGCACCGCGCAGGTATTGAAGACCACCAGATCGGCCGTCGCCCCCGGCGCGGCCTTGCTGTAGCCCGCATCCTCGAGCAGGCCGGACAAGCGTTCGGAATCGTGCACGTTCATCTGGCAACCGAAGGTGCGGACCTCGTAACTGCGCGCGCCCACCGGCTCCACCTGCGGGGGAAGCGCTACCTGTCCGATCGAATCCACCCGTCCAGGGTACGGAATGCGTTTTCTGTCGTTTCATCGGCGCCGCCCCAGCGGGGGCGCGGTGGGGGTGCTGACCGGGGTGGCCGAGGACCGGATCGTGGTCGTCGCCGCGCCTCGCGCCGGCGCGGCGATCCTGGCGGCGCTGCGCGAAGCACACCCCTAGGAGTAACCGGCCTATCACGTGACCGAACGCGCCGCCC
>NZ_JARWPM010000075.1 GCF_029869215.1 Nocardia carnea
CGACGTCCAGGTCACCGGAACGCCACTGCTTCTCCCGCTCGGCGCGCTTGGCGACGAGCTGCTTCTCCTTGTCGCGCAGCCGCGCGGCCCGCCCCGGCCGCGCCGCGCCCCCGCCCCGCGGCCCCCCCCCCCGCCCCCCCCCCCCCCCCCCCCCGGAGGTGGGTCAGCGCGCGGTGACCGGTTGCCCTTCGGCCGGGTGCACACCGTATTGGTCGGTTTCCATCAGGTGGGCGATATCCCGGCCCGCCGGGGTCATCGTCAGCGACGACCTGGTTTCCAGCAGCCACGCCCGGTAGCCGGGCTGCACGTTCTCCTCGGGCCCCTGATGCAGGATGCCCTTCGGGGTCCAGGTGATGGTGCCCGGCGTATCGACCGACCCCCACGGCGAAGGACCCATGCCGTAGCAGATGACCTCGTCGAAATCGGCGTTGTGGTGTACCGGGGGCCGGGTGCTGTGCCGGCTCCCGACGCCGAAGACGAAATCACGCCCGGACGTACTGCTCATCAGCTGTGCGGGCGCGAGCCCGCCCTCCGCGACACCGAGCCCGTGTACGTGCTCGATATTGAACCGGACGACGAGCGGGGCGCCGATCACATCGAGGCACGGGATCGGGTCCACATCGTAGAAGTAGGAGGTGAACCTGTCGCCGGTGCGGACGACTACCTCGTATTCGTCGTCCACCGGGAGACCGGGCCGGCCGTGCGGTACCGGGCGGTCCAGATGCAGATCGGGGTTGAAGGTTCCGGGTGCGCCTTCGGGGTCCAGCCTCAGTTCGCTGGTGGTCACCACGATGAACTCGGTGATCTCCTCGGCGATATCGTCCCACCGGTAGGTGACCGCACGCGGGATGAGCACGAAATCGCCCGCCCGGACGTCGAGGGTGCCGACCTCGGTGTCGAGCCGGCCGCGCCCGGAGACGATGTAGTGCAGTTCGTCGGCCCAGACGTTGACATAGCCGAAGCTCATGGCGGCGGCGCGGCGGTTCAGCTCGAAACCGATCCCCTCGCCCTCGAGGATCGCCACCGGGAGGGCTTTCGGCTCGGCGAACACATCCGCCGGTAGATCCCAGGTGTGGAACCGGCGCGGCACGTATTCGCCCCGGGCGCGCAGGAAACGCGGCCGGTACTGGGCCCGGACGATGGTGGTGTTCGGGCCGGCGAAACCGTTACGGGAGAAGAGCTCGATATTGGGCGCCAGGACTTCGTCCGGCATGCAGCACCTCCGAAAATCGTTGTGCCACAAATCCTAGACAAGCCACCGGGTGGATGCGCACTTTTGCGAACTCCTTTTTGCCCAGGTACGTGCTACCGAAAGTACACTCCGCGTGGGCAATCCGGGTCAGTCGCGGAACGGCGGTACCGGCAGATCGGCTCCGAAGATATCGGGCGTATCCCGCGCCACGCTGTCGGGGAAACGCGCCGGACGCTTCTCCAGGAACGAGGAAACCCCTTCCGCCGCATCGGCGCTGGCACCGCGTAGCCGAATGCCGCGCGACTCCACCCGGTGCGCGATCATCGGATGCTCGGCCCCCAGCCCGCGCAGCAGCATCTGCCGCGACAACGCGACGGACACCGGAGCGGAATGTTCGGTGACGCGCCGCGCCAGCGCCAGTGCCTCGTCCAGCAGGGTTTCCGGCGAGTACAGCCCGTAGAACAGGCCCGCCTCGTACGCTTCGGCGGCATCGACGAGCCGGCCGGAATACACCCAGTCCAATGCCTTCTGCACGGGAACCAGCCGCGGCAGGAACCAGCTGGAACAGGATTCCGGGACGATGCCGCGCCGGTTGAACACGAACCCGATCCGGGCACTGTCCACCGCCAGCCGGAAATCGGCGGCCAGCGTCATGGTGATACCGACTCCGACGGCCGGTCCGTTGATCGCGGCGATGATCGGTTTGCGCGATTCGAACATCCGCAGCACCACTTCCCCACCACCGTCACGGAAGTCCTCCGGTTCCCCGCCCTCGGGCGCGACGAAGGTCTCCGCCCCGGCGGAGAGATCGGCCCCGGCGCAGAACGCCCGCCCCGCACCGGTGATGACGATCGCCCGCACGGCGTCGTCGCGATCGCACCTGTCGAACGCCTCGATCAACTCCACCCCCATCGCGGTGGTGAAGGCATTCAGCTGAGCCGGACGGTCCAGCGTGATAGTGGCAACGGAATCGGAAAACTCGAGGCGAATATCGACCATAGACCACAGCATGCCACCCCCTCCCGCACCCCACGCCCCAGCACAGACCTGAGGTCCCATCCCGGCCCCACCCTCGAGACGCGGAGCGTCTCCAAAATTACAGCCCGCCCCGGAAATCGGGACGGGCTGCACCGGACAGCGTGCGCTGCCTACGGGGTCGTGGGCCGGCACGCCGGGTGCTCCGGCGGGCACGGGGACAGGATCGTCGAGAAGTACTGGAAGGCCGCGAACACCGCGACCGGCCCGCCGATCAGGAACGCGCCGATGATGCCGCCCGCCGCACCGAGGGTCGCGGCACCGGCGACGCAGCCGCCGATGGTGGCCCCGACGAACGGCACCAGCAGCAGCGCGATCGGGCTGGAGACCAGGGCACCGGTCGCGGCACCGAGCACACAGCCCAGACTGCCGCCGATCACCGCGCCGACCGCACCGGCGATCGCCGCGCTCATCGTCGCCCGCTGGGTGAACACCCCCAGCGCCTGCATATCGCGCGGCGTGAACTGTTCGGCGACCTCCTGCCCGGCCTGTTCCGGTGTCACGATCGGCGCGCTCACCGGCGCCACCGGTACCCCGCCCTCACGCTGCGGCGTGAGTACCGCGGTGCCACCGTCGATCGTGGCGGCGATCGGGAAGGCGATATTGTCTTTGCGGTAGGTGAGCGGCACCGTGCTGAGCGGGGTGTCGTCGATCGCCTTCAGAATGAGCTGATCGCCCACCACCTGCCATTTGCCGTTGGTCTCCACCACGGCGGTGTCACCGGAGCGGGTGATCTCGTAGGTGAGCTCGCGGGGGACGGGAGCGGGTTGGGCGGCGGCCGGGGCGGCGGTCGCGCCGAGGGCGGCCGCCGCGATCGCGGCGGTGACTACGCTGGTCCGGAATTTCATCGTTATGTCCTCATCGGTTGATATCGAGGCGGCCGTGGGCGCCGGGTGCGCCACGGACGTTTTCTGGGCAGGCGGTTCAGTTGCCGGAGGTGTCGACGAGATCGCCCTCGAGCACCCAGCGGTCGCCTTGGAACCGCTGGATCTGCATGGCCTCCATCGGATAGCCGTCGCCTGCGCCGGTCTGCAGGGTGATACCGGGCAGCAGCAGGTCGATCGCTACGTTGTCGAGCGAGCGCATCGCGTCCCGCAACCCCTCGCGGGTCTTGCAGGCGGCCGCGTCGAAGGTTTTGTGGAAGCTCTGCGCCATGGCCCAGCCGACGAGGGTGTAGCCGTCGCTGGGGTCGGCGCCGGGTACGTACTGGGCGAGTTTGTCGCGGTAGAGCCGCATTCCGGGGTCGTCGGCCCACTGCGGGTCGGCGGGATCCTTCACGAAGACCGAGGTGACCACGTTCTGCACATTCGGGAAACCGACGGGTGCGAGCACGCTCATGGTGCTGGAAACCTGGGTGAGGATATGCAGCGGATTCCATTCGGGGTTACGCGCGTCGGCCGCGAGGGTCTGCGCGGCGAACTTCGGGGTCGCGAAGTTCAGCAGCACATCGGCTTTCGAATCGGCCAGGTTGCGCAACTGCGGGTCGACGCTGGGATCGGTGACCTCGTAACTCTGTTCGGCGATCACCTTCACACCACTGCCGGTGGTGGCTTCTTTGAAGCTGGCCAGCAGGTCTTTGCCGAAATCGTCGTTCTGGTAGACGACGGCGACGGTGGCGTCCGGCTGCTGCTCCATGACGTAGCGCGCGAAGATCTGGCCCTCGGCGTGATAGCTGGGCTGCCAGCCGATGGTCCACGGATGTCCTTCGCCCGCACCCCACTGGGTGGCTCCGCCGGCGACGAAGATCTGCGGTACCTCGCGCTGGTTCAGGTAATCCCAGACCGCCGCCGAGGTCGGCGTCCCGAGAGTGGACAGGATGGCGAACACCTGGTCCTGTTCGACCAGCCGGCGGGTCTCCTCCACGGTTTTCGGGGGCTGGTAGCCGTCGTCACGCAGCAGGTATTCGACCGTGCGCCCGTCGATCCCGCCTTGTTCGTTGTTGACGTACTCGAAGTAGGCCTGCATTCCCTTGGGGAGTTCGGCATAGGCCGAGGCCGGGCCGGACAGCGGGAAGATACCGCCCAGCTTCATCGCGGTATCGGTGAGACCGGTCGTCTGCTGGCCCTGGCAGTCGCCGGAGGCGACGGACTCGCCGGCGTCGTCGCGGCTGCCGCAGCCGGCGACGGCGACCAGGACCGCCGCGGCGGCCAGCGCCGCCTGTATCGCTCTAGTGCGCATCGGTTCTTCCTTTCCGGGCCCGGTGTCCGAG
The DNA here is from genome assembly GCF_029869215.1 of Nocardia carnea. Classification (GTDB taxonomy): domain Bacteria; phylum Actinomycetota; class Actinomycetes; order Mycobacteriales; family Mycobacteriaceae; genus Nocardia; species Nocardia carnea_B. Next base: position 4,437 of record NZ_JARWPM010000075.1, read on the forward strand.
CCAGCGCGCCGCCCGGCCGACGAGTCCGGCCAATCCATTCGGCGCGAGGTACATGACCGCGATGATGAGGAGCCCGAAGATGACTCCCGGCGCGGCTTGATTGATGTCCTGGGCGAAGTTCGGCACGTACATGACGAACAATCCGCCCAGCAGCGGCCCCCACTGGCCGCCGAGTCCCCCGACGACCAGTCCGGCGAGCAGCGTGATGGACAGGGTGAGGGTGAACGAATCCGGTGACACATAACCGATCACCCAGATGTAGACACAGCCCGCGACCCCGGCGAACATGGCGCCCCAGGCGAAGGCCAGCGTTTTGTAGAACGCCGGCCGCACGCCGGTGACCTCGGCGGCGATCTCGTTGTCGCGTACGGCATGCAACGCCCGGCCCACCCGCGACCGCAGCAACCCGGCGACCAGCAGATAACTCACCGCGGTGACGGCCAGCACCAGGAAGTACAACCACTGGTCCTCGGCCAGCCCGCTCCACGCCGGCGGCCGGGGTTTGTCCAGGGTCAGGCCCATGGAGCCGCCCGTCACCGATTCGAACCGCTTCAGCAACGGCACCAGGAATATCGCGATGGCGAGGGTGACCAGCGCCAGATACAGTCCGCGCAGTCGCAGCGCCGGAATTCCGAGGCCGATCCCGAGGACGAACGCCACCGCCGCCGCGACGGGCAGGGTCACCGGATACGGTGCGTCCCAGCGGTCCATCATGATCGCGGTGGTGTACGCGCCGACCGCGAAGAACGCCCCGTGCCCCAGCGAGATCTGCCCGGTATGGCCCACCAGCAGGTTCAGGCCGAGCAACGCGACCGCGTAGATCATGGCCAGCGCCAGCTGGAAGGTATGAAACGGCGCCAATTCGAAAGGCGCCCAGCAGGCCGCCACCAGCACCACGGCCACCGGAAGCCACGACCAGCGGATCCGCCGGGGCCGCGTTCGTCCTGTTCCGGAAACGGGCGGCCGATGTTCCGGCGCCACCACGGTGTTCGGGATTCCCATATCGCTCCTGCTGTCTGCGTGGGGCATGAGCGGCGCACTCGCGGTGCCACGCTCCGCTGCCGCCTCCGGGCCTGACCCGCTCATACCGTGTCCATGGGGCACGAGCGGGGGCCCTCCGTGGTCACGCTCCGCTGCCGCCTCCGGGCCTGACCCGCTCATACCCGTTCCACCGCCGGGGTGCCGAACAGGCCCTGCGGCCGGATGAGCAGTACGCCGAGGATGATCACCAGCGGCACACCGATTTTGAGTTCGGTGCCGATCACGTCGAGATAGGCGCCGGCCAGCGTTTCCGCGACCCCGACGATCAAGCCTCCGGCGACCGCGCCGCCCGGACTGTCGAACCCGCCGAGCGTGGCGGCCGCGAAGGCGTAGATGAGGACGCCGCCCATCATGTTGGGCTCGAGGAACAGCAGCGGCGCCGACAGCACCCCGGAGACCGCGCCGACGGCGGCGGCCAGCCCCCAGCCGAGCGCGAGAACGGTGCCGACACCGATGCCCACCAACCGCGCCGACTGCGGATTCGCGGCCACCGCGCGCATCGCCAAACCTGTCCGGGTGTACCGGAACAGCAGATACAACAATCCCATCACCACCGCGACCACGGCGAGGATGCCGAGGTTGCCGTACCCGGCGGAGACTCCGCCCACGCGCAGCGCGCCCTCCGGGAAGGGGTTCGGGAAGCTTTTCAGCTGATACGACCAGATCCAGCCCGCGGCGGCGTTGACGAAGAAGAACAGCCCGACGGTGACGATCACCAGGGTGAGTTCCGGCGCGCCTTCGACCGGCCGGATGACGATCCGTTCGATCAGCATGCCGGCGGCGAAGGAGATCGCGAGGGTGACCGGCAGGGCCAGCCAGAACGGTGTTCCGCTCTGCATCAGCTGCCAGGCCAGGAACGCCGAGAACATGGCCAGTTCGCCCTGGGCGAAGTTGACGATGCCGGTGAACCGGTAGATGAGGACGAGGGCCAGCGCCATCCCGGCGTAGAGGGCGCCGGCGCTGAGGCCTTCGATGATCTGCTGCGCGAATCCGGTCACGGTCACACCCGGTATCCGAGGTAGGACCGGGCGACCTGTTCGTCCGCGGCGATATCGGCCGCGGTGCCGGACAGCACGATCTGCCCGCTTTCCAGGACATGCGCCTGATGCGCGGCGCGCAGCGCGAGATGAGCGTTCTGCTCGACGACTATCACGGTGGTGCGTTCCTCTTGGTTGATGGCCTGCACGATGCGGAAGAGTTCCTGGGTGACCAGCGGCGCCAGCCCGAGCGACGGTTCGTCGAGGAGCAGCAGCCGGGGCCGGGACATGAGCGCGCGGCCGAGCGCCAGCATCTGCTGCTGCCCGCCGGAGAGCTGACCGGCCGTTTCGTGCAGCTTCTCGCGCAGGACCGGGAAGTAGTCGTACACCCGGCGCAGATCGGCCTCGACACTTCCGCGCGCGCGGCGGGAGTAGGCACCCAGGCGCAGGTTCTCCTCGACGGTCAGCGGTGTGAAGGTACCGCGCCCCTCCGGAACATGCGCGACCCCGAGCCGGGCGATCTTCTCCGGCGCCCGCCCGGCGATCTCGGTGCCCGCCAGCCGCACCGAACCGCGCACCCGGACCATGCCGCTGAGCGCCCGCAGCAGTGTCGTCTTCCCGGCGCCGTTGGGTCCGAGCACCGCGCACACCTCGCCGGCGGCGACGGCGAAACCGACCCCGTGCACCACCTGGCCGGCACCGTATCCCGCGGTGAGACCGCTGACTTCCAGGAAGGGTTCGTTACTCATGCTGTTCCTCTCGGGCGGGACGGCGGGGCCGGTCACGCCGCCGTGCCCAGGTAGGCCTCGATGACCGCGGGATCGCGCTGCACGTCCTCGGGTGCGCCGTCGGCGATCACCCGGCCGAACTCGAGGCAGACGACGCGGTCACAGATGCCCATGACGAAGCCCATATGGTGTTCGACCACCACCACGGTGAGATCGAAGTCCACCCGCAGGCCCGCGAGGAGGCCGGCGAATTCGCCGACCTCCCCGTGGCTGAGGCCGTTGACCGGTTCGTCGAGCAGCAGCAGGCGCGGGCCGGCGGCCAGCGCCCGGGCCAATTCGATGCGTTTGAGCGTGCCGAAGGGCAGCCCGGCCGCGGGGTGATCGGCGACCTCGGTGAGTCCGAGTCGTTCCAGCAGGCCGTCGACCTGGGCCCGCAACCGGCGTTCCTCGGCACGCACCGGGGGCAGGAACAGGCTCGCGGCCACGAAGCCGGACCGGGCGCGATGGTGGGCGCCGACGAGCACGTTGTCCCGGACGGACATACGGGAGAACAGCCCGAGATTCTGGAAGGTCCGGGCTATCCCGAGCCGTGCCATGAGGTCCGGGCGCACGGTGGTGAGATCGGTGCCCAGGTAGCGCAGGGCGCCGGCGGTCGGGGCGCAGCGGCGGGTCAGGCAGTTGAACAGGGTGGTCTTCCCCGCGCCGTTGGGGCCGATGAGGCCGACCATTTCGCCGGTAGCCACAGCGAATCCGACGTCGTCGAGTGCCGTGATACCGCCGAATCGGACGGTGAGGCCGGATATCTCGAGCATGAATCCTCCGGGTGCGTGGTCGCGGTCGAAATCCTGTGGGGCAGCGCACAGTCCGCCGGACCGGCTATGGGTCAGGCCAGCGTAAGAGTGGCCAGAATGAAACACATCAGCCTTTGCGTCCCAATTATGGGCGCCGCATTTGTCCACCGAGGACAAACGACCTGCGGATAATTTGATACATTTGCGTACGAATGTTGACTTTCGAGTCGCGGGAGTGGACCAACCAGCTTTGCCTGGTGTAAAACTTATGGTCGCCACTACGCTGCCCGACCCGGTCCAGCTCGCGCGCACCCGTATCGTCGGCAGCGTCTACGACCGTGCCGACGAGATCGCCGAGCGCGGCAGTAGCGCGATACTCACGCAGGTCCCCGGATACGCCGGCCGCGACAGTGAATTCCGGGCCGATGTGCACGACCAGGTGGCCAGGTTGTGCCGCACCGGCCTGGGCGCGCTGCTGGAGAAACGGCGGGTCTCCCCCGCCGATCTGGCCTACACCCGCCGGGCGGCGGTACGCCGTGCCCAATCCGGGCTCCCCCTCGCCGATTACATCTCCGCGTTCCGGCTCGGCCAGCAGGCCTTCTGGAAAGCACTCGTCGCCCAGGCCGGTGATTCACCCGCCGCCCGGGAGGCGACCCTGTCGATGGTGCTGCCCCTGACCCGCTACTGCGACCTGATCAGTACCCAGGCCACCCACGCCTACCTGGAGTTCCAGCAGCATCAATCCACCGAGGCCGGTCGTGACGGCCGCGATCTGATCGAATCCCTGCTCGCCGGGGCGCTGCCCGAACGCGGCCCGCTCGTGGCCGCCGCGGCCGCCCACGGTATCGGCACCGGCGCGGGTGAACGCCTCGTGGTCATCGCCGGCGCGGTCCTCGATCGCACCGAGCGCGGTGCCGCGCCGCGCGCCGAAGACGAAGCCCCGCATATTGTTTCGGCCGCACTGGCGCGCACCGGGGTCAACGGGCACCGTATCCTGGCCGTCGCCCGCGACACCGATATCGTCGCCATAGCCGGGCTCGGCCGTGCGACCACCGAAGAACTGTGCACGCGGCTGCGGCGCACCCGCGACGGACTCGCGGCCGAGGGCATCACCGCGGCCCTCGGGGTGAGCACGGTGCTCACCGGTGTCGAGGCGGTACCGCGCGGCTGGCAGGAAGCACGCTCGGCGCTGGACCTGATCCCGGACGGCGGCGGCGTCGTGGCCCTGCCCGAACTCACCCCGTTCCGCTACCTCGTACTGAGCTCCGACGACACCGCGCGCACTCTCGTCGATCCCCGGATCGCCCGCACCCTCGCCGACGACCAGGCGAAAGGCGCCGTCCTCGCCGATACCATCCGGGCGTTCGTCGCCGCCGATATGAATCTGCGCGAAGCGGCCGATGCGCTGCGTATCCACCACAACACCGCCAAGTACCGGCTGCGCCGGATCCAGCAACTCACCGGCCGCAATATCCGCACGGTGACCGATCTCGTCGAACTACTCGTCGCCATCGAACTCCGGCAGGCACCACCGGTCGTCCGTCGCGAGCACTGAGCCACGGCCGACGCTCGGCGGAGTCGCAACGAGCACCGCACGGCTGCCGGACCGGCGCGGCCCGCGAGGACGGCGTTCGGCGCCCGCCACGTACAGATCGGCGCCCGGTCAGCCCGCGTCCGGGGATATCTCGTCGCCCGGGCCCGGCGCGGCCCGCACCGCGGCCGGCCGGGCCGCCGTGGGCTCTTCCGCAGGCCGCTCACCGGCCGGGGCCACCCCCGGCACCCCGTCGACGACCACATACGACGCGCGGGTGTACACCGGGGCACCCGGACGGCTCACATAGGGAACCACCCGGAAATCGGTGCGCCAGAGCTTCTCATCCACGTCGACCCGGGCGTATCCGCGCTGCGCATTGAAGAATTTCAGGTCGGGATTGGCGGCGAGCAGTTCGGTGCCGCGCGCATACGTGTCCACGCCGTCACCGCCGCTGGTGATAGAGGTTCCGGTGAACTCCGCGGCCACCACAGGAGTGCGCGGATCGGCCGGATCGGCCCGGAGATCGGCGGCGTAGTTCTCGTGCCGGTCGCCGGTGATCACGACGAGATTCCGGACCGCGCGGGCCGCGGCGGCCGACAGTACGGCGGCACGTTCGGCGGGAAATCCGTCCCAGGCGTCGGCGGACAGGTCCACGCCGGGACCCGCCTCGTGATCCGTGCGACCCAGCACCACCTGGTTGCCGAGGATCTGCCAGCGCGCCGGCGAGGCCGCGAAACCGTCCACCAGCCACTCCCGTTGCCGCGCACCGAGAATCGATCCGCCGCCGCGATACTGGCGGGTGTCGAGCATGGTGATCTCGGCGAGGGAGCCGAACCGGTAGCGGCGGTGCAGCCGGATTCGCGGCCCGGCCGGTAGCTGCGCCAGGCGCAGCGGCTGGTGTTCGTACATCGCGCGGAAGGCCGCCGCCCGCCGGGCCCGGAAAATCGGCGCGACGATATCGCGGTCGATCCGGGTCTGCGCGCGCCGGCCGGCCCAATCGTCGGCGAGTTCGTGATCGTCCATCGTCACCAGCCACGGAAACGCCGCATGTGCCCGGCGCAAGGCCGGGTCGGATTTGTACCAGCCGTAGTGCACCCGGTACCCGCGCAGGTCGCGTGGCTCGTGCCGGAGCTGGGGTTCTACGGGGAGACCCCGCACCGCACCGCTGACCGGGTACTCGTACAGATAGTCGCCCAGGTGCACGACCAGGTCCAGATCCTCTCCGGCCATATGGTCGTAGGCGGTGTACCAGCCGTCGTTCCACGCCTGACAGGACGCGAACGCAAACCGCAGGCGGCGCACGCGGTCGGCGGCGGCGGGTGCCGTACGGGTGCGCCCGACCGGCGAGATCGCCGAGCCCGCGCGGAACCGGTAGAAATACCAGCGACCCGGTTCGAGGCCGTGAACCTCCGGATGGACCGAATGCCCGAGAGCGCGATCCGCGAGCACCGAACCGCGCCGCACCACCCGGCGGAATCGGTCGTCGTGGGCGACCTCGTAGTCGACCGTCACCGGGCTGCGGCCCATCCCGCCGAAACCGTCCGGGGCGAGCGGATCCGGCGCCAGCCTGGTCCACAGCACCACGCCGTCTGCGGTCGGATCACCGGAGGCGACACCGAGGGTGAAGGGATCGCCGAGGTAGCGCGGCGCACGGAACCGCGCACCGGATGCCGCGCCCGTGCCGACCAGGAGTACCGCGGCGGCCGCGGCGCCCTGCCGGAGGAAACGCCTGCGCGTGGTATCCATGTTCTAGGGATCCCGCACGCGCCTGACACACCGGTGGCCCGCGGATGACACCGCGATGACCATCGGACGAGCGTTGCCGGTCGCCTTGTCCCCGCCGACGTCTAACACCCGGCGCCGTCCCCGCGATATCCCGGATACGACGTTGCCGATCTCAGAACACGGAGGCTGCGATGGTCACCCCGGCCGTGGTTCCGTCCAATCCTGTGCAGGCCCTGTTACTGGCGTTGAGCCAGATCCTGTGCTCTCTGTCGTCCGGTGAAGGGTGCGTGGTCATCATGTAGCGCGGGTTTCTGCCGGGCGCAGCACCAGGAGATCACCTGCTGTATATTGGCTACGGGAAGTCGCCTGTCGGCGCATTCACCTCGGAATCAATTTATGTGTAACCGGCGGTTACACATAAATACGCCTGCCACGCCCGACACTCCGGGCCCGCACGGCGCTACCATTCCCAGATGGGGCAACCCGCCACACCGCGCGCGGACACCCTCGGGCAGTTGCACGGCAATCAGCTCGCGGACACTCTGCGCCGGTTCACTACGGCATGGCAGAACGCTCCCGCACCGCCCGAACTCGCCCGCTACCTGCCCCGATCCCCGGCCTTGCGCCGGGTTGCGCTCATCGAACTGATCAAGATCGATCTGGCCCAGCGCTGGTTCCGGGCCGACCGGCCGAAACGACTCGCCGACTACGCCGCCGAATTCCCGGAACTGCGCGACCGTCCGCTGCCCCCGGATCTCATCTACGAGGAATACCACCAGCGCCGCCGCGCCCGCCGGCGCGGGGGCCCCCCCCGCGAACCACCCGCCGATACCGCAACAGCAGGCACCCGCCGCCGTGGCGTCGAAACGATTCCCCCTGGTGCTCGCCATCGACGGTGCCGCGCCGTTTCCTCGTGAACTGCAGGGGTTCGCACCGGAGCACGCCCGTAATC
>NZ_JARWPM010000076.1 GCF_029869215.1 Nocardia carnea
CGCCTCACCACCACCGAGATCGATATCAGCCCCCTGCTCGACCTCCCCGTCATACCGCCCAACCCCCCCCCCCCCCGGCCCCCCCCCCCCCCCCCCCCCACCCCCCCCCCGCCCCCCCCCGGGGGGCCCCCCCCCGCCCCCCCCCGCCCCCCCCCCCGGGCGCCCCCCGGCGCCCCCCCCCCCCCCCCCCCACGGCGGGCAACGCGGTCCGCCCGAGGTACGGCCCCCGTTGCGGAGGCAGTGCACTCACGCGGAGGAACACCACGCACCCGCGGTGCGGATATGAGTGTCTCTCCCGGAAACCCTCGGGTAATTGCTAGGGTGCGAAGTATCCGGAACAGGTGCCGGTGGGACCGGATCCGCAGGTCGGGCCGTATACGCCGGACCGGTGCGGTGGTAGCCGGAGCGCGGCCACCGCGGCCCGCGCCACGGCGGTCTCGACAGGCACCGCGCCCGCGCGGATCGCACCGACCGGTGGATGTGGCCAGAATGAGCGGGCGTAGCCAGAATGAGCAGAGCATAGCCAGTATGCGCAGCGCGTAAACCAGGCAGCCGTGACGCGCGGCAGGGACGAGGAGCAATGACCCACAGCAACGGAACCGCCAAACCCGGCCCCGGCCCCGCCGGTCGCCCGTCGCCCGCTCCCAAACCCCGCAACCGTCCCAAACCCGGCGAGACCCACCCTTCGCCCGCGGCGATGAAACCGGCCGATCCGGCCGTCGAACATCCGCATCCGGTCGTCGTGCCCACCACCACGGACCCGAGCAAATGGGGCCGGGTCGACGAGGACGGCACCGCCTGGGTGAAGACCTCCGAGGGAGAGCGGATCGTCGGCTCCTGGCAGGCCGGTAACGCCGCCGAGGGCCTCGCGCATTTCGGCCGCCGATTCGACGACCTGGCCACCGAGGTGGCCCTGCTGGAAGCTCGCCTGGCCGCCGGTACCGATGCCCGCAAAACCAAGGCCGCGGCGCTGGCCCTGGCCGAGACGCTGCCCACCGCGGCGGTCATCGGCGATATCGAAGGGCTCGCCGCCCGGTTGCGCGCCATCGCCGAACATTCCGATGAGGCAGCCGCCCACGCCAAGGAGGAGAAGGAGCGTACCCGGCACGAGCACACCGAACGCAAGGAAGCGCTCGCCGCCGAGGCCGAGCAGATCGCCGCGGAATCCACCCAGTGGAAAGCCGCCGGCGACCGGCTGCGCGAAATCCTCGACGAGTGGAAAACCATTCGCGGCGTCGACCGCAAGGTCGACGATGCGCTCTGGCGCCGGTATTCGAAAGCCCGCGAAGCGTTCAACCGGCGCCGCGGCGCCCATTTCGCCGAACTCGACCGGGAACGCGCCGCCGCCAAGACCCGCAAGGAAGAGCTGTGTGCGCGCGCCGAGGAACTCTCCGGTTCCACCGATTGGGCGGCCACCGCCGCGGTGTTCCGGGATCTACTCGTCGAATGGAAGAACGCCGGACGTGCACCCCGCGAAGCCGACGAGGCGCTGTGGCGGCGGTTCAAGAGCGCCCAGGACGTGTTCTTCGCCGCACGCAATGCCGCGGCCTCGGAGCGGGACGCCGAATTCGCCGATAACGCCACCGCGAAGGAAGAACTGCTCAGCAGCTACGAACCGCTGATCGATCCCGATACCGACCTCGAAAGCGCCCGCGCTGCCCTGCGTGACCTGCAGGAACGCTGGGACGCCATCGGTAAGGTCCCGCGCGAGCGGATGCACGATCTGGAAAGCAGACTGCGGGCACTGGAGAAGCGGGTCCGCCAAGCCGTCGACGCCCAATGGCGCCGGACCGATCCGGAAGCGCTGGCGCGGGCCGCGCAGTTCCGCGAACGGGTCGCCCAATTCGAGGAACAGGCCGCGAAGGCCAGCGCCGCGGGTAAGACCCGCGATGCCGAAAAGGCTCTCGCGCAGGCGAAACAGTGGCGTGAATGGGCCGAGGCCGCGGAAGGCGCCGTCAGCAACCTCTGAACGTCGCGGCGGGGGGCCCCCCGCCCGAACCCCCCCGCCGACACCCCCCCCCCGCCGGGGGGCGGGGCCCCCCCGGCCGCGACGTTCTGAGGTTGCTGACGGCGCCTTCCGCGGCCTCGGCCCATTCACGCCACTGTTTCGCCTGCGCGAGAGCCTTTTCGGCATCGCGGGTCTTACC
>NZ_JARWPM010000077.1 GCF_029869215.1 Nocardia carnea
TCCCGGGGCCTGTCTGATAATCCCCACAAAAATACGGGTTCGGCCGTGCACCCCCCGTTCCGCCGGCCGCACCGCCGGCCGCCCCCGGGCCTCCGCCTCCCGGCCTCCCCCCGCCGCCCGCCGACTCTTCCGACCCAGCTACTCCGGACCGGGCACCCCGGATGCCCCGGCCGCCACGAAACGCGGATTTCCGGCCCGGCGGGGGTGGTCCGTCCGTGGGCGGTGCCTGCGATACCGGCCGAGCGGGTCCGGACTCACCGGCCCGCGATTCGCCCCCCGACGCCTGCTGCGACGAATCCTTCTCGGCCACAGAGTCCATTATGCCGCCGAGGCCCCCTGCGTTCCGGGTTCACCGCAAACCCACTTCCCGGCAACAGCCACGCCCGGCAGCCGCACCCCGCACTGGGCACCCCGCACCCTGGCAGCCGCACCTGGCACCTGGGCAGCCGCACCCCGCACTGGGCACCCCGGACCTCGGCAGCCGCACTCTGCACATGGGCAGCCGCACCCCGCGCCCGGCAGCCGCACCTGGCATCCCGGTCTTCACACCCACACCCACACCCACACCCCGGCCGGGCGGAAATGAACGGTCCTGCCGCCGTCGGGCACCCGGCACCCGGCACCCGGCACCCGGCACCCGGCACCCGGCACCCGGCACCCGGCACCCGGCACCCGGCACCCGGCACCGAGGAGGCTACGGTCAGCAACCACATCGCATCGCAAGCCCGGCCGACCGGCGACAAAGGCGGAATTGGACGGACCGCCGCCGCTCGCGCGCTACGCTCGGCGAACCGACGACGATCGCAGGAAGGTGCCACCAGCGCTATGGACATCGGCGATATCCGGATCATCGACGCGCATATCCACCAGTGGGATCCGTTCACCAACCCGCGCGAATTCAGCGGTACCGCGAAACTCCTGCGCGCCGTGCCGCTGCCCCTCGGGCTGGCGGTGCGGCTCGCGCCGCGCCGAGATCGCGAATTCGTCGGCGAACCCTCCGCCTATATGGGCCCGTACCTGCCTGCCGACTACCGGGCCGACGCCGCCGGGCTACCCGTCGAATCGGTGGTGCATATCGAGGTCGAGTGGACCGGGGCGAAATCCGAGGAAACGCGCTGGGTCACCGCGCTGCCCTTCGGGGTGGACACGCCCGCGCTGGCGGCGGTCAGCGGCGGCGGCTCGCCGTCCGACCCGGGTTTTCCCGAACTCCTCGAGGCCCATCTGTCGGCCTCGCCGCTGGTGCGCGGGATCCGCAGTATGGTCGCGCACCACCCGGACACCGGGATACGCAGTTTCGCGCCCGGACCGAACACGCTGCGGAGCCGGGAGTTCCTGGACGGTTTCGCCGCGTTGGCCGAACGCGATCTGGCCTTCGAAGCGTGGGTGTACTCGCATCAGATCCCGGAGGTCACCGCGCTCGCCCAGCGCTACCCGGAAGCCACGATCATCCTGAACCATCTGGGCACGCCCGCCGGAATCTTCGGCCCGGTCGGTAAACACACCGGCCGGGATGCCGAAGCCCGCGCCGGCCTCCTCGAACGGTGGCGCACCGATATCGCCGAACTGGCCGAATGCCCGCGGGTAGTGGCGAAAGTCAGCGGCCTGATGATGCCCGTCCTCGGGCACTCGGTCCCGCGGCACGGCTCCCCGACACCGGTTCGCGAACTCGTCGACAGGATCGGGCCCCTGCTCCGGCACGCCGCCGATACGTTCGGCCCCGACCGTCTCATCTGGGGATCGAACTTCCCGGTCGACCGGCCGATCACCTCGATCACCGGCAGCGCCGAGGCGGTTGCCACGGTCCTCACCCAGCACCTCGGTGACTCCGTGCCGCTCGACAAGATCTTCCGGGCAAACGCCCAGCGGGTCTACCGGCTGGACTAACTCTGCGCGCGGCGGCGGGGTGCGCTACGGACCGAAACCTCTACCTTCCGGTCAGGGACGCATACATCGTGACCAGCGCGCGATTACCAGCGGCCGCGGTGTTCTCGTCGGCGCAGAGCATACGCAGCGCGCGCCGCAGGAGCGCCGGGTCCAATTCGTCGAGCGCCGGCCCACCGCGCGGCGCCGGTAGGGCGGGGAGTTCGAGCGCCTCGCCGTAGGGGTCGGTGGTTTCGTCCACCTCGTGGGCGGCCGTCTCGACTCCGCCGATCAACCGTTCGATACTCAGCCCGCGCACGGCCAGCAGATCACGGGGATGTTCGTCGAGACGTTCGGCCAGCAGGCAGACCACGGCGATCGCGTGTTTGCACGGCCAGCCGGGATCGGGGCAGGTACATCCGAAGTCGATATCGGCGGCCGTTTCCGGCACCAGATGCGTGGCGAGTTCGCGGGGCAGGTCCCCGGAAACGATCCGGGCGAGCATCCCCGGCGCGGCACGGATCGCCTCGACCACCAGCTCGATCTCTTCCGGCCGCAGCCGGCGGATCTCGCAGGTGGTGGTGAACGGGCTCGGCTGGCTGCCCTGTACCTCGGCGGTGACCACACCGGGTTCGATGCGGTAGCTCACCACCTGTCCGGCCCGCGCGTAGGTACGTCCACGCGCGAGACGGCCCGGGTCGGCGAGCCGTTCCATCACGTCGAGCAATGCCTTGCCCCAGAACGTCCGGGTGAACCCGCCGCGGCGATTGCGGGCCGCCGCGCCGCCCGATACCGGGCGGCGCTTACCGTATTCCGCGAAATCGGCCATCACTCACCCACCGCCTCGGCACCGAGGGTGAACAGCCGGGCCAGCTCGTCGTTGCCGAGTTCGGTGATCCAGTTCTCCCCCACCCCGATCGCGAGATCGGCGAGTTCCCTTTTCCCGGTGATCATTTCGTCGATTCGCTCCTCGATCGTGTCGACGCAGACCAGTTTGCGCACCTGCACCGTGCGTTGCTGGCCGATCCGGAAGGCGCGATCGGTGGCCTGGTTCTCCACCGCGGGATTCCACCAGCGGTCGAGGTGCACCACATGGTTCGCGGCGGTCAGGTTCAGGCCGGTGCCGCCGGCTTTGAGCGAGAGCAGCAGCAGCGGCGGGCCGTCGTCCTGCTGGAAGGCCTCCACCATCGCATCGCGCCGCTTCTTGGCGACCCCGCCGTGCAGGAACGGGATCCGGCTGCCGAACCGTTCGGCGAGATACGGCGTGACGAGTTCACCGAACTCCCGGAACTGGGTGAACAGCAGCGCCTTCTCACCCTCCGCGAGGACAGCGTCGAGGACATCCTCGACCAGTGCCAGCTTCCCCGAACGGTGCGCGCCGCGACGCAGTACGGCCGAGGAATCCCCTAGGAAATGGGCGGGATGGTTGCACACCTGCTTCAACCGGGTGAGCGCGCCGAGAACGGCTCCCTTACGCGCCATTCCCTTTGCGTCACGCAGTTTTTCGAGCATATCCTCGACCACCGCCTGATACAGCGCCGCCTGTTCCACGGTGAGATTGGCCCGGACCGTCATCTCCAGTTTCTCCGGCAGATCGGAGATCACGGCCGGATCCGTTTTCACCCGGCGCAACAGGAACGGCGAGGTGACGGCACGCAGCCTGGTGACGGCGTTCTCGTCGTTCTCCCGTTCGATCGGCACGGCGAAACGGGCGCGGAAGGTCTGTGGGCTGCCCAGTAACTTCGGAACGGCGAAATCGAACAGGGAGCGCAGTTCCTCGAGCCGGTTCTCCACCGGGGTGCCGGTGAGTGCCAGCCGGTGCCGGGCCGGGAGCGCCCGGGCCGCCCGCGCCTGCCGGGTGGCGGCGTTCTTGATGTGCTGGGCCTCGTCGAGCACCACCCGTTCCCACTGCTGCCGCGACAGATCGGCGATATCGCGGGCGAGCAGCGCGTAGGTGGTGATCACCAGATCGGCACCGGCCACCGCGACGTCCAGATCGCGCCCCTGGGCCCGGCCCGGCCCGTGATGCACCAGCACCCGCAGGTCGGGGGCGAACCGGGCGGCCTCGCGCTGCCAGTTGCCCACCACCGACATCGGGCACACCAGCACGGTCGGCCGCGGCGCGGTCTCGCGTTCCCGTTCGTGCAGCAGCAGCGCGAGCACCTGGATGGTCTTCCCGAGACCCATATCGTCGGCGAGGATCGCCCCACAGTCGAGACTGTTCATCGTCGCCAGCCAGGCCAGCCCGCGTTCCTGATAGGGGCGCAGCTGTGCCTTCAACCGGGCCGGCGCCGCCACCGGTTCCTGCGCGCGGGCGGGGTCGAACAGCGCGGCCGGCCAGCCTTCGGCCGTGACCTCGGTGAGCGGCACCCGCCCGACCCGGGTACCGGCGATCTCACCGATCAGATCGGCGAGGGTGATCTCGGTGTCGCCGGTGTGCAGGGCGACGAATTTCGCGGCGGCGGCGAGAGCACTGTGATCGGCCTGCACCCATTCACCGCGTAACCGCACCAGATCGGATTGCGCGGTGATCAGCTGCCGCATCTCCGGCTCGGAGAGCACGGTATCGCCGAGGGCCAGTTCCCACCGGTAGGACACCAGCCCGTCCAGGCCGACGGTGCTCTGCGCGGCGGGGACGGCCGCCCCGCTCACCCGCAACCGCAGGCTCGGTTCGGTGATGTTCCAGGCCCGCGGCAGCAGCAGCGGAATCCCTGCGGCGGAGAGCGCCTGCGCCCCGTGCGCGACCAGGTCGGCGACCACTTCGGTGGGCAGCAGCAGGTCCAGGCTGTGCGGGTCGCCGGGTACGTCGCGCAGCCGGGGGTAGGCGCGTTGCGCCCGGCCCAGCCATTCCAGCCCCGTGCGTACCTCGTCCGCGATTCCCGGCACCGGGATCGGCCGCGGCGCGACACCGTCTTCCCGCAGGCAGACCTCGAGCCGCCACAACGCGGAATCGCCGGGGACCGCGGCGAATTCACCGTCGGGTTCGCGCAAGCGCAGCACCAGTTCGGGTTCGCCGGCCGAACAGGTCTCCCGCCACTGCCGCAGTACCTCGGACGCCTGATGGCTGCCCGTATCCACCGGAACGTCGGCGGACAGCGCATGTACCAGCGGGTGTGCCGAGACATCCGGGGCGATCAGTTCCCGCGCCATCGGGTCGGTGAGTTCGGTGACCATATCGTCGAGCACATCTGCCGGCTCACCCGCGACGCGCAGCGCCGGCGGCGCCAGGGCCGCGAGCTCGGCGAGCCAGGCGCGCTGACCGGCGCCGCCGGCGGGCCGCCAGCGGGCCCACCACCGGCCCTCCTCGCGCCGCAATTCGGGCACGACCATCCCCGCCCGGACCCAGCGCTCCAGCCCCAGCGCGAGATGCGCCAGGAACCGCAGATCGCCCGCTACGGCGGCGGCCGGTAGCCGTTGTCGCAGCGCGGCCGCCGCGGCAGCGGGTGCGAGCGCATGAGCCCGCACGACCTCCCGCCGTGGCCCGGCCTCGTCGACGACGAGTACCTCGGCCCGGTGCCGGAACCGCGATTCCGCGAGCACTGAACCGAGCAGGCCGCCGACCTGCTCGCTTTCCGCCCCCGGGGCACGCCACAGCAGCAACCCGTACCCGGGTGACCACAGTCCGTGCAGCATCGTCCCATCCAATCAGCCCGGTCCGACACGTCCCGATCGGTCCCCCGCCGACCCGCGGCGGACCCGGTCTCCCGCCGCCCCGGCACGCCCGGGCACTTTCTGGATTTATCCACCCCGACGGCACATACTGGGAAATATCCGCTGGTCACCGCTGTTATCCGCGATCCGAGCCCGCCGGGTGAGAGGCCGCGGCGGGCGAATCGTCCTGCCCCGGCTCTCGCCTTCGGCGGGCGGCGCGCACCGGCCCGGGAACAGCGGTCCCACAGCACACAGCGGCGTCATCGAACAGCGGAGGGCAGCAGCATGACCATTCTGCTCCAGGTTCTCGAGCAGAGCTATACGCCGACCACACCCTGGGAACAGCGCAAATTCACCTTCGTGGATGCCGGCAAGATCGTCGGTATGCGATTGGACGGCCAGTGCGGCGTCTGGCTGGACCTGTCCCGGCCGGGCGAATCCCAGCGCCTGGCCCGCACCGAACGCCCCGAGGAGGCCATCACCTTCCTCCTCACGACGTTCGCGAAGATCGCCGAATGCGGGGACAACGGCGGTTCCTGGGTGATCGGCCACGACGGCGTGCATATCGAATCGCTGGTCGCGACCCGTTTCCCAACGCGAAGCAGCGGGGTGGACAACGACGAGTTGCTGGCCCGCGCCTGGCTGTGAGCCGCGGCCGGCGGTAGCTGTCGGTGCGGTCCGGTATACCGGTATCCGTGAGGACACGGGGGAAGATTCACACGGTTCCGGTATTCCTGCTCGCCTGTCTGCTGCTCGGTGCGCTCACCGGCTGCGCGGGTATCGCCGGCGGCCATCGGCCCGCGCCGGGTAGTCCCGGGCGGGCGCAGCTCGAACAATTGCTCGCCGCGGTGCGCGTGGTCCCGCACCGGCCGCACGCCGGTGGGTACGAACGTGACTGCGGGTCCGGGCAGGGCTGCGTTTTCGGCCCGGCCTGGTCCGACGATCACGACGGCCCGGGCGGGCACGACGGCTGCGATACCCGCAACAACGTGCTGGCCCGGCAGCTCACCGAGGTCGCCTATCGGCCCGGCACCCGCAACTGTGTGGTGCAGTCGGGCGCGCTCGCCGATCCGTACACCGGCGCCCGGATCGTTTTCGACCGGCGCACCGCGCAGCAGATGCCGGTGGACCATATCTATCCGCTGGCCGCCGCCTGGGATATGGGCGCCGCCGTGTGGACCCCCACCCAGCGCATTCGCTTCGCCAACGATATCGAGTACAACCTGCAGGTCACCGACCGCGCGACGAATACCGCCAAAAGCGACAGCACACCCGCCCACTGGTTACCACCGTCGCGGCCCGGCCACTGCTATTACGCGGGCCGATACCTCACCGTGGCGCTGCGCTACCAGTTACCGGTCACCGCCGCTGACCACGGGGTGCTCCGGGCGATCGCCGCGCGCTGTGGTTGAACCGGCCCGACCCACCCCTGGAGACCCGCCCACACTGTATGCCAGGCCGCCGGCCCAGGATGGTCCCGGCCCCGATCGGCACGATGGACCCAGGGCCGGTGCGCGGTACGGCGCCATGTGATCAGCCATTGCTGACGCTGCGCGCACCGAATCTAGGGGATCGCGCGCCGTCGCCTGCCCGGCGCACTCGTCACCATCGGCGCCGTCTCGTCGAGTAACCACCGAGCACCGAGGGCTCGACCGCCGCGGCACAGGGTCGGGGCGCTCCCCGCACCCCAGGATCGGGACACTCCCGACGCCGTGCGTTCAGGCTCCGGTGGCGACGGGGCGTTTCCGATCATGTGCCCACTGTGACCACGACCCCGGATACAGGGCCGCCTCCACCCCGACCACCGCGAGGGCCGCGATGGCATGCGCGGCGGTGACTCCGGACCCGCAGTACACCGCGACCGGTTCGCCGTCCAGGTCGCCGTAGCGCCTGCGCAGTAGTTCGGCGGGCAGGAAACAACCGTCCTCGCCGAGGTTCTCACTGGTCGGGGCGCTGATCGCGCCGGGAATATGACCGGCGCGGGGATCCACCGGTTCGTGTTCGCCGCGGTACCGTTCGGCGGCCCGGGCATCCAGCAGCACCCCTTTCCAGCGGGCGGCCGCGTCGGCGTCGATCACCGGCAGCCGGCCGGGTTCGAGTTCGATATCGCCGGGTTCGGGGTCCGGTTCCACACCGGTGGCCAGTTCGCCGCCGCTGCGCAGCCAGGCGGGTAGCCCGCCGTCGAGAATGCGCACCTCGGTGATCCCGGCCCAGCGCAGCAGCCACCAGGCCCGCGCCGCCGACATTCCACCGAGCGCGTCGTAGACCACCACCGGATCGCCCGCGCAGATCCCCCAGCTGCGCGCGCATTTCTGCAGTTGCTCTACTTCGGGTAGGGGATGGCGGCCGTGCGCCGGGGTGGGTAGCGCGGCGAGTTCGGTATCCAGGTCGACGAACACCGCACCCGGGATATGGCCGTTCTGGTAGTGCTGCGGGCCCTCGGGGTCGCCGAGTTGCCAGCGGACATCCAGCAGGCGCAGATTCTTTTCGGTTGATTCCCGGAGTTCTTCAGCCGAGATCAGTACCGCGTTCAACGCAGCTCCTCGTCCAAGAGTCTGGAACAGATTTCGCCACCGTACGCGGGTCGTGTGCGCGGCGTCCACGCCGACACGGAAATTCGGCGGGCGGTCAGATCCGGGCGAGCAGTGTCAGCGGGTCCTCCAGGGCGCCGGCGACGGCGGCCAGGAAACGGGCCGCGAGTTCCCCGTCGATCATGCGGTGGTCGAAACTCAGGGTCAGGGTGACCACCGAGCGGACGGCGAGTTCGCCGCGGAACACCCACGGTCGCCGATCGACCGCTCCCACGCAGAGAATCGCCGCCTCACCCGGGTTCACCAGCGGAATCCCCGAATCGACGCCGAAGACACCGACGTTGGAGATGGTGAACGTACCGCCCCGCAGATCGGGCAGTCCGGCCCGGCCGTCGCGGGCGGTCTGGGCCAGCCAGCCGATCTCCCGGCACAGTTCGCGCAGGCTCAGTGTCTGCGCGTCCTTGATATTGGGCACCAGCAGTCCGCGGTCGGTGGCGACCGCGATACCCAGGTTGACGTAGTACCGGGTGACGATCTCCGAATTCGCTTCGTCCCAGAAGGTGTTGATACCAGGGTATTCGGCGAGTGCGGCCAGGACGGCCTTGGCGACCAGCGCCAGCGGTGTGGGGGTCAGCCCTTCGAAGGCCTTGGTGGCGCGCAGATGTTCCAGCAGTTCCAGCGACGCGGTGATATCGACGGTGCTCGCCGCGGACGCCTGCGGAATCGTGCGGGCACTGGCCACCATGGCCGCGGCGGTTCGTTTCCGTACCCCGGAGATCGGGGTGCGCTCCTCCCGATCGGCTCCCCGGGCAGGCTGTTCGGCCGCCGCGGCTTCCGCGTCGGCACGGTCGCGGTAGTCGGGCTCGGAAACCGGTACGGCCCCGCGCACATCGGAAACCGTCACCGCCCCGCCCGGACCGGAACCGGCGACGTACCAGAGGTCGATCCCCAGCTCCCGAGCCAACTTCCGGGCGCCCGGAGTCGCCGCGACCCGTCCTCCACCGAGCCCCGTGGCACCGTCCGCCGCGCGCCGGGCGCCGGGCGCCGCCGCGCCTCCCCCACGACCTACCTCACCCGTCCCCGCGTCTGCCGACCCGGCCATATACCTGTCGGTCGCCTTATCCGCGCTCGACGCGCCGGCCGTTTCCCCCGTACGGCGGCCCGCTTCACCGGCCCGCCCTGCCCGATATCCGTCGGCAGCCCTCTCCGTACCGGCGGCTTCCACGAGCCGGCGGCCCGCTTCGCCTCCCCGCACAGCTGCCGGCTTCTCGGCATACCCGTCCCCGGTCCGGCTTCGCTGCGAATCATCGGGCGCTGCCACCGAGCCGGCACCGGCCTGGTCTGCCCGCACACCATCGTCCGGATGCCCACCGGCAGCCGCCTCGGCTGCGTTCGACTCGGCGCCCTGTGCGCCGATAACACCGTCCTGGTAGGAGATTCCGCCGTCCCGCGGCTCCCGGGGAACAGTCCCACTCGCCCGGCGCCGCCGTCTGGACGGCTGGTCCTGCGTGTCCGGCCCGTAGCCCACCAGCACCGAGGTCCGGCCACCGGAGGCCGGTGCGGTGGTGCGGATCCGCAGCAGCGGCGCGCCCACCTCGACCGTCGCGCCGGGTTCGGCCAGCAGTTCCACCACGGTTCCGGCGAACGGCGACGGCAGCGCGACCACCGCCTTCGCCGTTTCCACCTCCGCGATCGTCTGGTTCAGTGCCACCTCGTCGCCCACGGCGACCGTCCAGTTCTGCAGTTCCGCGTCGGTGAGCCCCTCACCGAGGTCGGGCAGCCGGAATTCCAGGATCTCCCCGGATTCGGTGGTTGGGGCATCGTCCACGGTGGGCACCTCCGGCTGGCGTCAGGGCGGCGTGAGCACTCAGGCGGCGAGCGTTCGGTCGACCGCCGCCAGAATGCGGTCCGGGTCGGGCAGGTGATGCTTCTCGAGCTTAGCCGGAGGATAGGGAATATCGAATCCACCGACCCGCAGCACCGGGGCTTCCAGCTGATAGAAACAGCGTTCGGTGATGCGGGCGGCGATTTCCGCGCCGATCCCGCCGGTCACCGGTGCCTCGTGCACCACCACCAGCCGGCCCGTTTTCGCCACGGATTCCGCGATGGTGTCGATATCCAGCGGCGCCAGACTGCGCAGATCGATCACTTCCAGTGAAATACCTTCCTCGGCACCGATTTTCGCGGCCGCCAGGGCGGTGGCCACCGTGCCTCCGTAGGCGACGAGGGTGGCATCGGTCCCTGTCGTGCACACCCGGGCCCGGTCCAGCGGCAGGGCATCCGGGGCCGCCGGGTCGAGTTCTGCCTTGTCCCAATAGCGGCGTTTGGGTTCGAAGAAGATCACCGGATCGTCCAGCGCGATCGCCTGGCGGATCATCGTGTAGGCGTCGGCCGGGTTGCTCGGCGCTACCACTCGCAGCCCCGCAGTATGTGCGAAATACGCTTCGGGCGATTCGGAATGATGCTCCACCGAACCGATTCCGCCGCCGAACGGGATACGGATGGTGATCGGGGCGCGCACCGTGCCCCGGGTGCGGTAATGGATCTTGGCCACCTGCGAAACGATCTGGTCGAACGCCGGGTAGACGAATCCGTCGAATTGGATTTCACACACCGGCCGGTACCCGCGCAACGCCATCCCGAACGCAGTGCCCACGATCCCGGATTCGGCCAGCGGCGTATCGATCACCCGCCGATCGCCGAAATCCTTCTGCAGGGTGTCGGTCACCCGGAACACACCGCCGAGCCGGCCGATATCCTCGCCCATCAGCACCACCTTGGGATCATCCTCGAGGGCGGTACGCAGCCCGGCATTGAGCGCCGCGGCGAATGTGGTGATCATGAGCGGACTCCTTCCTCGCTGGGCGCGACGCTGTCGGCGGCCAGGTATTCGGCGTAGTCACGGCGCTGGGCCTCGACGAACGGATGCGGGGTCGCGTAGACGTGCTCGAACAGTTCCAGCGGTTCGGGGTCGGGCATGGCCAGCGTCGCCGAACGAATCCGATGCGCCACCTCGTCGGCGCGCTCGTCGACCCGCCGCTGCGCCGCCCCGCCGAACAGGCCTTCGCGTTCCAGCAGGCGGCGCATCCGCAGGATCGGGTCGCGGCGGGCCCATTCCTCGGTTTCCGCGGCGGTGCGGTACCGGGTGGGGTCGTCGGCAGTGGTGTGCGGGCCCATCCGGTAGGTGATCGCCTCGATGAACGACGGCCCGCCGCCGCCCCGCGCGCGAGCCGCCGCCCGGCGGGTCACCGCCAAGACCGCCAGCACATCGTTACCGTCCACCCGGCTCGCCGGAATGCCGTGCCCGACCGCCCGCTGCGCGATCGGGGTCGCGCTCTGCAAATCCACCGGTTCACTGATCGCCCAGTGGTTGTTCTGGCAGAAGAACACCACAGGGGCGCTCCAGGTGGAGGCGAAGGTCAGGGCCTCGGCGATATCGCCTTGGCTGGTGGCGCCGTCACCGAAATAGGCGACGGTGGCGATTTCGGCGCCGTCGAGATGGGCGGCGTAGGCGTAACCGGTGGCGTGCAGGCCCTGCGCGCCCACCACGATCGCCGGGTTGGTCATATTGACCTGCGCCGGATCCCACGACGAATGCGCGACCCCGCGCCACATCGCGGTCACCGCGCCCGGGTCCACACCGCGGCAGTACGCGACCGCCGTTTCGCGGTAACTACAGAACACGTAGTCGTCGGCTTTCAGGGCGTGCGCCGAACCCACCTGCGCGGCTTCCTGCCCCTGCATCGGCGCCCACAGGCCGAGTTGCCCCTGCCGGGCGAGAGCGGTGGCCTCGGTATCGATCCGGCGGCTCACCACCAGATCCTCGTAGAGTTGCCACAGTTCATCCGGGCCGATATCGGCGACCAGTGCCTGGTGTTCCGGGTTGTGCACCCGGGCGCCGTCGGGCTGGATGAGTTGCACCGGATACTCGGTTGTGCCGGGCATCGCCTCGCCTCCTCACGCGGGTCACGCGCTGATGTGGCCTATAACACAAAGCATCCACGCTTATGCGGGCTGCGCAAGTCTCGATCCGGCAACTGAGCAAGATGCACAAGTTCGAGGCGGCGAAGACTGTCATACTGCGCTATATGACCAGTCAGGAAACCGCCGGCCCGATACTGGACGCCACGGACGCGCGACTCCTGCTCGAACTGACCGCCAACCCCCGCGCCACCGGTGTGGAACTGGCCGCCCGGCTCGGGCTCTCCCGCAACACCGTGCAGGCTCGGCTGGCCCGCTGGGAGGCTGCCGGCGTACTGGGCAGCTTCGAACTCCGGGTCCGGCCGCGCGCGCTCGGCTACCGGCTCTCCGCGTTCGTGGCGGTCGTGGTGGATCAACACCAACTCGATGCGGTGGTCGCCGAACTCGCCGAAATACCGGAGGTCACCGAGGTCTGCGGGATGACCGGGCCCACCGATCTCACCGTCCGGGTGGTCGCCCGCGACGCCGACGACCTCTACCGGATCACCGGCCAGATCCTGAAGGTCCCCGGCGTGGTGCGCACGAATATGGCCCTGGTGATGCAGGAACTGGTGGGCCCCCGCACGGCGCCCCTGCTGGAACGCCTGGCCGAACCCGACTGACGTGCGACGCCCGGCCCGCATCGCCCGACGCCGATACGGGCAGTTGTCACCGCCCGGAGGTTCCCGCAACCGGACGACCGGTCCGGTATGACCACCACCCGTCCCGACCTGCCGAAGAACTCCCATTAAGCGACACCTATAGGTTTGTGTCGCAATGAGGGATAGGGTGCCGATATGGAGACCTCAGTAACGGAAACCTTCGCCGGCCGGACCGCCATCGTCACCGGCGGCGGTGCGGGTATCGGCGCGGCGCTCGCGCACCGCCTCGCCGATCACGGCGCGAAGGTTGTCGTGGCCGATCTCGACCCCGCCACCGCCGCGAAGGTCGCCGCAGATATCGGCCCGGCCGCAGTCTCCGCGGGTGGCGATGCCGCCGACGCCGGCGTGATCGAACAGCTCATCGCCACCGCGGAATCGTCCTTCGGCCCGGTCGACTTCTATTTCGCCAACGCCGGTATCGGCGGCGGTGCCGGCCTCGACAGCACCGACGCCCAATGGTCGGCCGCCCTGGAGGTCAACACCCTCGCCCATATCCGCGCAGCCCGGCTCCTGGTCCCCGGCTGGCTCGCCCGAGGCGCCGGCTACTTCGTCAGCACCGCCTCGGCCGCGGGCCTGCTCACCCAGCTCGGCTCCGCCCCCTACTCGGTGTCCAAGCACGCGGCCGTGGGTTTCGCGGAATGGCTGTCGATCACCTACGGCGACAAAGGAATCGGCGTCAGCTGCGTATGCCCCATGGGCGTCGACACGGCCCTCCTGCGCGAGGGAATGATCCCCGAGAACAACGCCGAAGCGGGCCGCCTCGCCATCAACGCGGTGAAATCCGCCGGCACCGTCCTGAGCCCCGAGGAGGTCGCCGACACGGTCCTCGCCGGAGTCGCGGCCGGCGATTTCCTCATCCTTCCCCACCCGGAAGTCCTGCAGATGTACCGCAACAAGGGCTCCGACTACGACCGCTGGATCCGCGGCATGCGCCGCTTCCAAGCCACCCTCGAAAACCCCGGGAGTTAGCTCGTCACCCCGACGACAACCCGTACAGCGATCGCACGTCTCACGCTGGGGTAACGGCGCCTGTCCAAGGAGACGGCGGCAACCGGGAGATCGCGGCTGGATATCAATCGTAATCAGCCTCCGGCCTTCCGAAATGTCAACTGGCGGCTCCTCGGTCCGATACCTCCTGCTGGGCGGTGATCAGCAGGCTGCGCTGATAGATCAGGTCGCCGCGGGTTCGCAGAGTGTCCTCGTGCTCCGGGCCGAGCACGCGGTTGCGCGCCTCGAGCAACTGCTGGAAATCGGCGGTGGCGCCTTCGTGGTCTCCCGCCGACCCCCGGACGTCGGCCAGCATGCTCAGCGTTCGCAGGGTGTCCGGGGCGTCGGGGCCGAGCACGCGGGCGCGTCGCTCGTACACCTGCCGGTAATCGGTTACGGCCGCGCTGTAGTCACCCATCATGGCGCGCGTCGTGGCCAGGTTCGCGAGCATGAGCAGCGTGTCCTCGTGATCGGCGCCGAGTATGCGCACCCGCGCGGCGTGCAGTTGTTCGTAACCGGCGGACGCCCCGGCGAAATCGCGGCAGTCGAAACGGAACTCGGTCAGCCGGCGCAGACTCGTCAGGGTGTCGGCATGATCGGCGCCCAGCACGCGAGTCTGATCGGCGATCAGCTGTTCGTAGTCCGAAACGATGCTCATATTGCCGAGAGTACGACCGGGCACCGACACGGATCAGGTAACCGGATCGGCCGCTCCGGGTTCGGGAAAATCCCGGCCGGAAACCATTGTGGGCGAAGGCCGATCCGAATCCATCGGCCGCTCGGATTCGTTCCCGCGGGCACGCGCGGCAGTCTCGACCATTGCACCCACCAGGCCCGCCTCCACCAGTACCGCCAACTCCTCGAGGGAGGCGCCGAGCAGCTCCGGAACACCGATACATTCACCGACGCGCCCGTCGCTCCACACCGGCGCCCACGACCCGTCGCGGTATTGCAGCCAGTGCGCGGGCTGCTCCTCACGCAGCATTCCGAGCACAATGCGCAGGCTCATCGCGCCGGACCCGGGCAGTGGAAGTTCTCAGCGGAAGCGGCCCGAGAGGTATCGGCGGGAAGTTGAACCGGCATTGCGGACCGGCACGGTTCACGCTCGGCGAGTGCGTCCATCAGTTCTCCTATTGCGATTGCACAGCGGAAGCTCGATACCGCCCCGCGGTGGACCAGCGGAGCGGGCCACTCCACCGGGAGCGCGGACAGCACAGCATCGGTGGCGATAACATGGAAAGCCCAGCGTGAGCACATATTCGAACCCGCGCAAAGCTCCACGATCAGGTTCGCGGGTGCGATAGAAAAGCGTTCAGATCTCCCGCCCGGCCGGATTCACGAACGGGCACCTCCGCATCCACATTTCAGGAGCGTCACATGACTGAATCCCCGACCCTGCTTCGCCGCCAGCTCGGCCGCTTCCTCCGCGAATGCCGCGAAGCCACCGGCATGACCATCGCGATCGCCGCCGCCGAGGCGCAGCTCAGCGCAACCGGCCTGCAGAGACTGGAGTCCGGGCACGCCAGAACCCCGCGCACACAGGCTGTGCGGGAACTCTGCACGATCTACGAGGTCAGTCCGGATGAAACCGATAAGGCTGTAGGCCTCGCTACCAAAGCGGCCAGTGCAGACGACGAAGGTGTGGTCACGCTGGGCGGCATGTTCAGTGACGCCTTCAACTTGTACGCGAGCATGGAACGGTCGGCCCGCCGGATCGTTACGTTCCAGGAGCTGGTTCCCGGCCTGCTCCAGACTCCCGACTACGCCCGCAACCTGATCAGCGCGTATCTCCTCCGCACCGGAAACCCCGCGGAAGTCGAGCAGCTCGTAGCGGCTCGAAAAGCGCGCCAGGTGATGGTGACTCGCAAATACAGCCCTCTGCACCTCGAAGTCCTGCTCCATGAGTCTGCTCTGCACCGAGTCATCGAGTCTCCCCGGATCATGGCCGCACAGATGCGTCACCTGGCGGAAATCAGCAAGTTGCCGAACGTAAGTCTGCGGGTCCAGCCATTCAACGCGGGGTGCACCTGGGGAACGCTGCCCAGCGGGTTCGTTGTTCTCGACTTCGGCACCGACAGGCGGGGCAACCCTGTGGAGCCACCCGTCGTCTACCTCGACGGCGCGATGAGCAGCGATCTGTACATCGAGAATCAGCAGATCGTCGAGCGTTACCATGAGCTGGCCGACGATATCCGGCGCACAGCGCTGGACGAAACGAACACTCGAAACTTGCTTCGGCGGAGAGCTAGGGAGTACGACCTTGATCGATAAGCTATCCGGCACCGGCTGGTTCAAGAGCAGCTACAGCGAAACCCAGGGGGCTTGCGTCGAGGTAGCCTACCTCGATGGAGGCATGGTCGGCGTCCGCGATTCGAAGAACCCATCCGGTCCGGCCCTTGTCTTCACCCCCGTCGAATGGAATGCATTCACCGCAGATACCCGCACTGGGGAGTACGGCCGCACTGACAACTGAGCCGACGTGCAGTGTCCAGGCAGCCGGAACGAGCTGCACCCCAGCCAGGACCGCAATCGCAACCGCCTAACTGCTCGTCGTGCGGACATCGGTAGTCGAATTACCGCAACACCGAAACCGCACAGCTCGAAGGCCCCTACCCTACGTTGGGCGGCTCGCGCACGAGTGGTCCTGTTCTGCTACCGTGCCCGATAGTTGAACCACCGGATCCAGGGGGCGTGCATGCGGCTGTGCATGGGGATGAAGTTCGCGGCGGTGCTGGCAGTGGCCGCGTTGCCGGCCACGGGATGTAATTCGTCGCCTGGTGGGCCCGGCGAGACCACACCCGCAGCCGCACCTACCAGCACGCTGACGCCACTCGGCCTCGAACCCGAGGCGCCGGCCGGATACAACCCTTGCGAGGCGGTCACACAGGACATCCTCGACCGCCTGGAGTTGCGGGCCGCCACAAACCCCAACACCGCCGACCTCGATGGCCCCGGCGGACTGAAATGGCGCGGATGCGAGTGGGTCCGCAGTAGGGAATTCGCCGTCGGTGTCACCGTTACCAACGTGACACTGGACTACGCGCGGAAAACATGGACAACAGATCTCCAGGAGTTCGCCCTGGGCGGACGAAACGCCCTCTCCATGCGCAAGAGTGATGAACACCCTGATGATGTGTGCACTCTCAACGTCGAAATAGCCGGCGGCAGCCTCGAATTTCACGTCGTGAAATCCTCGTCGTCACAAGCTTCGCAACAGCTGGACCCGTGCCAGGCAGCGCGGGAGGTTGCCGAGCAGGTCGTCCCGACATTGCCGCCCAGCGCTTGACCTCACGGTCCCGGCGAGAAATTTCAGCAGTCCGACCGTCACATGGGGAACAGATGACCGACGACAATTCCGGCGAACGCCCACTGAAGAACCTGATAACCGAAGCCCAAGAGGGCCGTATGAGCGTGACGCTGAAGCCGGAAGAGTTCGTGAACATCGACCGGGATTGCATACGCTTTCTCGATCTGATCGACGCTATGCGACGGAAGGCCGAGGCCATCGGTGACACCGAGCCGAAAAACTGGGGATTGGGCGCCGATAACCCCCTGCTCACCTCGGCACAAACACTGGTCGCCCGCTTTCGCGAGAAGGGTAAGAACGCTCCCGACAAGAACGACGTGTACTCGATCCTCGAGGAGAACTACAAGATCATCGAGGACATCCAAACCGTCCACAAGATCATCTTGGACCGCTATATGCAGGCCGATACCGCCTTCGCCGACGCCGTCCGTCAGTACGAGGGCAGCCTCGGCGCTCCTGCACCGATCGAGGGTAAACCGCGCCAGCCCGGCGTCACCGCCTACCTGTAACCACAGCTCGACCAGCACGACCGTTCGGGGGGAAGCACCGTGACCGATTACGAACCACCGCGTATCACCGGAGGCGGTGAACGTCCGCGCAGCCTGGTCCACAAAGATATTTACGCCGCATTCCAGACGACTCTGCCGGCCGAAGCCCAGAAACTGTCCGAGAGCTACCGGCAGTTGTCCTGGGATTGGGGTGCGGGGTTGCAGGTGTTCTCCACCAGTATCAAACGGTCGGTGGCCGCGGCATGGGAGGGCGAGGCCGCCACCGCTTTCCTCGATTCGATTCGCCGCTACGTCGAGCATGCCGCCACGTTCGAACTCGAATTGCTCGATCTCGCCAATCGGGTCGGCGCCGCCGCTGCCGCGATCGAAGCCACCAAACACGAACTGCCGGAGCCGCTCGAGGAAAAACATCCTCTGCATCCTGATTCGTGGCCGATCGTGGGCACCAACCGCGATCCCATGATCGAGCAGCGGCAGGAAGACGCCCAGGCGATCATGGAGACCAAATACGTCAAGCCGTTCGTCGCGGAGCTGGACCCCAAGATCCCGGTGCTGACCAACCCGGTCGATCCGACTACGCCCCTCGATATCGACGAACCGACCTCGGGGAAGCCGGTGGGACCGGGCGTTCAGCAGAATTCGAACGCCGACAACGGAACCGGAGACCCGAGTGGCCCCGGCGCGACCGATACCGAAGAACCGGGTACCGAAGAACAGACATCCGAGGATCCCGGCACCGAGAACGGCACCGAACAGGAATCTCCCTCGAGTCCCGAACAGGCACAATCGCCCACCGGCACCGAACCGGTCGATACCGGCACCCCCGCATCGACCACCCCGGCTGCCACCACCCCCGCCGGCGTGCCCGGCCCGGGTTCACCGGGTTCTCCGGCAGGCACGCCCGGCCCGGGAACGCCGGACACTCCGGGCCCCGGCCGCACCGTCCCCGGCACACCCGGTGGTGCGGCACCCGCGGTCGCGGCCACCGCGTCCTCGGCCACCGCCGCCGGAAGTCCGCGTGGTATGGCCGGGATGCCCATGGGTGCCGCCGGGCGCGGTGGCCAGCAGGAGCAGGACGCCGAACGCAAAACCCCGGACTACCTGGTGACCATGGAGAACACCGAGGAACTTCTCGGGGAGTTGCCGAGAACGCTGCCGGGCGGGTTGATCGGCACGAATCCGGAACCGGAGGACAGCCGCTGATGGCCACGTGGACGATGGACCCGGAAACCTTCGCCGCACTGTGGTACAGCGACGCCAACGATCGCTTTCCCCCGCCGCTGAAATATTTGAGCCGTTTCCGCCACGAGGACGATTTCGCCCGCTTCCGCGAGCAGGTCCGCGCCGGTTACGACCGCGACGACCGGGAAGCGATCGCCTTCGCCCTGCACATCCTGTCGAATTCCCGGCTGCGGATCGAAATCCTCGGCTGCACGAACAAACACCGCGCCAGCACCGGCCCCGAGGACATCAAGGAATACCGGATCCTCGCCACCGCCGATCACCAGCGCTCGGTGATCGCCTTCCAGGGCGGCCGCGCCGACGAATACGGCGATATCACCCTCCACCTGCTGGCCCCGGATTCCCTGCCCGCGCAGCTGGTCCGCAACATCCCGGACTGCCGGCCGGGCCGCGAAGCGGCCGCAACCTTCCACCCGCACGACCTCGAATCGGACCGCGACGGCAACGCCCGGACAACCGCCGGCCGCAGCCCCCGCGAACAGTACGAGCGCTTACTCGGCCGCCGCGGCGACGGCTACGGTATCGCCCGCCTCTACCTCGGCCCCATCTACCACCGCCCCGGCCCGTTCCGCACGGTCCGCTGGTTCGACGTCACCGCCGACGGCCGCTACACCGAAACCCGCGGCAACCACGTCACCGTCCGCCCCACCACCCGTGACGACCTCACCGGCCGTTTCACCGCCTGGCTCGAGTCCGCGCAAACCCGGCTCCGCGAATCCGAACCGGCCTGGTAGGCGCCGCCGGCGAATCCGGCACCGAGCCGGGCATTCACCGGATCGGAGCCGCTACCGCTCGGTGGCGTCGGTGACCAGCGTCTGTGCGGCAGTTCGGATGACCTCGGGGATCTCGACCGGTTTCCGGGAGGTCTCGTCCACATACACGTGCACGAAACTGCCCGTCGCGGCCAGTTCCAGGTCCTCCCCCATCTCCCGGAAGATCGCCAGGTCGTAGGTGATGCTGGAGCGGCCCAGCCGGGCGATGCGCAGGCCCACCCGGAGCTTGTCGGGGAAGCTGAGTGAGGCGTGGAAGCGGCAGGAGGTTTCCGCGACGATGCCGATCGCGGGGAGCTCACGAATATCGGTGCCGGTCGCGTCCATGAGCCACGCGTTGACCGCGGTATCGAAGTACGCGTAGTAGGTCACGTTGTTCACGTGCCCGTAGTGGTCGTTATCGGCCCAGCGGGTGGGCACCGGCCAGAGCACCGGATACTGCGTCGTCACCCGGGCGACGATACCGGGTCGGTCGATCGGCAGTGCCGCGGAGACGACCCGGCCGGCCCCTCCGTGGTTTGCCGGCGCATGGATCAACCGGCCGAGGAGACCGCGGCCGAGCCGCTGGTCCGGTGTTCGCGCGGGCTCACGCCGAAGTGCCGTTTGAACGCGGTGCTCAACGCGAACGCACTCCCGTACCCGACCTGGCGGGCGATGGCCTCCACCGTGTGCTCGGTGCCCTGGAGTAGATCCGCGGCCAGGTCCAGGCGCCATTCGGTGAGAAAGGCCATGGGCGGTTCGCCGACCAGTTCGGTGAACCGGCGGGCCAGCGCGGCCCGCGAGGCACCGGCCTCCCGGGCCAGGTCGGTGACGGTCCAGGGGTGCGCGGGGTTGTGCTGAAGGAGTCGCAACGCCTTGCCGACCAGCGGGTCGCCGTAGGCGTGGTACCAGGGCGGGGCTTCGGCGCCGGAGAACCAGGTGCGCAGGGTCGCGATGAGCAGCAGGTCCAGCAAGCGATCCAGCACGACTCCCTGCGCGGGCAGGTCCTTGACGGTTTCGTCCGTCATCAGATCCAGCAACCGGTCGTCGGAACGATCCCGCGGCACCACCAGCATCGGCGGCAGGGCCCGCAGCAACCGCCGGCTCACCGCGCCGGCATATTCATAGGAACCGGTGACCAGCACCGTTTCGCCATCGGGGTCGTTACCCCATTGCCGCACACCGAGACTCATCGTCTCGCAGAGCACGTCGCCGTCCAGGGTCGTGGTGACCTGACCCGGGTTGATCAGGATCTGCGGTGCGGTCGCGGGATCGTCGGCCACGGTATAGGGCTGCGGGCCCCGGAACACCGCGACATCACCGGCCGCCATCCGGCGCTGCTCGCCCTCGGCGGTGAGCACCCACGCCCACCCCCGGATCACCGCCACCAACGTCAACGGGGAATCGTCCTGGATCCGCAGCGACCACGGCGGGCTCAGGGTCGAACGCAATACGAAGGCCCCGCGCGCCCGCGGGCCCTCGAGCAGCGCCGCCAATGCATCCACCCGGACAACCCTAATCCGCCGCCGGCCCGTGGGCTACGCGCTCGTCCGGGCGGATACGGCCGGACAGCCGTCCACCCACCTCCGGCAAGAACCGGGCCCGGTGCTTTATTGCAGCCCTCCGGCCGCTCCGCCCGGCGCTTGTGCGGGCAGGCCACGTAACAGCGCATCGAGAAAGAGATCGAACCGCGGCGCATCGGGGCCGAGATCATGGGCCGACTGCTGAACTCCCAACCACTGGGTGACCCCGATGCCGAATATGTACCAGCTCTGCGCCGCCATATCGGGTGACGCCCCGGCGAGGCGGAACGCCTCGATGACCTGGTGGCGTAATCGGCCGAAGGACTCCGGATTGTGCCGATGCGGCCGGGCGACGTGGAGGGCATAGCCGGGTACCGCGAGAAACTCGTCGTGCATCGCCCAGCCCAGGCGCGCCAGCCACTCCCGCCAGGTTTCGGGGGTAGGCGGTTCGGCCGGCAGGATGCGCTCGACCATCACCTCGCTGATGAGGTCGAAAAGCTCGTCGCGGTCGGCGACCCAGCGGTACAGCGCGGAGTGCGACACGTTCAGACGGGTCGCCAGCTCACGCATGGTGAGCGTGCCGAGATCGCCCTGCAGCGCCGCGGACACGATCAGATCGCGACTCAACCGCGCCGGGCGCCCGGTCCGTTTCACGCCTCCTGCTGCCATTGCCGGAAGCATAGTTCGCATACTTAGTGACCAATGGACACAAATCTGTTAGGGTGCCCTCAGCAGCTGCTGGACCATGACCGACCACCCACGCGCCGATCCCGGGCGAGCGCCCGGTTGCGCACCGAAAAGCAGGAGAAGGACCGATGTGGCTGCTCGCCGCGCAGACAAGTGGCGCACTATTCGTCGCGCGCTCGCTACGGGGGCGGGCGAACAGCAAACGAGGCGGCGCCCCCACCGCTCCCACCGACCCGGATGTCGTAACAGCCACGGGCGGCGGCAGGCTCGTCACACCTGTACTACTGCTCGCCTCGCTCGGTGTGGCGATGGCTCAGACCATCGTGGTGTCGGCCCTGCCGGTGTTCGCTCGCGAACTCGGCGTTCCGGCGGCGGACGCGACGTGGTTACTGACCGTATTCATGCTGGCGGCGGGAATCGCGACGCCGATCGCCGGACGCCTCGGCGACGGCTACGGGTACCGGGTCGTACTGACGGCTTGCCTGGCGTGCCTTGTCGTGGGGAGCGTGGTCGCGGGCATCGCCGATCGGTGCGACTGGTTCGCAGGAGTCGTCGCAGGGCGTGTCCTGCAAGGCTTTTCGGGGGGCGCCTTCCCGGCCGCTTTCGGTCTGGCGCGACTCGCCGTGCCGCCCGGGCGGCTCAGTGGTGTAGTGGCCGCCCTGAGTTCGATGTTCGGGGTCGGCGGCGCCCTGGGCATGGTGGTCGCCGGGCCGCTGGCGGACGCGTTCGGTACTTCTTCGCTGTTCTGGCTGACCTCGGTGATCGCGGTGCTCGCACTCGTCGGCACCGTCGCGCAGCCGCGTGATCACGCGAAACGCCCGGCAGCCGAGACGCTCGACCTGGGCGGCGCGATACTGCTCTCCGGAGCGCTCGTCGCGCTGCTGCTGGCCATCAGCCAGGGCCGATCCTGGGGATGGGCCTCGGTGCCGACCCTCGGGCTGCTCATGGCCGCGGGAGTTTTCGGGATCTGCTTCGTCTCGGCTGAGCTGGCTTCCACGGAGCCGCTGCTCGATCTGCGACTGATCGGCAGCCGGGCACTTGCCGCCACCAATATCGCCACCGTGGTGATCAGTGTGGGCATGTTCGCCGCCGTCACGCTGATCCCGCAGTTCGTCCAGACCCCGCCGCGCGCCGGTTACGGATTCGGCGCCACCGCAGGGGAAACCGGGCTTTTCATGGTCCCGATGGCGGCATGCATGCTGATATCCGCACCGCTGACCGCGCGGATTTCCGCCCGGACCTCAGGTCGCACCACATTTCTTCTCGGAGCGCTGCTCGCCTGCGCCGCGCTCGCCGCACTCGGTGTCTTTCACCAGCAACCGTGGCATTTCTACACCGCCGGCGCGGTCCTCGGGACCGCATACGGATTCGCGTTCGCCTCGCTCGGCAACCTTGTGGTCGGCGCCGTACGCGCGGACCGGACCGGTGTGGCGACCGGTATCAATACGGTCCTGCGCACCATCGGCGGGGCCGTCGGCGCCCAGCTCGCCGTGGTCGTCGTCGCCGCGTCCGCCGGGCGCACCGGTCTGCCGGCCGCATCCGGATATACCGCCGCGTTTGCCGCCTCCGCGGCGATCGTCGCGCTCGCCGCGCTCGCGACGGCCGCCATACCGTCCGGGCAGCGCTGAAACGGCTGCCCGCACCACTCGAGCTCGGTTACGCCTCGGTGCAAGGCGGACCCCTGTGCCGTCCCTTCAAGGGAGGCCACGCGCACGACGGACCCTCTCGCGCACCGCACGGGCTGCGGCCTCGGACCAACTACAGATACATTCCGCCGTCGGTGTACTCGGTGTGCACGGCGATACTCTCGGCGCGGTCGCGGAGGGCGACGAGTTCGGCGAGGGTGGCGCCCCCGGCCGGGATATCGGCGGGGGTATCGCCCAGCCAGCACCGGGCCTCGGCCGGCGTGAGTTTGCCGATTTCCACCTGCGCCATGCACCGGCCGGGCCGGGTCACGGCGGGGTGCAGGCGAGACAGATCCTCGTTGGTGCTGATCGCTATCAGCACGTCGCGACCCTGGCCCAGCATCCCGTCGGTGAGGTTCAGCAGCCGGGAAAGGCCTTGTCCCGAGGAGGATTTGGCCTCGGCGTGGATCAGTTCGTCGCAATCCTCGAGGATCAGCAGGCGCCAGCGGTCGGATTCGTCGTCCTCGCCTTCGGCGCCCATCGCCGCGCGCATCAGGTAGCCGGGTTTGGCGAACAGCATCTCCGGGTCGAGTACGCAATCGGCCTGACACCACTGCGACCACGAGCGAGCCAGTGAGCGCAGGGCCGTTGTTTTGCCGGTGCCCGGTGGGCCGTGCAGCAGGAGCAACCGGCCTCGGATATCTTCCGGGCGCATGGCCATCAGGCGGTCCAGCGCGCCCGCCACGGGCGCACTGTAGTTACCGCGGATCTCCGGCCACTCGGGGGTGGTGACGGTGAGGGCGCGGCGGGTCGCCCCGCGGTCGCCCTGATGCCAGAAGCCCATTTTCACCGAGGTCGCATCGGTGGGCGCCGGTTCCTCGGCATCGAGGATCGACTCGGTGAGGATACGTTCGGCCAGCTCGTCACTGGTCGCGACCACTTCCAGCGTCGCGGATCGATCGGACCACCGATCGCTGCGCAGGGTCCAGCCGTCGCCGAGTACGAGAATCGACTGCGAATCGGATTCGACGACCGACCGGGAGATCTCCGCGCCCGGCGGACGCAGTAGCGCGTCCGGCCGTACCCGGCCCAGCTGCTTCTTGCGGTAGCACGGTTGCACACCGCGCCCGAAGAAGCTGAGGGTCAGCATGTCCATCAGGTCGCGCGGTGTGGAGTAGGAGTCGAGAACGGCCGACCACGGCAGTGCATCGGCGGGATCGGCGGCGGCGGGATCGAACTCGATCAGGCGAAGGGATTCATTACGTTCGGGCATCGCCGACAATGATCTGCCTGTCGGCGCGGCGGCGTCCAGCGGTTTTAGGAACGCAGGGCCAGTTCGACCATCGGCCGTGCCGATATCCCGGCCCGTGGCCTCCTGGATGATGCCGCTCAGCTTCCGGTATGCCTTGGGATGCCGGATCCGGTAGCCGGCCGGCACCGCGGTCATTTCGCAGGCTCCACCGGACGTCCGCCATGTGCCGACGGCAACAGCACAGCGGCCCCGGTGCGGGATTCGGTATCGCACCGAACCCCGCACCGGGGCCGAACAGTGAACCGCGTGGTTACAGCGCTTTGAGTTCCTCGGTGACCGCACCCACCGACTTCTTCGCGTCACCGAACAGCATGGCTGTGTGGTCGGCGTAGAAGAGCGGGTTGTCGATACCGGCGAAACCGCTGTTCATCGAGCGCTTCAGCACGATCACCGATTTCGCCTGGTCGACGTTGAGGACCGGCATCCCGTAGATCGGGCTGGACGAATCCTCGCGGGCGGCCGGGTTGGTGACATCGTTGGCGCCGATCACCAGGGCGACATCGGTGCGGCCGAATTCGCCGTTGATATCGTCCATTTCCTTCATGGCGTCATAGGACACCTCGGCCTCGGCCAGCAGCACATTCATATGCCCGGGCATCCGGCCGGCGACCGGGTGGATGGCGTATTTGACCTCCACCCCCTTGGCTTCCAGCAGCCCGGCCATTTCCTTCACGGCGTGCTGGGCCTGGGCGACGGCCATACCGTAGCCGGGCACCACGATCACCTGGTTGGCATACGCCATCTGGATCGCGGCGTCGGCAGCGGAGGTCGCCTTGGCCTGTTTCTGTTCGCCGCCGCCGGCCCCGGCGACAGCGCCGCCACCACCGAATCCACCGGCGACGATGGCCGGGATGGACCGGTTCATGGCCTTGGCCATCAGGTTGGTGAGGATGGTGCCGGACGCGCCGACGATCATGCCCGCCACGATCATGGCGGTGTTGTTCAGCGCGAGACCGGCGGCCGCGGCCGAGAGCCCGGTGAGGGCGTTGAGCAGCGAGATCACCACCGGCATATCGGCGCCGCCGATCGGCAGCACCACCATCAGGCCGAGCACACCGGCGGCCACCAGCAGCCCGATCATCCACCACTGCGTGACCCCGCCGTCGGACGCGCCGAGGCCGATGACCACGGCGGCGGCGATGGCGGCTATCAGCAACAGCAGGTTCACCGGCTGCTGCAGTTTCCCGAGCCCGATGGGTTTGCCGGGCAGGATCTCCTGCAGTTTGCCGAACGCGATGAGCGAACCCCAGAAGGAGATCGAGCCGATGATCGCGGCGAACAACGACCCGACGATGATGTGCACCGTCGGTTCCTCACCGTGATGGAAGGTGGAGAACCCGGTGGTGTCGATGAATTCGGCCCACGCGATCAACGCGACCGTACCGCCGCCCACACCGTTGAACGCTGCCACCAGCTGCGGCATCGCGGTCATCTTCGTGTAGCGGGCGGGCGGCACACCGAGCAGCACACCGACCACGAGACCGGCGACGATGATGATCCAGTTGTTCGTATCGCGCACCGCGATGAGCGTCGCGATCACCGCGATCGCCATACCGGCCGCGGCGATCCAGTTGCCCCGGACCGCGGTCTTCGGGCCGGTCAGCCCCATCAGGCCGTAGATGAAGAGGGCGAAGGACAGGATGTAGAGGATATCGACAAGATTGTCCATGGCTTACTGACCTGCCTTCTCGGCACCCGCGCCGGGCTTCTTACCTTTGAACATGCCCAGCATCCGGTCGGTCACCACGAAACCGCCGATCACATTCAGGGTTCCGAACACCAGGGCCACGAACAGGATGATCTGCACCCCGATCGAGGGGTCCTCCATCCGGCCCAGGGTGACCAGCGCACCCAGCACCACGATGCCGTGGATGGCGTTGGTACCCGACATCAGCGGGGTGTGCAGGGTATTGGGGACCTTGGAGATCACCGCGAAACCCACGAACCCGGAGAGCACCAGGATGGCGATATTCGCCAGCAGCTCGCTGTACATCATTCGGCTTTCGTTGTCGGTTCGGCGTCACGGGTGACGCAGGAATCGGCCAGCACCTGATCGGAGAAGTCCGGTTTCAGCGCACCGTCGGCGAGCATGAGCTCCAGCAGCGCGGCGATGTTCTTGGAGTAGAGCTCGCTGGCGTGCTCGGGCATGGTGGCCGGCAGGTTCAGCGGCGAGCAAATGGTCACCTCGTGCTTCACCACGGTTTCGCCGGGTTCGGTGAGTTCGCAGTTGCCGCCGGTCTCGCCGGCCAGGTCCACGATCACACTGCCCGGTTTCATCCCGGCGACCGCGGCGGCGGTCACCAGGCGCGGCGCGGGACGGCCCGGAACGAGGGCGGTCGTGATCACCACGTCGAAACCCTTGATGGCGTCTTCGAGGGCCTGCTGCTGTTTCGCCTTCTCCTCGTCGGTGAGTTCCCGGGCGTACCCGCCCTCACCGGCGGCGTCGATACCGAGATCGAGCCACTGGGCGCCGACCGAGCGCACCTGATCGGCGACCTCCGGCCGCACGTCGTAACCGGTGGTGCGGCCGCCGAGCCGCTTGGCCGTGGCCAGCGCCTGCAACCCCGCGACACCGACACCGAGCACCAGCACGGTCGCCGGTTTCACGGTCCCCGCCGCGGTGGTGAGCATCGGGAAGAAGCGGGTCGATTCCGAGGCGGCCAGCAGCACCGCCTTGTATCCGGCGACATTGGCCTGCGAGGACAGCGCGTCCATCACCTGCGCGCGCGAGATGCGCGGGATCGCTTCGACGGCGAACGCCTGCACCTGCTGTTTCTTCAGGGCGTCGATCTGATTGTCGGCATTGCGCGGCGCCAGGAATCCGATGAGCGTCTGCCCCGCGGACAGTTTCGCGACTTCGGCATCGGTCGGCGGGGCGACCTTCACGACCACATCGGCCGACCAGGCATCACCGATGGTGGCACCGGCCTCGGTGTAGGCGGTATCGGGAATGAGCGCGCCCAGGCCGGCACCGGCTTCGACCACGACCTCCACACCCTGTTTCACCAGGGCCGGAATGATCTTCGGTACCAGGGCGACCCGCCGCTCGCCCGCGGCGGTTTCGCGAACGACACCGACACGCGCCCCGCGCGGCGACGAATCGCTCACGGTCTGCGTTGTCTCCACTTGTCTGTTTCCCTCTCCTACTGTGTTCGGCCGCCCGATGACGGCGCCGGGCGGGGTGTCCGCGAACACCCCGCCCGAAAATCCTCGCCACCGTACAACGATGCGAGTGAGATTAGCTGAGATGCCCGTCACATCCACCTGGCGGGGGCCGTCGCCTTCACAGCGGTAAATGCAGATCAGGTGACATATCCGGATTACCGTGACGGCAGGTATGAAAAGTTTGCCAATCCTTCCCCGCTCACCCCACCCAGCTGGCTCTTGTGCAATATAGTCACGCTGTGAGCGAATGCGTTTTCTGCCGGATCGTGGCCGGTACCGCCCCGGCGCACCGGGTCTACGAGGACGACGCGGTGTGCGCCTTCCTCGATATCCGGCCGATCACCCGCGGGCACACTCTGGTGATCCCCAAACACCATGCGACCGACCTGTCCGAACTCGACGCCGACGCCGGGGCCGGGCTGTTCCGGATCGGGCATCGGATCGCGCTGGCGGCGCAGGGCCCGGCGTTCGCCGCCGACGGGGCCAACCTGCTGATCAACGACGGTAAGGCCGCGTTCCAGACGGTCGGCCACGTGCACCTGCACGTATTGCCCCGCAAGCACGGGGACAAGTTCCGTTTCGCCTCCGGACTGGTACTGCGCCGTTCGCACGAACCCGAGCGAGTCGCCGCCGCACTCCGCGACGGGCTCGCGGCCCTCGATCCCCCGGCCGCCGGAACCGATACCGATCCCGGCTGATAGGAACGGTTCACCGGCCCACCCGGATTCCGACCAGCCCACGGAAGGCCCTGCCCATGCACGATCTGCCCGACCGCCCCGAACTCGTCGCACTACTGTCCGAGCAGTTCGACGCCCTCGCCGATCTGGTCGCCGGTTTCGACGAGGACCGGTGGCGAACGCCGTCGCCGCTGCCGGGATGGACCGTCTTCGATGTGATCGGCCATATCATCGGCACCGAATCGCTGCTGCTGGGCGAGAAACCGCCGGCCCGCGACCCGCAGACACCCGATATCGACGTCAAGACGCTGCCGCATGTACGCAACGAGATCGGCGCGCTGAACGAGATCTGGCTACAGCGGCTGCGGTCCCGCACGGGCGGCGAACTGCTGCGCCTGTACCACGAGGTGATCGGCCGCCGCCGGAAAGCGCTGGCCGAGATGGACGATCAGGCCTGGCTGGCGCCCTCGCAATCGCCCGTCGGCGAAGTTCCCTACGCCCGGTTCATGCGGGTCCGGCTGTTCGACTGCTGGATGCACGAGCTCGATATCGCGGATGCGCTGGGCGAGCAGATCGACGAGGGCGGCGCGCGCGGCGAGGTGGCGTTCACCGAATTCGCGCAGTCGTTGCCCCGGGTGATCGCGAAACGCGGTAAGGCTCCCGCGGGCTCCCTGATCACCCTGCGGCTGACCGGGCCGCTCGCGCGCACACTGCATATCGAGGTCGGCGACCGGGCGAGCTATGTGACCGCCCCCGACCGGGCGGCCACGGCCACGCTGCAGCTGGATTCCGGACTGCTGGTGCGCCTCGGCGGTGGCCGGGTGGACCCCGAAACCGCGCTGGACCGCATCGACTTCGAGGGCGATGCGGAGCTGGGCCGGCAGCTGGCCCGCAACCTCGCGTTCACCATCTGATGCGGCTGTTCCTGGCCAGTTACCGGTTCGGCGCGCACTACGAGGTGTTCGCCGAACTGGCCGGTGGCCCCCGCCCGATCGCCGTGATCGCCAATGCCTGCGACGCCTGGCCGGATTCACGGGCGGCGGCGGTGACCAGCGAACTGGTACCGCTGCGCAAGCACGGGTTCATTCCGCAGGAAGTGGATCTGCGCGACTACACCGGGCGCCCCGGCGAATTGCGCCGGACACTGGCCGGGTTTCCCGCGGTATGGGTCCGCGGCGGCAACACCTTCGTGCTGCGGGCCCAGTTCGCGCGCAGTGGTGCGGATCGGGTCGTGCCGGAACTGCTCGCCGCGGATGCGTTCCTGTACGCGGGCTACAGCGCGGGCGCCTGCCTGCTCGGACCGCACCTGCGCGGACTCGAAACCTCCGACGATCCGGGAGAAGTCGCCCCGGCCTGCGGTATCGAGCCCATCTGGGAAGGCCTCGGGCTGATCGACCGACCGATAGTCCCCCACCTCGATTCCCCCACCGACCCCGAAGGCACGGGCAACGCGCTCGCCGCCCGCTTCCGCGCCGACGGCACCCCGCACTGGGCACTCACCGATGCCGATGTCGTCGTCCGAGACGGCGCCGAAACCCGCCTCTACACAGGCTGATCCGACCGGTACGGAGCGCCGGTCGGATGGACGTACTGCAGAAGTGACAGCAGCACGTTCATTCGGCGTTTCCCCGCACGCGTGCGAGTGCGAAACCCCGGTCCAGTAGCGCCGAGCGGTCGGCGGTGCCATCGGATCGCAGCCATGCGCTGGAGACGGTGTCGAGTACGGCGACGGCCGTATTCGTGAGCAGGTCGGCGGTGAACGAGTCGATACCGGCCCCCGGGCGTTGCCGCACGGCATCACTCACCCGTTGCCGCCATTCGGCTCGCCGCTGGTGTAGTCGCCCGGCCAGCGCCGGGGTCGCCTCGACGAGGCGCAGGACGGCCAGCACCTGCTCACCGGCATGGATCTCCTCCTGCCAGTTGCGCAGCACGTGCTGGAGCGAATCCCAGGGGTCCTCCCCCGCCGGCCGGGCCGCCAGCTCGGCGACCACTTTCTCACCGGTGGTATCGATACCGCCGAAAACCGCCTCCTCCTTCGAGGGGAAGTAGCGGAAGAAGCTGCGTTTGGTCATTCCGGCGGCACGAGCGATCTCGTCGACGGTCGTCGCCTCGAAGCCCTGACGCGCGAAAAGAGCGATGGCCACCTCGGTGAGTTCGGCTCGCACCGCTCGCCGGGTTCGTTCCCGGAGTCCTTCCGACATGCGCTCGAGTCTACTTTTCAACACCAGATGACTATAGTGACACCAAGTGACACAGGAAGGGATTGCCGCAATGACCCTCGAAGGAAAGACCGTGCTGATCACCGGGAGCACCGGCGGCATCGGCAAGGAAACCGCCCGGCGGCTGGCCGCCCTCGGCGCCCGCGTAATCCTCGTCGGCCGCGATGCGGAACGCGCCGGGACGGCGGTCGCGGAACTGCGCCGGACCAGCGGTAACACCGAGATCGAAGCGATCACCGCTGATCTGTCGCGTCTGCGCGACGTGCGCCACCTCGCCGAACAGGTCACTTCACGAGTCGACCGGCTCGACGTTCTGATCAACAACGCCGGAGCGACTCGAACCCGGCGAGAATTGACCGAGGACGGTATCGAGACCGTGTTCGCGGTCAATGTCGTGGCACCGTTCAGCCTCATGCACCGGCTGCTTCCCGCATTGCAAGCGGCGGACGCGGCCCGGATCGTCAACATCACGGGCGGGGTGCCGCGTGGCCGGATCGACCTCGGCAACCTGCAGGGCGAGAAAGCGTATGTGGGCCTGTCGTTCTACAACCAGACCAAACTGGCCCAGATGGCGATGAGCTACGCTTTCGCCGAACGCCTCGCCGATACGACAGTGTCGCTGAATGTCGCCTATCCGGGCCATGCCTACACCTCGATGAACAAGGACCTCACGGCAGGCGCGTATCCGCCGCTCGCCCGCCCGATCGTGCCACTGCTGCGCTTGGCGATGCCCGTGCTCTACGGCCACCGCGCGCTGATCGCCGCCACCCGGTCGAGCGTCTTCCTCGCTTCCTCCCCCGCGGCGCGGACCAGCCACGGAAGCTACTTCAACAGCCGGGCAGCCGTCACGCCGTGGCCGAAAGCCGTGCTGGACGAAACCACCCGTGGCACGATCTGGAACCTGTGCGAGAGGCTGCACAACACGCTGCAGTGAACCACACAAGACCCGTCCAGCAATCCGGAGCCATCGGTAACAAGCCGTGATCACTTGCGGCGGAACACGACCCAGCGCATGGCCGAGTACATGTACACCGCCTCGCACGCACCGGCCAGCAGCCGGGAGACGTGGTACTGGACGCCCAGCGCTGCGAGACCCGCTCCCACGCCGAGGATGAATGCCAGGTAGTTGATCACCACCACGACGGTGTAGATCACCGCTTGCCGGCCCGCCGGGGCGTGCGAGCGGAAGTTCAGGGTGCGGTTGAGGTAGAACGCCAGCGCGAACGCGCAGACGTAGCCGACCGTGACCGATAACCAGCCGGGCAGGCCGAGCCCGCTGCGCATCCCGGTCAGGATCAACAGGTCGACGCCGAAGGTGAAACTGTTGATCAGCGCGAAGCCGAGAAAGGTCGGCGGGACGATTCGGTCCAGCCCCCAGGGCAGTCGCGCGACCACCGCCTCGCACCAACGGGCGAACCGGCTCGCCCACGTCTCCGGGTTCGTCGCCAGTTCCTGCACGCGGTCAGGGTGGCAGGGGCAGGTGACGGGCAGGTGAGCACGGGGCAAACCGGGAGATCGCAGGTTCGAGCCGCCGAGGAAGACAACCGGCAGTCATTTTGTCGATTCGGCAAATTTACTTGCCGAAAGCGGCGCGGTTTCGGATAGTCGGTGTCGAGGAGGTGGTCACAGTGACCGAGCAACTGGAGAACGACTACGACGTGGTGGTGGCCGGCGGCGGCGCGGCCGGACTGAACGGGGCCCTGATGCTGGCCCGGTCCCGGCGGACGGTGGTGGTGATCGACGCGGGCGCACCCCGGAACGCCCCGGCCGAAGGGGTGCACGGCCTACTGGGCCACGACGGCCGGCCCCCGGCGG
The DNA here is from genome assembly GCF_029869215.1 of Nocardia carnea. Lineage (GTDB taxonomy): Bacteria > Actinomycetota > Actinomycetes > Mycobacteriales > Mycobacteriaceae > Nocardia > Nocardia carnea_B. The sequence goes on from NZ_JARWPM010000077.1 coordinate 32,482, forward strand.
AATTGCTCGCCCGGGGCCGGGAGGAAGTGCGGCGCTACGGCGGGCAGGTGGTGTCCGGCGAGATCACCGCTGCCACCCGGACGGAGGACGGATTCACGATCGGCCTCGCCGACGGCCGCAGCGTCCGGGCCCGGCGCCTACTGGTGACCACCGGCCTGGTCGACGAGCTCCCGGATATCGCCGGCCTGCGGGAACGGTGGGGTCGCGATGTGGTGCACTGCCCGTACTGCCACGGCTGGGAGGTGCGCGATCGGGCGATCGGCGTGCTGAACACCGGCCCGATGTCGATGCACCAGGTGCAGTTGTTCCGCCAGCTCAGCGATGATGTTGTGTTCTTCACCCACGAGGGCCCGGAGCCGACCGCCGACGAAACCGAGCGGCTGCGGGCGCGCGGTATCCGAATCGTGCCAGGGAAGGTCGCCGCGCTCGAGACGGACGCCGATCGGATCACCGGGCTGCGTCTCGCCGACGGCACCGTGGTCACCCGGGAGGTTGTCGCGGTCGGAACGCGTATGGTCGCCCGGGCGGGTTTCCTGGCCGATCTCGAACTGCCCGCCGTGGAGCACCCGGCCGGCGTCGGCCGCTACATCCCGGCCGACGCCACCGGCCGCACCGAGGTACCCGGAGTGTGGGCGGCGGGCAATGTCACCGAACTCACCGCGCAGGTGGGCGCCGCCGCGGCGGCGGGTGCGATGGCCGGGGCGCAGATCAATGCCGACCTTGTCGAGGAGGAGGTCCGCGCGGCGGTGGCGGAGCTCGCCACCCATCCGGCCGGATAGTCCCCGCGCTCCGCGGACAGAACTCGCGCATTCGGGATAGTCACCACCCGCGCGGCCGCGTGATCATGACTGTGCTGATCGGAAAAGCAGCTCGGACCGGGCATTTCGGCTCCGTTCCGATCGTTTTGCGAAGGGACAATCATGTATTCACTCGCACTGCCGCGCCTCCGTGTTGCCGTCGCGGCGGCGGCCGTCCTCACGTTCGCCGGTTACGGGGCGGCCGTCTCCCCCGCGCCGGCCGCGGCGGCGTACAACTGCCCGGGCGGGCTGTTCTGCGGCTTCGACAGTCCCGGCGGAGAGAATATGTTCGTACAGGTCAACTCGGAATGCCTACTGCACGATATCGGCAGCGGAGGTAAAGGTGACCGGCTGACCTCGTACTGGAATCGCACCGGCAAAACCGTCGGCATCTACAACTGGACCGGGGTGCGGTGGCAACTCCTCGCCTCGGTACCCGACAACGGCCGGGGAAATATGCCCGCGGGCACGGACAACCAGACCGACGCGTTGAAGGTCTGCGATTAGCTCCCGCCTCCGCCGGCCGGTGGGTGGTGCGCCGCGGGTCGCATCACCCACACGGTGGTTCCCGGCGAACCAACCGCTCCCGGGCGCTACCGTGGCGACGTGGACCTGCGCGCATTGATCGACTCGCTGCCCGACGGCGCTGTGCTCACCGACCCCGATATCATCGCCGGGTATCGGCAGGACCGGGCCCTGGACCCCGGTGCCGGCACCCCGGCCGCTGTGGTCCGGGCCACCGGGACCACGGATGTGCGGGAAACCCTGCGCTGGGCCGATACGCACCGCGTTCCGGTGGTGCCGCGGGGCGCGGGATCGGGTCTCTCCGGTGGCGCCACCGCGCTGGACGGCGGCATCGTGCTGAGCACCGAGCGGATGCGCGATATCCGGATCGACCCGGTCACCCGGACGGCCGTGGTCCAGCCGGGGCTGCTCAACGCGGAGGTGAAACGGGCCGCCGCGGAGCACGGGCTGTGGTACCCGCCGGACCCGTCCTCGTTCGAGATCTGCTCGATCGGCGGTAACGCCGCCACCAACGCCGGTGGCCTGTGCTGTGTGAAATACGGTGTGACCACCGATTACATCCTCGGTATGGAGGTTGTGCTCGCCGACGGCAGCGTGGTGCGGCTGGGCGGTCCGCGGTTGAAGGATTCGGCCGGGTTGTCGCTGACCAAGATGTTCGTCGGCAGCGAGGGCACCCTCGGCGTGATCACCGAACTCACCCTGCGCCTGCTGCCCGCACAGCCCGCGCAGTGCACCGTGGTCGCCTCGTTCGGCACGCTCACCGCCGCCGTCGAGGCCATTCTCGCCATCACCGGGACCCTGCGGCCGGCCATGCTCGAGTTCATGGATTCCGTCGCGATCAACGCGGTGGAGGACGAGATGCGGATGGGGCTCGACCGCGGGGCCGCGGCACTGCTGGTCGCCCGGTCCGACGCCCCCGGGGAACACGCCGCGCAGGAAGCGCGGACGATGCTGGAGGCCTGCCGGGCCGCGGGTGCGACCGAGGTCTTCGAAACCGCCGACCCCGAGGAAGGCGAAGCCTTCACTGCGGCCCGCCGGTTCGCGATCCCGGCGGTCGAGCGACTCGGCCGGCTGCTGCTGGAGGATGTCGGAGTGCCGCTTCCGCGACTCGGTGACCTGGTCACCGGGGTTGCCGAAATCGCCCGGCGCAATGCGGTCACGGTATCGGTGATCGCGCATGCCGGCGACGGCAACACCCATCCGCTGATCGTCCACGACCCCGACGACCACGACGAAACCGCACGCGCGCATCGCGCCTTCGGCGAGATCATGGACCTGGCCATCACCCTCGGCGGCACCATCACGGGCGAGCACGGAGTCGGACGGTTGAAGAAGGCCTGGCTCCCCGATCAGCTCGGTCCCGACGTGATGGCGCTGACCCGCCGGATCAAGGACGCGCTCGACCCGAACGGCATCCTCAACCCCGGCGCGGTGCTCTGACGACCGGTCCGGACAAACCGTAGGTCAGCAGACACCGCCCGTCTCGTGCGTCATCGGGCCACGGACGCGGCGGACGATCCACGATGCACGCGCCCGCCCGCACCGTCTTCGGAACAAACCCGGTGCGGGCGGCCGTTCCATTGAAAGTGAGCACCGAACTCCGACACAATGCCGACGACACCCGCTTCGAGATCTATCTCGACGGCGCGCTGGCCGGCTATGCCGATTACGCGGAAACCGACAGTCCGAAGGTCCGCAACTTCCACCACACGATCACCTTCCCGGAATTCCGGGGACGCGGGGTGGCGGGGCAGGTGGTGAAGTACGCGCTCGACGAGACCCGGGCGGCGGGTTACTCGGTCCTCGCCACCTGCTGGTACGTGGACGAGTACATCGGTAAGCACCCGGAATACGCCGACCTGGTCCACCGCTGAGCGGCACCGGCCGACCGGGATATGCCCGGCGCCGGCCGGCCGATCAGCTCGCCGTCTCGGTCCGGATCCACTCCCCGTACGCGGGGTTGACCCCGACCACCGGCACCGCCACCACCTGCGGCACCTCATCGGGGTGCTCGGCGTTGGCGCGTTCGATGATCGCGGCGATATGCGACGCCTGGGTGTGCAGCACCACCACCGCTTCGGACGCGTCCTCCACCTCCCCCTCCCACCGGTAGATCGACCGGACTTCCGGGTGGATGTTCCCGCAGGCCGCCAGCCGGTCGTCCACCAGCCGGCGGGTGAACTCCACCAGCCATTCTTCGTCGGGCCCGCTGATGGTCACGTCCACAAGATCGATATCGCTCACCGGTACATGATCCACGAGGCCGTCCGATACCGCCGGGTGGACCCGGCTCACCGGGGTGCCGGGCCCGGAACGAGGCGCTCACCCTGGGCCGCGCTGCCGAGCCCCGGGTCGGCGACATCATCCATCGCCGATACGCTGACGTCCATGTCGGGAACAGTACCCAAGATGTCGTTTCCGACACTTCTTGCCGAGGCGGATCGGGCCTACTGTCCCCTTATGAACGGTCACATCTGTCCAGACCTCGGCGACCTACCACCGTTCCCGCGGCTGTGGGCCCGCTGGACGGTCATCGCGGCAGCGTTCGCTGCGGCGCGCCGACCGCGCGGACCGCGGATTCTGCCGTTGCTGGGCTGGTTCGACAACGGCTTCGGCGGCGGGGCCGTTGTGCATGTCCTGCCCGGTGGCCGGGCGGCGCTCTGGGGTGAGATCAGAACCGCCGACGCGCCGGGTGCGGTCGTAGCCCCATTCGGCTACCGGTGGGAGAACGACCGCTGGCACCAGGCCGAACCATTTGCCTGCGACCATCGGTCGGCGGCATTGCCGGATCTCTGGAGCACCGACGAAACCATCTACGGTGTCACGGCCGCTCTGGGCGGCGACGCCGAACAGCGCCGCGCGGCGGTGCGGGCGATACTGCATGCCGCAGAGGCCGGTAGCGTGCCGCGAACACTGATCACCGAGGCGTTCGGTGCTCCCGAATTCGATGCCGGATTCGCGACCAGCCAGTTCGCGATGGCCGGAATCCTCGCGGCCGGCCCCGCCGGATCGCCGCCCGCCTCGGCCCCCGGTGGTGATTCCCCCCGCACCTCGCTACCTGCCCCGTGGGGCTCGGCGAGACTGCCCGGACAGCATATGCCGACCATGCGTCGCACGGGCCCCGCGAGCCGCGTTCCCGCGCTGCACGGACCGATGCGCTACTGCCACCCCGGATAGTTCCGGGTGCCCGGGTTCACTCCCGTTTCGTGAACGGCCCGGCGACAGCGCGACTCCCGGTGACCGCCCCCTCGGAGTCGATATCGCATTCGATGACCGCGCTGGTCGACCGGGCCGACGGTTCGTAGAGCTCGGAAACGTTGCCGTCCAGCCAATGCGCGACACCGTGCGATCCGGCGCTCGTCACACCCGCGATCTGCACGATTACGCGACCCTCTTCTTCGCGACGGCCGAGGAACCCGATATCGGTCGTCGCGCCGGCGGCACCGGGCGAGGTGTACCGCTGCCCCGTGGCCTTGTCGACCAAACACCATTCACCGTTGATCTTTTCGAGGCTCAGCGCTTCGTCGTCGGCCAGCAGGTCCCGCGCCAGCGGGGCCGCGCCGGGTTCGCAGATCACCACCGCGTCGCCGGGCGGTACCTCGTCGGAATCGGGGTCGATTTCGAATCGCGAAGACACCAGCGAAAGCCGGGCCAGCACCTGCTCGACGAGCTTCTGGGCCGCTCGGTCGTTGGCTTCGTCGGCGGGGCCGGATCGGCCCTCCCCGGCCGCATCTCGGCGGGGCACTCCGATCGCGACCGGGCCGACGCCGAAGAAGGCGCGTTCGGCCGGGGGCGCACCCGATTTGATCTGACTGATCCGGCCCTTGGTGATGCCGAGTAGTTCCGCTATTTCCGTATAGCTCAGGCCATTCCGGTGCGCTTCTTCGATCGCTTCCTTGCGCAGCCGCGCCAGCTCGGCGGCCCGCTGCTGGTACAGCGTGATCAGTTCGGTCGCCCGCCGGCCACGCCGTATCGGATCCGGCTCGGAACGGACCTGCTCGAACTCGCCTGCGCCACCCACGCTCTGAGTCTAGAGAGCGCCGCTTGACCGCATCAGCCGGTAGACGTAACATCCTCGTTTATCCCCCCTAAATGTTCTGCGATTCTCTTCTGACCCACAGGTTTAGGAAGCATAAATCAGCACTCGATCGCCCGCGTACCCATTCCGGTACGCGGGCTCCGGCGAACCACGAAATACGAGGTCAACCGATGAACCACGATCGTCCCCGCCTGCCCTCCCGACCCGCCACCAACCGCGCCATGGCCGCGACGCTGCGCCTGTGGCACCTCGGTGAATGCTGCGACCCGGTGATCCAGGCCCGCGTCGCCGCGGGCCTACGCGAACTACCCCCGCCCTCCCCCGGCACCGGCCCCGGAACCCACTGAGCGCGGAGGACAGCCGATGACACACCGGCGCGAACGAGTCTGCCACTGCGCGAACGAGCCCTGGATCCACCGCGGAATGCTCTTTCCCACCGCCGTTCCCGGGCGTTACCGCTGCCCGGAAACGCTGCACTGCCTACACGGCACCACCCTGCAGCACGGGCGCATCGCCGACCACTGGCGCAACGTACCCGGCGAATGCCCCTGGGTCGGAACGAAAGTCACCGAGTATCCACGCTGCACCTGCGGCCGGGGCCCGTGGATAAAACTGCGCCACCTACGCCTGTTCCTCCGTAAGAACCTCACCGGCCCGGTGGTCTCCCTCTCCTGCCCAGGCCTGTGTCCCGGCCCCCACGTCGCCGTCCACGACCACCACATCTGCGATCACCCCCGCGACCACCACACCACTTGCCCGTGGTCCGGCACCAGAATCGCCCCGATCGGCACCGCCCCACCCCTGTTCGTCCCGAACCCGCCCGCGCCGTGAATCATTCGGCCGAACGAGCCGCAGCGGAGTCGGCGTTTCCCTTCGGCGGGCGGGGAGTCACCGAGCGGATGACGTCCTTCACCCCCCCAGGTGGCATTCGGCGAGAAGCCCGCCCGGCCCGGCATGGAGCCGTGGCCGGGCGGCCGCCCGAGCGGGCATCCCGGGCCGCCGTCCGAACGCCACGATCCGGAAGAACTATCCCTTGAGCAGGGCGCGGGACATGACGACCCGCTGGATCTGGTTGGTGCCCTCGTAGATCTGGGTGATCTTGGCGTCGCGCATCATCCGTTCCACCGGGAAATCGGTGGTGTAGCCGGCGCCGCCGAACAGCTGGACCGCATTCGTGGTGACCTCCATCGCCACATCGGAGGCGAAGCATTTGGCGGCGGCGGAGATGAAGCCCAGGTTCTTCTCGCCGCGTTCGGCGCGCGCGGCGGAGGTGTAGACCATCAGCCGGGCGGCTTCGATCTTCATCGCCATATCGGCCAGCATGAACTGGGTGTTCTGGAAATCGGCGATCGGCTTGCCGAACTGTTTGCGGTCCTTGGTGTAGGCCAGGGCCGCGTCCAGAGCGCCCTGCGCCAGGCCGACGGCCTGTGCGCCGATGGTGGGGCGGGTGTGGTCGAGGGTCTGCAGGGCGGTTTTGAAACCGGTGCCGGGTTCGCCGATGATGCGGTCACCGGGGATGCGGCAGTTCTCGAAGTACAGTTCGGCGGTCGGGGAGCCCTTGATGCCGAGCTTGTGCTCGAGCGGGCCCACCACGAAGCCCTCGTCGTCCTTGTGCACCAGGAAGGCGGAGATCCCGTTGGCGCCCTTGTCGGGGTCGGTGACGGCCATCACCGTGTACCAGGACGACTTGCCGCCGTTGGTGATCCAGCATTTGGACCCGTTGAGGATCCAGTCGTCACCCTCCTGCCGGGCGCGGGTACGCATCCCGGCCGCGTCGGACCCGGCTTCCCGCTCGGACAGCGCGTACGACGCCATCTCGCCGTTGACGATATCGGGCAGCACCTTCTGCTTGAGCTCTTCGGAGCCGTTGAGGATCATGCCCATGGTGCCGAGTTTGTTCACGGCCGGGATGAGCGAGGACGACCCGCACACCCGGGCGACTTCCTCGATGACGATGCACGTGGCCACCGAATCGGCACCCTGCCCGCCGTAGGCCTCGGGAACGTGCACCGCGTTGAAACCGGCGGCATTCAGTGCCGCCAGTGCCTCTTCCGGGAAGCGCGCATGCTCGTCGACGTCCTTGGCGTGCGGAGCGATTTCCTTTTCACACAGGGCGCGGATGGCCGCACGCAGCTCGTCGTGGAAATCCTCGAGTTTGAACAGATCGAAATCCGGGTTTCCCGCCATGGGTTTCACTCCTGGTTGCCGGTGCGGTGCCACTCATCGGCACTCGGTGTCAGATCTTCTGTCACTATACCGCCTGCATGCCGGGCAGGGCGGCCAGGTTGATGGCACTCAGTGTCACTCAGCGGCCGTCTCTGCCAAACTACCCAGCCGGTCGTGCAGCAGTTCGGCGACATGCCGGGCGGGCAGATCGCGGCGGAAGACGGCGAGCACCAGCTCCTCCGCGCCGTTCATGCGACGATCACCGCGCGGAATCGCGCTCAGTTCGGCCCGCAGATCGGCGGGCCCGGCCGCCGACTCCCCCCGCACCATCCGCCGCAGCAGGTAATTGTGGGTGGCGGTTACCGCCGCCGTGAACTGCACCCGCGCCAGATCCGAGGAATCCGGCAGCCGCTCGCGCAGGTAGTCGGTGAACAAACGCTCGTAGCGGAACACCGTCACGATCTCGCGATCGCGTAGCGCCGGGACCCGGCGCACCACGTGGTATCGGCGTTCGGCGATATCGCGCCACCGCGTGAACCGCTCGAAAACCTGGACCGCCGCCTCGCAAACCGCCTCCCACGGGTCGCCGTGCGACTGCTGCAGGAATTCCTGGGCCGCGAGCAACTGGGCCTCGTGATCGGCGAAGATCACGTCCTCTTTGGACCGGAACTGCCGGAAGAACGTGCGTCGCGAGATACCCGCCGCCTCGGCGATCTCGTCGACCGAGGTCGCTTCATATCCCTGCTCGGCGAACAAACGCAGAGCCTCGTCCACCACACCCAGCCGGAATCGGACGAGCTCGGCCCCACCTGCCCGGCGCACGGTTTCCTCGTTCTCCATAGCGCCACCGTATCGAGCGGCGGAACCGATCCGTCAGAGCCGTCGCTCGCCGGCCACGCGGACCGCCGCGCCGCTGAACAGCAGGTCGGGGTCACGGCGCGGTTCCGGCGCGGCCGCCACCAGGCGCGCCTCCGGCAGCAGCGTCCGCAACTGGTGCAGGAAGACCTCGACGGCAAGGGTCGCCGACTGCTTACCGGGACAGATATGCGCACCGAACCCGAAGGTCAACGGCATCTTGCCGGGACTCCGCAAACTCAGGCAGTCCGGGAACGCCGCGGGGTCGCGGTTCGCGGCGGCGAACATCACCAACACCGGTCCCGCCGGCAGCTCGGTTCCGCCGGCGAGGGTGACCGGGCGCAGCACCCGGCGCTTCCAGGCGACCAGACCCGGATCCAGTTGCAGGATCTTGGCGGCCACGTGCCCGGCGGTATCCGGATCGGCCAACAGCTCCCACCAGGCACGGCCGGGATCGCTCAGCAGCCGCTGGACACCCTGCTGAATACTGCCGCTGACGGTGTGCACTCCGGCCGCCAGGGAATTCGCCACCGCGGAAATCGCCACCCGGCGGGGGACCCCGGCGTCCCGCAGCCGGGTCGCGAAACCGACGCTGCCGCTGCGCAAATTGTGATCGACAGCCCGGCCGCTCACCGTGAACAGCTGCCCCAGCGCCGCCACGGCGCCGGACAGCTCGCGCCCGCGCATCCGCCGGCCGAGCAACCCGGACTGGGCGCCGCTCCATACCGCGACCCGCTGCCATTCCCGTTCCGGAAGGCCCACCGCGGACCCGGTCACCCGGGTGGCATAGGCGATCGACAGCGCGGTGACATCCAACTCGGTTGTCCCGGTGTTTATTTCGCGGAGCGCGGCGTGGAAGTGTTCCGTCATGGCCGCCGCATGCCGGGGACGGTCCGCGGCCGGGATCCGGAAATGACCGGCCGGTCCGGCCATGGTGTCCCAGACCTGTTTGTGCAAACGCCGATCGGTCAGATCCGCGGTCGCCTTCGCGGGCAACGGCAACAGATGCCGCACCAGATGCGGGATCGCCCCCGCGGTGGCCGCGATCCGCGGGTATCCCACCAGGGGCTCCAGGGCGTTCGCCGGGGTGATCGCCGGTGACGCGGCCTCGAGCACCTCGCGGACATCGTCGTACTTCCAGATCATCCGCAACCCGGAAGCATGGCGGTAGGTCCGCCCCGGCCAGTCGTGCAGCCGCAGGTATCGCTCATCCCGCTCGGCGAAGGACAATTCGTTCGCGGTCACCGTCGCGAAAGGGAACTCCGCCACCGACACCCACCTGACACACCGTCCGATACAACAGCCGGATCGTAGGCCACGCGACCGGCGGGCGCGCGCCGGCAGCGAAAGACTCAGCTCAGCACGTATTTCGCGACGCCGCGTCAGTGGCCACGAGGTCTCAGCCGAGAAGACGTTTGCGCAGTGCTTCGTCCTTTTCCAGGACCATCGCTTCCAGGCCGGCCTGGAACTGTTCCATGCGCGCACGCAGGGCCGGATCCGCGGCACCGAGGATGCGCGCGGCGAGCAGCCCCGCGTTCCGGGCGCCACCGATCGACACCGTCGCCACCGGCACCCCGGCCGGCATCTGCACGATCGACAGCAGCGAATCCATTCCGTCGAGATACTTCAGCGGCACGGGAACACCGATCACCGGCAGTGGCGTCGCCGACGCCACCATGCCCGGCAGGTGGGCGGCGCCGCCGGCTCCCGCGATGAGGACCTTCAGGCCCCGGCCCGCGGCGTCGCGGGCGTAGTCGAGCATGCGCTGCGGGGTGCGGTGCGCGGACACCACGCCGACCTCGAACCGGATGCCGAATTCCGCCAGCGCCTCGGCGGCGGCCTCCATGGTGGGCCAGTCGGAATCACTGCCCATGATCAACCCGACCGCGGGCGCACCCGCGATACCGTCCGTCACCACGTCACTCATGCGGATCCCATCCGTCGGTCCAGACCGCGTGCGACATCCAGTGCGCCGCACGCTCGGCGCGTTCGCGGACCACGGCCACGTCGTCGCCCAGTATGTTCACATGCCCGATCTTGCGGTCCGGGCGTTCCCCTTTGCCGTACAGGTGCACCTTGGCGTCCGGCATCCGGGCGAACAGATGATGCAACCGCTCGTCCATCGACATCGCCGGCGCCTCGGGCGCACCGAGGATATTCGCCATCACGGTGACCGGAGCCAGCGGGCTGGTATCGCCGAGCGGGTAGTCGAGCACCGCGCGCAGATGCTGTTCGAACTGCCCGGTCCGCGCGCCGTCCATCCCCCAGTGACCGGAGTTGTGCGGGCGCATGGCCAGCTCGTTGATCAGGATCTCACCGGCCTCGGTTTCGAACAGTTCTACCGCCATCGCCCCGACCACGCCGAGATCGCGGGCCAATCGCAGGGCGAGCTCCTCGGCCTCGGCGGCCAGTTCCTCGGACAGGTCCGGCGCCGGCGCGATCACCACGGCGCATTGGCCACGGCGCTGCACGGTTTCCACCACCGGCCAGGTCGCCGCCTGACCGTAGGGCGAGCGGGCCACCATCGCCGACAGTTCCCGTTTCAGCGGCACCCGGACCTCGGCCAGCAGCTGCACGCCGGCGCCGAGCTGTTCGGTGGCGATCTTCGCCGCCTCCTCCGCGTCGGCGGGCATCCACACCCCGCGCCCGTCGTACCCGCCGCGAATCGCCTTCAGCACGATGGGCCAGCCGTGCTCGTCGCCGAAACGCACCGCGTCGGCCTCGGACTCGACCGCGGTGAACGCCGGTACCGGCAGGCCGCGCGCCGACAGCTCGGTGCGCATGGCCAGTTTGTCCTGGGCGAAGCGCAGCGCCTGCGGGGGCGGGAGCACATTCACGCCCTCGGCGACCAGCGTCTCCAAGTGTTCGGTGGGCACGTGTTCGTGGTCGAAGGTCAGCGCGTGTGAGCCGGTGGCGGCGCGGCGCAGCGCGTCCAGGTCGGTATGGCTGCCCAGCACCACATCGGGGCTGACCTGGGCGGCCGGATCGCCTGGGCGTTCGGCGAGCACCCGGAGCCGCTGCCCCAGTTCGATGGCCGCCTGATGCGTCATCCGCGCCAACTGGCCACCGCCGACCATCGTGACGGTCGGCATCGCCGCGGAATCGAATCTACGAGCGTTCACGTCGGTCAATACTGTCACGTCCTGCGCGAACGACTGCTAGCGGTATGCTCTGGCCTTGTGTCATTCGTCGACGACGTGGTGCGCGTCCTACCGCAGCCCCTGCAGGATATTGCCTTCCGGCAACGCGAACTGATCAAGTTCGCCATCGTCGGGGCGACCACGTTCGTGATCGACAGTGGCATCTTCTACATCCTGAAGTGGACCGTTCTGGAGGAGAAGCCGGTCACGGCCAAGATCATCGCCGGTGTCATCGCCGTGATCGCCTCCTACATCCTCAACCGCGAATGGTCGTTCAAGAACCGGGGCGGGCGTGAACGGCATCACGAGGCGCTGTTGTTCTTCGCCGTCAGCGGGGTGGGCGTGGTGCTCAGCATGCTCCCGCTCTACATCTCCCGCTACGCCTTCCAGCTGCACCAGCCGACGGTCAGCTTCATGGTGGAGAACATCGCCGACTTCATCAGCGCCTACATCATCGGCAACCTGCTGCAGATGGCCTTCCGGTTCTGGGCGATGCGGCGCTGGGTCTTCCCGGACGAGGTCGACCAGATGCTGGAACAGCTCGAGGACTACGTGGAAGAGGAACACCACCGGCGCCCGCTCGGCCGCTGACTTCCCCAAGCCGCCCTCACCGCCGAAGCCACCGGTAACTCGGCCGCTGATTTCCGGCGTCGCGCGGGCCTCCGATACGACACTCACCGGCGCCTCCCCAGGTGTGAACGCCGCATTCTTCCGTGTCCCGGGCTCTACGACGTCCCGCCGGTTGATACCGTGCCGCATCCATTCGGCCCGGCGACGACACGCCGGCTGTGGACCGAGTGTCCTCACCGCGGTTCGCCGACCCGCCGATTCTCCATCCGCGCCGCCACCGGTTTGCCGAGGAATACCGCGAACAAGGCCGGCCGTCGGCGCTGTAGCTCCAGTCGGCCACCGTCGGCCTCGATCAATGCGCGGGCCAGGGCCAATCCCACCCCGGTCGACCCGGCGCCCGAGAAACCGCGGTCGAAGATATGCGGCGCGAGTTCGTCGCTGACTCCGTCGCCCTCGTCGGCCACCTGCACGCAGACCAGCGGCTCACGGTCCTGCCCCGGGCGCACCGTACGCACCGACACCGTGCAGGTCCCGCCGCCGTGCATCAAGGCGTTGTCCACCAGCACCGTCACCGCCTCCCGCAACCGCGAACCGGTGGTCGGGGCACGCAGCGATCCATCCCCGGTCAGCGTCAGCGTGCGGCCCGCTTCACGGAACGGCGGCGTCCATTCGGCGACGACGCCGCGGAGTTCGTCCATCACCGGCACCGGATCGCGGTCGGTGGCGTCCTCGTCACGGGAGGCCCGGACCAGATCGTCGATGGCCTCGGTCAGCCGGTCGACCTGGGCCATCGCTTCCTCCGCCTCGTGCACGACAGCCGGGTCGGTATGCGCGGACAGTTCGTCCAGCCGTAACCGGACCGCCGTGAGCCGGCTGCGCAGCTGATGCGAGACATCGGCCACCAGCGCATGTTCCCGTTGCAACCGCCCGGCGATCTCCACGGTCGCCGCATCGAGCACATCGGAGACCCGGTCCAGTTCGGCGATACCGTGCCGCCGCGGATCCGGACGGAAATCCCCCATGGTGAGCCGCGCGGCTCGGGCCGCCACATCGCGGATCGGATCGGCGACGCGGCGCGCGGTGACGATGGCGACGGTGATCGCCGCCCCCAGCGAAACCGCCACCGCCAGCCCCACGCCCGCCACCGCCTGCCGCTGCCGGGCCTTCATCGGGGTGGCCGGCACCTCGAGCCGCAGGGAACCCTCGGTGCCCATCGACAGGGATTCCACGAGCGGATCCTCGACGCCGACAGCCCCGATCTCCACCTTCGCGGCGTTGTCCTCGGGGGCGGGATACACGATCGTCAACCGACCGCCCTCCGGGACGAGCGGTTGAACGGTGCGCAGATCGAGCCCGCCCCGCACCACCCCGGTACCGCGTTCCTGGCCGATGATATCGGTGGAGATCTGTTCCAACCGGCCGCGAAGATCATTACGGGTGATGTCCTCGACCCACAGCCACGCCGTATAGGTCAGCGGTACGCCGAGCACGACCGTGGTCAGCATCAGCACGGTCAGCATCGACCGCAGGATCCGGCGCCGCACGTCAGTCGGTGTTCAACCGGAAACCGACACCGCGCACGGTGACGATCCGCCGCTCCGCCATCGGGCCCTCGTCCCCGATCTTGCGGCGCAACCAGGACATATGCATATCCAGGGTCTTGGAACCGCGTAACTCCGCATCGCCCCACACCTCGCGCAGGATCGTCTCCCGCGGCACCACCTGACCGGCCCGGTCGATCAGCACCTTGAGCAGTTCGTACTCCTTGTTCGCCAGCCCCACTTCCACCCCGTTCACCAGCACCCGGCGCGCCGCCGGTTCCAGCCGGATCCCGCCCACCTCCACGGTGTCGTCACCGATCCCGCTGCGCCGCAGCAGCGCCCGCACCCGGGCCAGCAGTTCGGCCAGCCGGAAAGGTTTGCCCACGTAATCGTCGGCACCGGCATCTAGGCCGACCACGAAATCCACCTCGTCGGTGCGGGCGGTGAGCATCAGCACCGCCATCTCGGCGCCGCGGGCGCGGACCTGCCGGCAGACCTCCAAACCGTCCATACCGGGCAGCCCGAGATCGAGAATCAGCAGGTCATGATGACCTTCCAGCGCCCGGTCCAGCACCGCGGGACCGAAACTCTCCACGGTCACCGAATAGCCCTCGCGGCCCAGCGCCCGCGACAGGGGCGCCGCGATGGCCTCGTCGTCTTCGCCCAGCAATACCGCGGTCATGCGACCAGATTACGGTCCGGGACGCCGGTACCCGCGCCGGGCCCCGCGCCGCGGAGGAAAAACCCCCCCCCCCCCCCCCCCCCCAACACCGATGGGTGAACAAAGGCAGCACC
>NZ_JARWPM010000078.1 GCF_029869215.1 Nocardia carnea
ACGAACTTGGTGAGCTCATCGTGGGCCGGGGGGAACCCCAGCCGCCCGCCCCGCGCCAGCACCAACACCGGCAACAGTTCGGGGGGGGTTATTCCGGCTGTCGCGGCGGACCGTTCCGCGGCGCTACCGGGCACAGCGGAGGCCTGCGGGGTGAAGGCGTCCATCCCGTAGTCGGGCACCGCCGCGGCGCGGCTCCAGGTGCCCGGTCCCGACCGGGGCCGGGGCAGCGGGCCGCGTTCGGCCGCGAACAGCACGGCGAGTATCCCCACGACGAGCAGGGTGCCCTGCAGGAACAAGGTCACGCCGTCCACCGCGACCGCGTCGGCCACCGCGGTGGTCCGGGTGCCCGACAGCAGCAGCACCGCGACCAGCGCGGCCAGCAACCCGGCCAGGGTGAGCGCCAGTTGCGCTCGGTACCGGGCGGAGCGCGGACAGAACGCGTCCACCAGAACTCCCAGCACCGCCGCTGCGAACACGATGAGAATCGGTGCCAGGACGTGGTATTCGATACTCGGCGCGGAGATCGAGGCGGCGAGGACCGCACCGTCGTGCAGTTCAGCGTTCATGACGCGTACCTCCGGAGTTCGCCGCTTCCGGTTCGGCCGGGACCGGCGGTGATGGATCGACACTGCCGATGGTGGAGAGGGTCTGGTTCACCGCGGGATCGATGAAATCGAGAACCGGCTTGGGGTACAGCCCGAAGAAGATCAGCGCCCCGATCAGCGGCACCACCACGACCATTTCGCGCGGCACCAGATCGCGCAGACCCTCGTTGCCCTTGGTGACCGGCCCGGTCATCATCCGCTGATACAGCCACAGCACGTAGATCGCGGCCAGGACCAGGGCACCGGTGGCCAGTACCGCGGCCACTTGATACCGGCCGAACGTTCCGATGAGCACCAGGAATTCGCTGATGAACGGTGCCAGGCCGGGCAGGGACAGCGTTGCCAGGCCGGCGATGAAGAATGTTCCGGCCAGTACCGGCGCCACTTTCTGCACACCGCCGTAATCGGCGATGAGCCGGCTGCCGCGCCGCGAGACCAGGAATCCGGCGATCAGGAACAGCGCCGCCGTCGACAGGCCGTGATTGACCATGTACAGGGTGGCGCCGGTCTGGGCCTGGCTCGTCATGGCGAAGATACCGAGCACGATGAAACCGAAATGGGAGATGGAGGTGTAGGCGATCAGCCGCATCACATCGGTCTGCCCGATGGCCAGCAGGGCGCCGTAGAGAATGCCGATGACCGCGAGCGTGATCACCAGGGGCGCGTAGGTATCGGTGGCGGCCGGGAACAGCAGCAGGCAGTAGCGCAGCATGCCGAAGGTGCCGACCTTGTCCACCACCGCCATCATCAGCACCGCGCTCGCCGGGGTCGCAGCGACCGCGGCATCCGGCAGCCAGGTGTGCAGCGGCCACAGCGGTGCCTTCACGGCGAACGCGAACAGGAAGCCCAGGAACAGCGCGTTGAGTACCGCGGGCCCGGCGCCGAGCTGACCGGAATTGGCGGCTTCCACCACCACGCGCAGATCGAAGGTCCCCGCGCCCGCGGCACCGAGGTCTTGCCGGACGGTGAGCACGTACAGCCCGATCACCGCGGCCAGCATGATCAGCCCGCCGAAGAGGTTGTACAGCAGGAACTTCACCGCGGCGCGCGACCGCTGCTGCCGGACCTGTGCGTTGTCGGTACGGGGTCCGAATCCGCCGATGAGGAAGTACATCGGGATGAGCATGGCCTCGAAGAACACGTAGAACAGCAGGATATCCAGGGCCAGGAAGGACACCAGCACCATCGCCTCGACCAGCAGGGTGAGCGCGATATAGGTGTGAGCCACCCGTTTACCGGAACCCACTTCCCGGTCGTCGTGCCAGCCCGCGACGATCAGCAACGGCACGAGCCCGGCGGTGAGCAGGACCAGTACCAGCGCGATACCGTCCACGCCCAGGGTGTAACCGGCACCGAACGCCGGTATCCAGGTGCGCGATTCGACGAACTGGAACTGCTCCCCACCGGGTTGGAAGGCCATCGCGACCCCCAGCGCCACCCCGAGAGTGGCCACCGCGAACACCAGCCCGGCCCAGCGGGCCAGGAGCCGTTGCGCGGCGGGCAGCAGGAGGACAACCGCCGCACCCACCACGGGGAGCAGCCAGAGCACGGTCAACCAGGGCACGGCGCTCACCAGATCCTTACGGCCAGCAGGGCTGCGGCCACCAGGGCCGCGCCGGTGAACATGGACAGGGCATACGAACGGACGAACCCGGTCTGGACGCGCCGGGCGCGGGCGGACAGCCCGCCGATGAGGGCGGCGCAGCCGTTGACGAGTCCGTCGATCCCGCGGGTGTCGAGGAAGACCAACGCCCGGGTGAGATGGCGGCCGGGCCGCATGAACGCCGCCTCGTTGACCGCGTCGCCGTAGAGGTCACGACGGGCGGCGACGGTCAGCGCGGAGACCGGCTCCGGCGCCGTCTCGGGAACCGCGGCGCGGCCGTACTGCCGGTAGGCGAGTGCGACGCCCACCGCAACCACCCCGAGTGCCAGCGCGGTGATCACCGGCACCGGCAGCACGGGCTCGCCGTGATGTTCACCGACCACCGGGGCCAGCCAGTGCTGTAACGAGGAACCCCAGACGAACATCGCGCCCGCGCCCACCGAGCCGATGGCCAGCAGGATCATCGGGCCCGTCATCACCCCGGGTGATTCGTGCGGATGGGTATCGGGTTTCCAGCGCCGTTCACCGAAGAACGTGAGGAGCATGACCCGGGTCATGTAGAAGGCGGTGAGCCCGGCGCCGAGCAAGGCGACGGTCCCCAGGATCGGCCCCGCGATTCCCTCTGCGGCGAACGCCGCCTCGATGATGCGGTCCTTGGAGAAGAACCCGGCAAACGGTGGTACGCCGATGATCGCGAGATAGCCGAGCCCGAAGGTGACGTAGGTGATCGGCAGTAGTGTCCGCAGACCGCCGTACCGGCGCATATCGGTTTCGTCGTCCATCGCGTGCATCACCGAACCCGCGCCGAGGAACAGGCCGGCTTTGAAGAAGCCGTGCGTCAGCAGATGCATGATGGCCACCGCGTACCCCGCGGGTCCGAGGCCGACGGCCAGCACCATATAGCCGATCTGGCTCATGGTCGACGCCGCGAGTGCCTTCTTGATGTCGTCCTTGGCGCAGCCGATGATCGCGCCGAACAGCAGTGTCACCGCGCCGACCAGCACCACCGCAACCTGTGCCGTGGGCGCCAGGTTGTAGATCGGGTTCGACCGTGCGATCAGGTACACGCCGGCCGTGACCATGGTCGCGGCGTGGATGAGTGCCGACACCGGTGTGGGGCCCTCCATCGCGTCACCGAGCCAGGACTGCAGCGGGACCTGCGCGGATTTACCGCACGCTGCCAGCAGCAGGAAAAGCCCGATCGCGGTGAGGGTTCCGTCGCTCGCGCCGGACGCCGCGCCGAAGACCGCGGCGAAATCGACGGATCCGAAGGTGGCGAACATGATCATCATGGCCAGCGCCAGGCCCATATCCCCGACGCGGTTCACCACGAACGCTTTCTTGGCCGCCGTCGCCGCGGTCGGCTTGTGATACCAGAACCCGATCAGCAGATAGGAGGCCAGGCCGACACCTTCCCAGCCCAGATACAGCACCAGATAGTTGTTCGCCAGCACCAGCAGCAGCATGGCGGCCAGGAACAGGTTCAGATACGCGAAGAAGCGGCGGCGTCCGGGATCCTCGCTCATGTATCCGATCGAGTAGATGTGGATGAGCGATCCGACACCGGTGATGAGCAGGGCGAAACAGATCGACAGCTGGTCCAGCGCCAAGCCGAAATCGACCTGCAGGCCCGCTACGGGCACCCAGCTGAACAGGTCCGCGGCGATCGCGCGGTCGGCGCCGGCGCGGCCCAGCATTCCGAAGAACGCGACCACGGCGACGACGAACGACGCCAGCGCGGCCAGGGTCGCGAGCAGATGACCCCAGGCGTCGGCCCGGCGCCCGGTGAGCAGCAGTACGGCGGCGCCGGCCAGGGGCAGGGCGGGCAGCAGCCACAGCGTTGCGGTCCCCATATCGGCGTCCTCAGAACTTGAGCAGGTTGGCGTCGTCGACCGAGGTCGAACGGCGGGCGCGGAAAATGGTGATGATGATGGCCAGCCCGACCACGACCTCGGCCGCGGCGACCACCATCGTGAAGAACGCGAAGACCTGGCCGTCGAGATTCGCGTGCATCCGGGCAAAGGTCACGAACGCGAGGTTGACCGCGTTGAGCATCAGCTCGATGCACATGAACACGATGATGGCGTTGCGCCGTAGCAGTACGCCCGCCGCGCCGATCGTGAACAGCAGCGCGGACAGGAACAGATAGTTCTCGGGGTTCACCGGGGACCTTCCTCATCGGCCGGGCGTGCGGTGGTGGCGCCGGCGCCGGGCGCCGCGATCCGGCTGCCGCCGGTCGCCGCCGGGTCGGTCGCGGTGGACGGCGTGGACGTACCGACCGAGAGCACGGCGGCATCGGCGAGCGCCTGGGTACGGCGGTGGCGCAGGATGGTGGAGACCGACAGTTCCTCGAAGGAGCCGTCCGGGAGCCGGGCCGGGATATCGACGGCATTGTGCCGGGCGTAGACGCCGGGGGTCGGCAGCGGCGTGGGCCGGTGGCCCGCGTCGCGGAACCGGCGCCGGGAGAGTTCGCGTTGCCCCGTTTTCGGGCCGAAATGTTCGCGGTGCGCCAGCAGCATGGCGCCGAGAGTGGCGGCGATGAGCAGGGCGCCGGTGAGCTCGAACGCCCACACGTAGCGGACGAAGATCAATTCCGCCAGCGCGCCGATCACGTCCTGACCGGGAAAACCGGTGGCGGGGAAGGTGATATCGGAGCGGCGGATACCGTGCGCGATCCCGGTGCACAACAGGATCCCGAATCCGATCCCCACTACGGCGGCGGCAATACGCTGGCCGCGCAGGGTTTCCCGCAGCGATTCCGCGGAATCGACGCCCACCAGCATGAGCACGAACAGAAACAGCATCATGACCGCGCCGGTGTACACCACGATCTGCACCACGCCGAGGAACAGCGCGTCCTGGGCGATGTAGAAAACCGCCAGTGTGATCATGGTGGCCGCCAGGCAGATCGCCGAATGCACCGCTTTGGCCGCGAAAACCATCCCGAGTGCGCCGAGGACGGCAAGGGGTGCCAGGATCCAGAACTGAACGGCTTCACCGGTTCCGGTCTCGGCGAGGGGAGCGGCGGCCAGTACGGCGCTGGTGGGATTCATCGGGTACCTCCCGGGGCCGAGTCGGCGGTGGGCCGGTCGGTCGCCCCCGTCACCCGGCCGAGGTAGTAGTCGGCCTCGGTGGTGCCCGGCTGCATGGCATGCGGCGGGGCCTGCATCTCGGGGGCGAGCGGGGCGAGCAGCCGGTCCTTCTCGTAGATGAGGTCGGCGCGGTTGTCGTCGGTGAGTTCGTATTCGTTGGTCATGGTCAGGGCCCGTGTCGGGCAGGCCTCGATGCACAGGCCGCAGCCGATACAGCGCAGGTAGTTGATCTGGTAGACCCGGCCGTACCGTTCACCGGGGGAGAACCGCTCGTCCTCGGTGTTGTCGGCGCCCTCGACGTAGATCGCGTCGGCCGGGCAGGCCCAGGCGCACAGTTCGCAGCCGATACATTTCTCCAGGCCGTCGGGATGCCGGTTGAGCTGGTGCCGGCCGTGATACCGGGGCGCGGTGGGGACCTTTTCCTCGGGATAGAACTCGGTGTTGGGTTTCTTGAACATGGTGGCCGCGGTGACCGCGAAACCCGCCAGTGGTTCGAACAGGCCGGGCGAGGAGGTGATGGTGGCGGTCCGCTCCGGGAGTGGCGGGGTCGGGAAACCGAGGAAGACCTCGGAACCGCTCGGCTGCTGCCCGGTGGCCGGTGCCGGGAGCTCGTCCTCGGGCGCGAATTCGGGCGCGCGGGCGGGTGCGCGGCCCGCCCGCAGGAACAACCCGATCAGCAACGCGGTGATCAGCACGCCGGCGACGACCAGGATCGGGGTGCCTGCTGCGTAACCCTCGAGGTCGAGAACCCGGGCGGTGGCCACCACCATGACCCATGCCAGCGAGGTCGGAATGAGCAGTTTCCAGCCGAGATTCATGAACTGGTCGTAGCGCAGCCGCGGCAGCGTGCCGCGCAACCAGATGAAGACGAACAGGAACATCCACACCTTGGCGGTGAACCACAGCAGCGGCCACCAGCCGGAATTCGCGCCCTCCCACAGGCTGATCGGGAACGGTGCCCGCCAGCCGCCGAGGAACATGGTGGTGGCCAGCGCGGATACCGTCGCCATGTTCACGTACTCGGCGAGCATGAACATCGCGAACTTCAGCGACGAGTACTCGGTGTGGAAACCGCCGACGAGTTCCCCTTCGGCCTCGGGCAGATCGAACGGTGCGCGGTTGGTCTCGCCGACCATGGAGATGCAGTAGATCAGGAACGACGGCAGCAGCAGGAAGACGTACCAGGTGGGCTGCTGGGCGGCGATGATGCCCGAGGTCGACATGGTGCCGCCCAGCAGGA
Organism: Nocardia carnea; assembly: GCF_029869215.1. Classification (GTDB taxonomy): domain Bacteria; phylum Actinomycetota; class Actinomycetes; order Mycobacteriales; family Mycobacteriaceae; genus Nocardia; species Nocardia carnea_B. Next base: position 6,541 of record NZ_JARWPM010000078.1, read on the forward strand.
ATACCGCCGCGAAGCACAGCGCCATGGCGATCTCGTAGGAGATCACCTGGGCGGTCGAGCGCAGACCGCCGAGCAGCGGATAGGTCGAACCGGAGGCCCAGCCGGCCAGTACGATGCCGTAAACGCCGATCGAGGTGATCGCCAGAATGTAGAGCACACCCACGGGCAGGTCGGTGAGCTGCAGCGCGGTGGTGTTCCCGAGGACCGAGACCTCCGGCCCGAAGGGGATCACCGCGAAGGCCATCACCGCCGCGATCACCGAGATGATCGGGGCGAGGACGAAAATGGGTTTGTCGACGATCGCCGGGACGATGTCCTCTTTGAACGCCATCTTCACGCCGTCGGCCGCGCTCTGCAGCAGGCCCTTGGGCCCGACCCGGTTGGGCCCGACCCGCATCTGCATCCAGGCCACCACCTTGCGCTCGATCAGCACACCGAACAAGACGGTCAGGAGCAGGAAGACGAAGATGAGCACGGCTTTGGCCGCGACCAGCCACAGCGGGTCGTGACCGAAAAGGGACAGATCAGTCATGGTCGCAGGCCTCCGTCGGTTCGGCGCGCCGTACGGTGACGACGCTGCCCGGTCCGGCGCCCAGATCCTGGTGGACCGAGCAGCCGGGTGAGTTCATCGGCAGCCACACCACCCGGTCGGGCATCCGGGTGACGACCAGCGGCAGGGTGACGGTGCCGCGGGCGGTGCCGACCGTGACCTGATCGCCCTCGGCAGCACCGGCTTCCGCGGCCGTGGCCGCCGACATGCGCACCACCGCCGCGCGGGCGATGCCGGCAAGATTCGGTTCCCCGTCCTGCATACGGCCGCGATCGAGCAGCATGCGCCAGCCGGCCAGGATCGCGGTGCCGGGACCGGGCTCGGTGACCGTCGCCGCCGGATACATCGGCGGTGCGGTGGTGGCCCCGGTCCAGCCGGCCAGCCGGTCGAGTTCGGTGCGGGCGGCGGCGGTATCGGGCAGCCCCAGCGCGACCCCCAGCTCCGCGGCGAGACTGTGCAGTACGCGCTGATCGGTCATCGGGGCGGCGGTGCGGCGCACCGTGCTCTCGGTCAGCGCTGCCGCGAACGGGCGCGGCCGGCCCTCCCAGGTGCGGTAGGTACCGGATTTCTCCATCGCCGTGGCCACCGGGAACACCACATCGGCGTGTGCCGTCACCGCGCTGTGCCGTTGTTCGAGCGAGATCACGAAATCCGCGGCGGCGAGGGTCGCGGCTGCCGCGGCGGGATCGGGGAGATCGGCAAGTTCGACGCCGCCGATCACCAGGGTGCCGACCCGGCCGCTGCCGTCGAGGATCGTCCCCGTATCGCGTCCCGGCACGGCGGGCAGTTCCTCGATACCCCATACCTCGCACACCTGCCGCCGCGCCGCGGCGTCGGTGACGGGCCGGCCACCCGGAAGCAACCCGGGCAGGGCACCGGCCTCCACCGCGCCGCGTTCGCCCGCCCGGCGCGGGACCCAGGCGAGGGCGGCGCCGGTCTCGGCGGCAAGCCGGATCGTCGCGGACAGCGCCCCCGGTGCCGCGGCCAGCCGTTCGCCGGCGAGGATCACGGCACCGGGTTCGCGCAGGAGTTGCGCCAGCTGCGTCGAAACCACCGTCGACACCGTCGGATTCGGTTCGGCGTCGGGCGCGGTGAGGGTGGCGAGTACGGCGGCCTCGGTGCCGGGGACCGCGGGAATCAGGGTGCCCGACATCCGCTCGAGCCCGCGGGAGGCGTACGCGGCCACGGAATAGACCGGCATCCCGCGGGTCCGGGCCGCTTTGCGCAGCCGCAGATAGACGATGGGCGATTCCTCCTCGGGTTCGAACCCCGCGAGCAGTACCACCGGCGCGGCGGCCAGGCTGTCGTAGGTGACCGAATCGGTATGCCCGGCTACCCAGGCGCCGAGAAACTCCGCTTCCTCCGCGGAATGGGCGCGGGCGCGGAAATCGATATCGTTGGTCCCCAGCACCATCCGGGCGAATTTGGCGTAGGCGTACGCTTCTTCCTCGGTGACCCGCCCGCCCGGCAGCACCGCCGCGTTCCCCACCCCGGCCCGTAGTCCGCGCGCGGCGGCGGCCAGGGCCTCCGACCACGAACACGGTGTCAGTTCGCCGCCGGGGCCGCGGAGCAGCGGGGTGGTGATGCGGTCCCGTTCGGTGGCGTAGGTGAACGCCCAGCGCCCCTTGTCGCAGTTCCATTCCTCGTTGACCGCGGGGTCGTCACCGGCCAGGCGGCGCAGTACCTTGCCGCGGCGGTGGTCGGTGCGCTGCGCGCATCCCGAGGCGCAATGCTCGCAGACACTGGGACTGGACACCAGGTCGAAGGGGCGGGCCCGGAAGCGGTAGCTGGTACCGGTGAGCGCACCCACCGGGCAGATCTGCACGGTGTTCCCGGAGAAATACGAATCCAGCGGTTCGTGTTCGGCGGTACCGACCTGCTGCAAGGCCCCGCGGTCGAGCAACTCGATGAACGGGTCGCCGGCGATCTGCTGGGAGAAGCGGGTGCAGCGGGCGCACAGCACACAGCGTTCCCGGTCCAGCAGGACCGCGCTCGACAGCGGAATGGGTTTCGGGAAGGTGCGTTTGACACCTTCGAACCGCGATTCGGTGCGTCCGGTGGACATGGCCTGGTTCTGCAGCGGGCATTCGCCGCCCTTGTCGCAGACGGGGCAGTCCAGCGGATGGTTGATCAGCAGCAGTTCCATCACACCCTGCTGCGCCTTCTCCGCCACCGGCGAACTCAGCTGGGTGTGCGCGACCATCCCTTCGGCGACGGCCATGGTGCAGGAGGCCACCGGTTTGCGCTGGCCCTCCACTTCCACCAGGCACTGGCGGCAGGCACCCACCGGCGCGAGCAGCGGATGGTCGCAGAACCGCGGGATCTGGACCCCGATCAGTTCCGCGGCGCGGATGAGCAGGGTGCCGGCCGGAACACTGACCGTGGTGCCGTCGATGGTGAGGGTGACCAGATCGGCGGGCTGCAGATCGGCGGAATCGGAACTGACGGTGGCTGTCATGGGATTACCTCTCCGGCCGCGATCGGGGCCCAGGCGGTGGCGCGCGCCGGGTCGAAGGGGCAGCCACCCTGTTCCTGGTGGGCGATGTACTCGTCGCGGAAGTACTTCATCGACGACACGATCGGGCTGGCCGCGCCGTCGCCGAGTGCGCAGAACGATTTACCGTTGATGTTGTCGGCGATATCCAGCAGTGTGTCCAGATCGGCGGGGGTGCCGAGCCCGGCCTCGAGCCGGGTGAGCAACTGCACCAGCCAGTACGTGCCCTCCCGGCACGGGGTGCATTTCCCGCACGATTCGTGCGCGTAGAACTCGGTCCAGCGCAGTACGGCCCGCACCACACAGGTGGTGTCGTCGAAGATCTGCAGCGCTTTGGTGCCCAGCATCGACCCGTGTGCCATCACATTCTCGTAATCCAACGGCACATCGAGGTGTTCGGCGGTGAACAAGGGAGTCGACGACCCGCCCGGCGTCCAGAACTTCAGCTGATGACCGGCGCGGACCCCGCCCGCGTAACCGAGCAGTTCGCGCAGTGTCACCCCGAGCGGCGCCTCGTACTGACCCGGCCGGGTCACATGCCCGGACAGCGAATACAACGTGAAACCGGGCGATTTCTCGGTACCCATGGACCGGAACCAGCCGGGACCGTTGCGCAGGATCGGCGGCACGCTGGCGATCGACTCCACATTGTTGACCACGGTCGGGCTGGCATAGAGCCCGGCGACCGCGGGGAACGGCGGCCGCAGCCGCGGCTGTCCGCGCCGGCCCTCCAGCGAATCCAGCAGTGCCGTCTCCTCACCGCAGATATAGGCGCCGGCGCCGGCGTGCACGGTGAGCTCGAGGTCGTACCCCGAGCCGAGGATGTTGTGCCCCAGCAACCCGGCGGCGTAGGCCTCGGACACCGCGGCCTGCAGGCGGCGCAGCACCGGCACCACCTCACCCCGCAGGTAGATGAAGGCGTGCGCGGCGCGAATGGCGTAGGCCGCGACGATCACGCCCTCGATCAGCGAATGCGGCGAGGCGAGCATGAGCGGGATGTCCTTACAGGTGCCCGGCTCGGACTCGTCGGCATTGACCACCAGATAGTGCGGTTTCATACTGCCGTCGGGTTCGGGGCCCTGCGGGATGAAACCCCATTTCATCCCGGTCGGGAAACCGGCTCCCCCGCGGCCCCGCAGCCCCGCGTCCTTGACGGTGGCGATGACCTCGTCCGGTGTCATACCGAACGCGATCGGCAGCGCCTCGTAGCCGTGGTGGGCGCGATAGGTGTCCAGTGTCCACGAACGCGGCAGATCCCAGTGTTTGCTCAGCACCGGTGTCAAGGTCATCGCGCACCGTCCTCGCCGGCTTCCGGCGCCTGCATACCCTGCTCGCGCGCGATCTCGAGACCCGCGAGCGTCGGCCCGCCCGGCTCGCCGTCCAGGACGTCGGGGCGGGTATCCGGGAAACCCGCCAGCACGCGCGCGGTCTCCCGGAAGGTGCACAGTGGAGCGCCCCGGGTGGGTGTGACAGGCTGCCCGGCGCGCAGTTCGTCGACCAGCGCCTTCGCCGATTCCGGGGTCTGGTTGTCGAAGAACTCCCAGTTCACCATGATGATCGGCGCGTAGTCACAGGCCGCATTGCATTCGATGTGCTCGAGGGTCACCTTGCCGTCCGGCGTGGTTTCCCCGTGCGCGATTCCCAGGTGGTCGCGCAGGGTGGCGAGGATGGCGTCGCCGCCGAGGACCGCGCACAAGGTGTTGGTGCAGACACCGACGTGATAATCGCCGGTCGGGGTCCTGCGGTACATGGAATAGAAGGTGGCGACCGCCGTCACCTCGGCACCGGTGAGCCCCAGCATCTCGGCGCAGAACTCGATCCCGGTACTGCTCACATAGCCTTCCTCCGCCTGCACCAGATGCAGCAGTGGCAGCAACGCCGACCGGGCCTGCGGATACCGCCCGATGATCTCCTTCGCCTCCGGCTCCAGCCGTCCCCGGACCTCGCCGGGATAGGGTTCCGGCCGGGTACTCAACCGCAACAAGATCTCGGTCATCGGTCCACACCGCCCATCACCGGGTCGATACTGGCCACGGCGGCGATCACATCGGCGACCATGCCGCCCTCGCACATCGCGGCCACCGCCTGCAGATTGGTGAAGGACGGGTCGCGATAATGCACACGGTAGGGCCGCGTTCCGCCGTCGCTGACCATATGCACCCCCAGTTCCCCGCGCGGTGATTCCACCGCGGCGTAGACCTGCCCCGGCGGCACCCGGATACCCTCGGTGACCAGCTTGAAATGATGGATCAGCCCCTCCATGGAGGTACCCATGATCTTGCCGATATGCCGGGGCGAGTTCCCGAGTCCGTCGTCGCCGAGGGTGAGATCGGCGGGCCAGGCGATCTTCTTGTCCGAGACCATCACCGGGCCGGGGCGCAGCCGGTCCAGGCACTGTTCCACGATCTTCAGCGACTCCTTCATCTCCTCGATCCGGATGAGGTAGCGGCCGTAGCAGTCGCAGGTATCGGTGGTCGGCACCTCGAATTCGTAGGTCTCGTAACCGCAATAGGGCATGGCCTTGCGCAGGTCGTGCGGGAGCCCGGTGGACCGCAGCACCGGACCGGTGACCCCCAGTGCGATACATCCGGTGAGGTCCAGGTAGCCGATGTTCTGGGTGCGCGCCTTGAAGATCGGGTTGTGGGTGAGCAGATGCTCCATATCGCGCAGCCGTTTCGGCATGAGCTCGAGCAGTTCGCGCACCTTCGTGACCCCGTTGTCCGGCAGATCCTGGGCGAGGCCACCGGGCCGGATATAGGCGTGGTTCATCCGCAGGCCGGTGATGGCCTCGAAAACGTCCAGGATCAGTTCCCGTTCCCGGAAACCGAACAGCATCGGGGTGAGCGCACCGAGTTCCATACCACCCGTCGCCAGCGCCACCAGATGCGAGGAGATGCGATTGAGCTCCATCAGCAGCACCCGGACCACGGTGGCGCGTTCGGGGATATCCTCGGTGATTCCCAGCAGCCGCTCCACGCCGAGGCAGAACGCCGTCTCGTTGAAGAACGGGGACAAGTAATCCATCCGGGTCACGAAGGTGACGCCCTGCGCCCAGGTCCGGAATTCGAGATTCTTCTCGATTCCGGTATGCAGATAGCCGATTCCGCAGCGGGCCTCGACGACGGTTTCGCCCTCGATCTCCAGGATGAGCCGCAACACGCCGTGCGTGGACGGATGTTGCGGGCCCATATTGACGACGATGCGTTCCTCGCCGGCGCCGCGCAGCGCCTCGGCGACATCGTCCCAATCCTGGCCGGCCACGGTGACCACCTGCTGTCCGGAATCCCGTCCGGCCACGGGCGGGGACATGGGCGCCCCCGAGTCGTCGTGGTCCGGCCCGCCGGAAACTCCGGGCCGCGTATCGATTTCACTCATCAGCTGTAGGCCCTCCGCTCATCGGGCGGCGGTATCCGCGCGCCCTTGTACTCGACCGGGATCCCGCCGAGCGGGTAGTCCTTGCGCTGGGGGTGACCGCGCCAGTCGTCGGGCATGGTGATCCGGGTCAGCGAGGGGTGCCCGTCGAACCGGATACCGAAGAAGTCGTAGGTTTCCCGCTCGTGCCAGTCACAGGTCGGGTACACGCGGTACAGCGAGGGGATATGTGGATCGGCGTCCGGCGCGGCCACCTCGAGCCGCAGCCGCCGACCGTGCGTGATCGAGTTCAGATGGTAGACGGCGTGCAGTTCGCGGCCGGTTTCGTCCGGGTAGTGCACGCCGCTCACGCCGAGGCACAGTTCGAACCGCAGGGCGGGATCGTCACGCAGGGCACGCGCCACCGCCACCAGATGTTCGCGCCGCACGTGCAGGGTCAATTCGCCGCGGTCCACCACCACTTTCTCGATCGCGGCGGCGAACCCGGCGCCGGTGGACAGCGCGGTGCGCAGCAGTTCGACCACCGAATCGAAGTAGCCGCCGTAGGGCGGGGGAGTCCCGCCCGGCAGGGCGATCTCGTGAACCAGCCGGCCGTATCCGGAGGTGTCTCCGCTACCGGAGATGCCGAACATCCCGCGGCGCCGGCCGATCACCTCGTCGTGCGGTCCGATCGGCTGCTCGGGCTCCACGGCCCGGCTGTCGGTGGATTCGGGGCGCTCGGTGCTCATCGCAGCAAACCCTCCATCCGGATCGTCGGGGTCGCGGCGAGGGCGGCCTGTTCCGCGGCCCGGATCGCCTCGGCGCGGTTCACTCCCATCGGGGTGTGCTGGATCTTGTCGTGCAACGCCAGAATCGCGTTGAGCAGCATCTCCGGCCGCGGCGGACAGCCCGGCAGATAGATATCGACCGGGACCACGTGATCCACACCCTGCACGATCGCGTAATTGTTGAACATCCCGCCCGAGGACGCGCAGACCCCCATGGCCAGGACCCATTTCGGCTCGGTCATCTGGTCGTAGACCTGTCGCAGCACCGGCGCCATCTTCTGGCTCACCCGCCCCGCGACGATCATCAGATCCGCCTGCCGGGGCGAGGCCCGGAACACCTCCATCCCGAACCGCGCCGAATCGAAACGGCCACCGCCGGTGGCCATCATCTCGATGGCGCAGCAGGCCAGGCCGAAGGTGGCCGGCCATAGCGACCCCTTGCGCATATACCCCGCCATGGCCTCGACCGTGCTGAGGACGAAACCACTGGGCAGTTTCTCTTCCAAACCCATATCCGACTACTCCCTGGGGCTTCGGGCCCGCGCCGGTGCGCGGGCTGCGGCTGATCGGAGGTTCGCGGCTCAGTCCCAGCTGAGGCCGCCGCGCCGCCATTCGTAGGCGTAGGCGACCGAGACATTGACGATGAACAGCGCCATCGCGACCAGGCCGAACACCCCGAGCGCATCGATATGGACCGCCCACGGGTAGAGGAACACGATCTCGATATCGAAAATGATGAACAGCATCGCGGTGAGGTAGTACTTCACCGGAAAGCGTTGCCCGGTAGTGCTTCCCGCGCCTCCGGCGACCGCATGCGGTGTCGGCTCGATACCGCATTCGTAGGCCTGTAGTTTCGCGCGGTTGTAGCGTTTGGGCCCGATGAGGCCGGCGATAAGGACCGAGATGACCGCGAACGCGGCGGCTACCGCGCCGAGGACCAGAATCGGCAGTTCGGTGTTCACGACTGCGCTTCCCCTCCTTGCGAACTCCGGGCCCCGCCGGTTGTGCCGTGGGACCCGCGTACGGGGTCGGGCGGTCGATGGGTGAGCCCGCGCCGCCGGACCGTCCCCGGATTTCGAGAAATGGGCTGGGGGAAGATTCGGTGGCGCGGGTTATATGTCATCGCCCGCGCTCTTGTGAGCTAAAGCACAGCCTACAACCGTCGCAGCAGCACGAACGCGGATTCGGAGACCCGTTTGATCGAATTCGACACTGAGATTTATGAGCGAAAGAACGTAATCGGCGACTATGTCGCTGCGGCCGGCCTGATGCGCTCGAGCTGTGCCTATCTCGCTTGAGCGCGGGCCCGCGCGGTCACCCTACGTGGCCGCCTCCGGGCCTGACGCGCTCAGGCTGTGTCTGTTGTGCCTGTGCGCGGGCCCTGCGTGGTGACGCTGCGCTGCCGCCTTCAGGCCTGACGCGCTCAGGCGGCGGTACGGCGGCGCAGCAGATCGACCACGATCTCGGTGAGCCGTAGCGGGTCGATCGGATGGGACGCCACGGCCTCGGCGCGTGACCAGTTCGCCAGCCACGCATCGTCGGCACGGCCGGTGAGCACCACCAACGGTGGGCAGTCGTCGATCTCGTCCTTGAGCTGTTTGGCCACACCCATCCCGCCGACCGGGGCCGATTCGCCGTCGAGAATCGCGAGATCGGCCGCGCCGGCGTCCATGCGCTGCAGTACCACCGGTGCGGTGGCCACCTCGAGATAGTCGAACGGCGGTAGATCCGGATGCGGGCGGCGCCCGAGCGCCAGCATCACCTGGCTCCGGGTGTCGGCATCGTTGCTGTAGACCAGGACCCGCAGCACGGCGGGAGGATTCGCATCGGCCACGTCCGCATGGTACGTCCGCGGCCGGGCGAGTGGGGGCACCTTCGCCGAGATGGCCCGGCGGCGCTACCGCTAAGCTGCCGGCGTGACGGACGAGTTGGTCGGCGAACTGATCGATACGGTCGCCTGGGTACTGATCGAGGACGGCCGGATCCTGTGCGCCCGCCCGCGCGGCAAGGCCGTCTTCTATATCCCGGGCGGTAAGCGGGAACCGGGTGAATCGGACGAGCAGACATTGGTCCGCGAGATCGCCGAGGAACTCACCGTCACGCTGGTACCCGCCACCGTCGAGCCGGTGGGCGTATACGAGGCCGTCGACGGTGCCGCGCGGGTCCGGATGAGCTGCTACCGCGCCGAGTACCGGGGCGAGTTGCGGGCCAGCAGTGAGATCGCCGAGCTCGCCTGGTTCGGCTACCGCGAACGTCCGCAGGTGCCGCCGGTGGACCGGCTGCTCTTCGATGAACTGCACGCCGCGGGCGCGCTGCGCTGACGGGCGTCCGGCCGGTCCGGCCGACAAGCCGGAGCCGGGGGTGGTCGTCGCTTTCTCCGGCGACGACGCCGGGGCACATACGGACTGCGCTCGGGAGCATCCGGCACGGCCGCAGTGATCCGGCAGTGGTGCCCGTGGGTGACCGCCCGGAGGCGGGCCCACCGGGCAGCAGTACCGCTACCGCCGCGACCGAGGACGGAACCGGCCACCGGCCCGCCGCTCAGCCCGGATTGGCCGTGAGATCAGGCCGGGTCGCCCGATCGATGAGATGCTCGATCAGGCTGAGCAGCACATTCTTCGCCGAGACCCGGTCGCGGGCGTCGCAGAGCATCACCGGGATCGACCGGTCGAGGTCGAGCGCATCGCGGACCTCGTCGATGGTGTAGCGCGGTGCGCCGTCGAAACAGTTCACCGCCACCAGGAACGGGAGGCCGCGCCGCTCGAAATAGTCGATGGCGGCGAACGAGTTCCCGAGCCGGCGGGTATCGGCGAGCACCACCGCCCCGAGCGCACCCCGGGCGAGTTCGTCCCACAGGAACCAGAACCGGTCCTGGCCGGGCGTGCCGAACAGGTACAGCACCAGATCCTTGTCGATGGTGATGCGGCCGAAGTCCAGGGCCACCGTCGTAGTGGTCTTGGATTCGACACCCGACAGATCGTCGATCCCCGTACTGAGTTCGGTGATCATCTCCTCGGTGCGCAGCGGCGGTATCTCACTGATGGAGGCCACCATGGTGGTCTTGCCGACGCCGAAGCCGCCGGCTATGAGGACCTTGACCGACGCGGCCAAGGCGGGCGCCGCGGGGTCGATCCGGGCAGGGTCAAATTTTTCGGATTCCATCCAGTACCGCTCGCAATATGTTGAAGTCGCCGGGACCGGACTCCATCTGCGCCGGAGCCCGGAAGATCAGATGGCCGTCACCGATCAGATCTCCGACGAGAATCTTGGTCACCGCCAGCGGCAGTTTCAAGGCGGCTGCCACCTCCGCCACTGTCTGTGGTTCCGTGCACAACTGCACGATATCGAGATATTCGGGTTCGATACGACGCAGCGGCGGGGCACCGCGAGCTCTGACCACGACCGTGAGCATATCCAGGTCGTGTCCGGCGCCGACGGTGCGGCCCCGGGTGATCGCGTACGGCCGCACCAGAGGTCCGGCATCGTCGTCGAACCAGGAATCCCGTGTACCGGTCATCGCCGTATCGCTGTTCTCACGGTTGCTGCGGTCGGTCCCCGGTTCCGCTGCGGGAACTGGTCGAGAGATGGTTGCCGACCCGCTGCACGGTCAGGTTCATCTCGTAGGCCACCATGCCGAGATTGGCTTCGGCCGCGGCCTGGACCGCGATGCAGGCGTTGTCACCGGCAGAGGTCACGAACAGCACGGCGTGGTCGAGTTCGATCACCGCCTGCCGCACGCTCCCGCCCTCGAACCGTGCGCCCGCACTGCGCGCCAGACCGTGCAGGGTCGAGGACATGGCCGCGAAATGCTCGGCCTCGGTGCGGTCCATCTTGGAGGAGTGGCCGAGCAGCATGCCGTCGGTGGACAGTACGACCGCCAGCCGGACCCCCGCGAGTCGTTCGACGAGGTCGTCGAGCAGCCAGTTCAGGTCACCTTGAGTGGAAGTGGACACTTAGCCTTCCTGTTCATCCGGGGATGCGCCGTCCGGCGCCTGGTCGGCGGCGCCGGAATCCGCGGGGGGCACAGGCTTGCGGCCCTGCCGGGTGCCGATCTCGATCGCCGCCATCAGGTCTCGGGCCTGTTCGGCCGAGCGCGGCCGCGCCGTTGCGGCCTGCTGGGCGCCCGAAACTTCCGGTCGCGGTGCGACTTTAGCCTGCCTGGAGCGGCGTGGTAAAGCCGGACGACCGTCGGGCAGTACGCCCGGCTCCGCCGAGGTGTCCGCGGTCTCCGCCGCGGGGGCCGGCGCCCGGGTATCCGCCGGCGCCGGATCCGGGTTCGCGGGAGCGGCCGGTACCGAATCGGCCGGTGCGCCGCCGGGCGCGCGATCCTCGACGAGGGTCGCCGCGGCGACCGACCCGGCAGCATTGCCGACACGTTCCTCCGGTGCCGGCGGAGGCAGGGCGGGACGGGACAAGCCGGGCAGCGGTGCGGTTTCCTCCGCGGCGTCGGTGAGCAACATCGACGGGATGATGACCACCGCGCGGACGCCGCCGTATTCGGATTCCCACAAGCGCACCGAGATTCCGTGCCGGGCGGCGAGCTGGGCGACCACGAAGATCCCCAGCCGCGAATCGCGCTGCAGCGAGGCGACCTCGAAATTCGGCGGGTTCTGCAGGATGTCGTTGAGCCGCTCGCGGCTGTCGGCGGTGATGCCCATCCCTTGATCGGTGATCTCCACGGCCACCCCTTTGCCGATCACCGAGCCGGTGACCTGCACCCGCGATTGCGGCGGCGAGAACGAAGTCGCGTTGTCGACCAGTTCGGCGAGCAGGTGGATGAGGTCGCCGACCGCGCTACCGGCCACCCGCACGTCCGGCAGCCGGGCCAGCCGCACGCGCGGATAGTCCTGGGTTTCGCCGACCGCGCTGCGCACCAGGTCCACCAGCGGGACGGGGGCGCGCCACTGGCGGCCCGGTTTCCCACCGCCGAGCACGATGAGGTTTTCGGCGTTACGGCGTTCGCGGGTGGCCAGGTGGTCGAGCTTGAACAGGACGTCCAGCATGGCCGGGTCCTCTTCGCGCCGTTCGGCCTCGTCCAGGATCTCCAGCTGTTTGTGAACCACGATCTGGCTGCGGTGGGCGATATTGAGGAAGATCGATTTGACGCCTTCCTGGGTGCGCGCCTCGGTGACGGCGGCCGTGACGGCCACCGCGTGCGCGTGTTCGAACGCCGTCGCCACCGCGCCGAGTTCGTCGTGCCCGAAATCGAGCTTCGCCGCGGCCTCGGTTTCGTCGATCTCTTCTCCGGCGCGGAGCCGTTCGAGCATATCCGGCAGCCGTTCGTCGGCCAGCGCGAGCGTATGGTCGCGCAACCGCACCAGCCGGTGGATGAAGCGGTTCGCCAGCACCAGCGAGATACCGAATCCCGCCGCGGAGATCACCAGCACGGCGAGCCCGATCAGTAGCGACTGGGTGGTGGTGCGGGCGGCGGCGTCCAGCGAGGCCTGCTGCATGATCGCGTTCTGGTCGTCCCACAGTTCCAGCAGTTCGTGGCTCACGTGGTCGGCCGCGGCCTGCCAGGCGGCGAGCTGCGCCGGCGGCAGGCCGGCGGTGCTCTCCTCGGTGTCGCCGGGGGAGAGGCCGCGCCCCAGCAGCGTGTCCTCGGTGCGGCTGAGCAGCTGCCACTGCGGGCTGCTGAGCAGGTTGTTCAGCCGTTCGCCGAGCGCGGGGTCGAGTTCGGCGGCCAGCAGCGCCGTTTCGGTGTGGTAGAAGCCGGTCCGCTGGAGGAATTCCGCCGGCAGCGCCACCGGCTTGCCGTTGCGGAGCGCGGCGCCTGCCAGCGCATGGCTGCGCGCGGCCGCCTCCAGGGTGTGCATGATCCGGGTGCCGCGAGCCAGTTCGATGGCCGAGTCCGCGTCGGGAGCGAAGGATTGCGAGACCTGGGCACCGACCGCGAGGGCGTCGAGCAGCCGGGCGTAGAAGGTGTACGCGTCGCCGGCGGAGACAGCGCGGGCGTCGACCGCGACGCGGATATTGTTCAGCTGCTGGACAAGGGTGGCAAACGACCCGACATCGCTGCCGATCTCGTCGGGCTGCAACTCACGCAGGCGCTGCGAGGAAGTGAGCAGATCGCGTAGCGCCTGTTCGCTGTTGGGCCGTACCGCGCCCAGTGCGTCGGCGGCCGCCGGGTCACCGGATAGGTAGGACAGGGTGAGCCGCCGTTCGTTCTGGACGATCTCGTAGACGGCGCGGGTGGGGCCGGATGCGGCGCGCATCGCCTCGGTCACCTGGCGGTCGTGCTGACCCTGGTCGATCAGATAGCCCGTCGCGCCGACACCGACCACCAACAGGGTGAGGCTCGGGATGAGCGCGATCGCCAGGATCCGGGCGCGGACACCGAGCCTCGCTCTGAACATCGCCACAAAATAACCTTTCGACCCGCATCCGGCACATCGAATCCCATTGAACAGGACTCCGTTCGACGCCGCGACCGGCGGAGGTGGCGGGTGGGCACCCACACCGTGGGCCGCCGACTGGGTAGATTCGTCTGCATCCCGTGGATTACCGACAGGTAGGAGGCACCGATGCCCGCCCCGGATACCGCGGTCTTCGACCGCTTGAGCGCCCTGGCCGCGATCGACGCGGCCGGATCGCGGCCACAACGCACGATCGACGAGGTCTTCACAGGTGCTCCGCTCGGTTCCGTACCCGTGGGGACGGCCGAGGATGTGGCGGTGGCCGTCGCGCGGGCGCGGGCCGCGCAACCGCACTGGGCGGCGCGCCCGGCCGCCGAGCGGGCCCGGGTACTGCACCGCTTCCGGGACGCGGTCGTTACGCGGCGGTCCGCGCTGATGGATGTGATCCAGGCGGAGACCGGCAAGGCCCGGTGGGCGGCCCAGGAGGAAGTGATGGGGCTGATGTTCGCGGCCCGCTACTTCGCGCGGGTGGCGCCCGGGCTGCTGGACGAGCAGCGCGTACCCGGCGCCTTCCCGATACTGAACCGTGCCCGGGTCGGTGCCCGGCCATGCGGGGTGGTCGCGGTGATCGCCCCGTGGAACTATCCGCTGGTTCTCTCGCTCGGCGATGCGATACCCGCCTTGCTGGCCGGTAACGCCGTCGTCCTGAAACCGGACAGCCGGACCCCGTTTTCCGCCCTTGCGGGCGCCGAACTGCTCTACCGCGCCGGACTGCCGCGTGATCTGCTCGCCGTCGTACCCGGACCCGGGCCGGTGGTCGGCGAAGCCCTGGTCGACGCGTGCGACTATCTGATGTTCACCGGCTCGACCCGGACCGGCCGCGCCCCCCCCAACCGCAACGGCCCCCGCGAGGTAGCGGAATACCCCCAACAGGGCGGCCAGCGCCGCGATCGATCCCATCCCGGAACCACCGCCGGAACCCTTACCGGCGCCGCCGCCCATTCCGAGCGCGCTTCCGCCCGACCCCGCCGGCGCGCCCT